>CALMVT010000364.1 GCA_937873175.1 uncultured Acetobacteraceae bacterium | reverse complement strand
GCCGGCAGCGGCACGGCGGCGCTGGCGCTCGGCGGCGCGGCCTCCATCCTCACGCTGCGCGCCGACCTGGCGGAGGAGGGCACCCGCATCGACGTGTCCTCCACCCCGGTGTCGCTGTCCGCGCTGGCCGCGGCGCTGCCGACGCTGGCGCCGCCGATGCAGGTGGATGCGGCGATGGAGCTTTCGGCGACCGCAACCCTGTCCCCCGCACTGCTGCCCCGCAGCTTAGTTATCCACGCCGCGGCCGGCGGCGGGCAAGCCCGGTTGCCGGAAGCGGCGCTGGCATTCGAGGGCCTGACGCTCGACGCGACAGGCGAGTGGGACGCAGCCGCCTGGACCTTGCCGGACCGCGTGGCGCTGTCCCGCCTGCAGGTGGTGGTCGCGTCCCCGGCCGGCGGTTGGAACACGACGCTGGGCGCCACGGGCCGGGCGACGCGGCGGGCAGGCGGGCTGCGCGCCGACCTGGCGCTGACCGTGGATCACCTGGCCTTTGCGGACCTGCCGAAGCTGTGGCCCGCCGCATGGGGCGGGCATGCGCGCCCATGGATCGCGGAGAACATCACGGCGGGAACGGCGCGGGATGGCCAGGTCACGCTGAGCCTGGAAGCGGCTCCGGACCTGTCCCGGGTCAAGCTGGTGGCGGCCGGCGGCACCTTGCAGGGCGACAACGTGACCATCCATTGGCTGCGCCCGGTGCCGCCCATTGAGCACGCCCAGGCGCTGCTGAGCATCCCCGGCCCCGACGCCATCGAGATCACCGTGCCGAGCGCGCGGCAAGGCGCCGGGCAGTTGTCCAACGGTGTCGTGCGGATCACCGGGCTTTCGGTGAAGGACCAGTTCCTTTCGGTGAACGCCGACGTGGCGGCCTCGGTGCCGGAACTCTTGACCCTGCTGCGGCACCCGCGGCTGCATCTGCTGGACCGCCATCCCATCCCGGTGCGCAACCCGGCGGGGTCGCTGGCGGGCAAGCTGAGCGTCAACCTGCCCTTGGAGGAGCATCTTGAGTTCAGCCAGGTCGTGATCCATGCGCAAGGGCAACTGAGCGGGCTGCGGCTGGGCGGCTTGGTGGCCGGGCGGGACCTGGACCGCGGCGACATCGCCATCGACGTGACGGCGGACGCGCTCAAAGCGTCGGGACGCGGAACCGTCGGCGGCATCCCGGCGGCGCTTTCGGTGGACATGGATTTCCGGCCGGGTCCGCCGTCCCAAGTCGTGCAGCGGGCGACGGCGTCCGGCGCTGCGACGGGGCCGCAGCTCGCCGCCGCCGGGCTGGACGCCGGAGGGGTGATCGGCACGGGCGCCGCCGGCTTCAACGCGGCCTATCAGGCGCAGCGCGACGGCCAGGGCGAGGTGCGGGTGCAGGCCGACCTGCGCGACGCGGCGCTGGCCCTTGCCGGCTGGGCCAAGCCGGTGGGACAGGCGGCTTCGGCCGGCGCGCGGCTGCTGCTCCGCGGCGACCGGCTGCAGGGGATCAGCGACATCCAGGCGCAGGGGCCGGGCCTGCAGGTGCGCGGGCGGGCCGAGATGTTGGGCGACAAGCCGGGCTTGCTGGTGCTGAATCCCATTTTGCTTGGGGCAACGCAGGCGCGCGGCGAGGTCCGGTTCCCCGACGCGCCGGGCCAGCCGATCCGCGCCAAGCTGACCGGCACGGCGCTCGACCTGTCCGGCGTGCTTGCCGACAGGCCAGTACGGAAGGGCGTCGCCAACAATGACAGCACGCCCTGGATCATGGACGCGGCCTTTGACCGGGTGCTGCTGGCCGAGGGGCGCAGCCTCGCCACCGTCAACGCCCATGCCGAAAGCGACGGCCGCCGCCTGCGCGCGCTGCAAGCGCAGTCCGCCGGGCCGGAGCGGCTGCAAGCCAGCGTCAAGCCGCAGGGCAACGGGCGCGAGGTCAGCCTGCGCGCGGCGGATGGCGGGGCGCTGCTGCGGGCGCTGGGTTTGCTGACAACCGTGGATGGCGGGCAGCTTGCCGTGGATGGGCGCTTCGACGACAGCGCCCCGGTGTCCGTGCTGTCGGGCACGGCGGATTTGCGGCAGTTCTCCGTCCGCGACGCCCCGGCGGTGGGCAAGCTGCTGCAGGCGCTCACCATCTACGGCATCGGCGAGGCGATGAGCGGGCCGGGCCTCGCCTTTACGCGGCTCAACGCCCCGTTCCGCTGGGACGGCGACGTGCTGGAATTGACCGACGCGCAGGCGTTCAGCGCGTCGCTGGGCCTCACCGCGCGGGGCCGGGTCGATGCGACGCGCAAGACGATCGACCTGCAGGGCACGGTGGTGCCGGCCTACGCGCTGAACTCGGCGCTTGGGCGCATCCCGTTGCTGGGCCGGCTGTTCAGCGCGGAGCAGGGCGGCGGGCTGTTCGCGGTCAACTACGCGATCCGCGGGCCGCTGGCTGACCCGTCGGTGTCGGTGAACCCGCTCTCGGCCTTGACGCCGGGCTTCCTGCGGGGCCTGTTCCGCATGTTCAATTGAGCGGCGGCCCGGCCGCGGGGGCACCTGTGATGGATGTGCGCGCAATCCTGTTCGACGTGTTCGGCACCGTGGTGGACTGGCGCGGCAGCCTGATTGAGGAACTGGGCGCCTGGGGCGCCGCGCGAAGCCTCGCGGTGGATTGGCCTGGCCTTGTTGATGCCTGGCGCGGCGCCTACGCGCCGTCCATGGGCCGAGTGCGGCGCGGCGAGCTGCCGTGGACCAATTTGGACGCCCTGCACCGGGCCAGCCTGGCGGAGCTTGCGCCGCGCTTCGGCCTGACCGGGCAAACGCCCGAGGACATGGAATGGATCAACCGCGGCTGGCACCGCCTGCGGCCCTGGCCGGACAGCGTGCCGGGCCTCCTGCGGCTGCGGCGGCAATTCATCCTCAGCCCGCTGTCCAACGGCAACGTCGCGCTGCTGGTCGATATGGCCCGCGCCCAGGGCCTGCCCTGGGACCTCGTGTTGTGCGCGGAGGTGTTCCGGCACTATAAGCCGGACCCCGAAACCTACCTCGGCGCCTGCGACCTCCTGGCGCTCGACCCGGCGCAGGTCATGCTGTGCGCCGCGCACAACGACGACCTCCTGGCGGCGCAGCGCCTAGGCCTGCGCACCGGCTTCATCGCCCGCCGCAGCGAGTACGGGCCGCACCAGGCCCGGGATCTCGCGCCGGGTGGCGAATGGGACGTCGTGGCATCCGACATGGGAGATTTCGCCGGCAAGATGGGCGCTTGAGGGGGGCGGGGCACATGAGAACGTCTCTGGCCATTGCCCTCCTTGCGGCCTCTGCCTTCGCCGCGGCCGGCCCGGCGGCCGCGCAGCTCACGCTTCGCTCCAAAGCCACCACGACGCAGGAGATGGTGGTCAGTGCCAACCCGCTCGCTTCCGCGGCCGGCGCCCGGGTGCTGCGGGCCGGCGGCAACGCCATCGACGCGGCCATCGCGGTGGAGGCGGTGCTGGGCCTCACCGAGCCGCAGGCGACCGGCATCGGCGGCGGCGGGTTCATGATGTACTACGACGCCGCGGCCAAGAAGGTGACGAGCTTCGACGCCCGGGAAACCGCGCCGGGGGCGGCGAACGGGTATTACTTCCACAACGCCGCCGGCCAGGCGCTTGATTTCAACACGGCGGTGTTCAGCGGGCGCTCCGTGGGCGTGCCGGGCACGGTGAAGCTGTGGGAAACCGTGTCGCGCCAGTACGGGTCGAAGCCGCTGGCCGTCGCGCTGCTGCCGGCGATCGAGCTGGCGATCGGGGGCTTCGTCATCAGCCCGCGCTTGGCCGCATCCATCGACAGCTACAAGGCCGCCTTGGCGCAGGATGACAACGCGCGCGCCTCCTTCCTCAACCCCGACGGCAGCGGCAAGCCGGCCGGGACGGTGCTGCGCAACCCGGCCTATGCGCAGACGCTGGCCCGCATCGCCTTTATCGGGCCGCAAACGTTCTACGGCGGGCCGGTCGCCCGCGACATCGTGGCCGCGGTCACGACCGACGCCCGCGCCGGCGGCGCCGGGTCCATGACGCTGGCCGACCTCGACAGCTACAAGGTCATCGAGCGCACGCCGGTCTGCGGACCCTACCGCGCTTATGTCGTGTGCAGCATGGGGCCGCCATCCTCCGGCGGCATTGCAGAGCTGCAGATCCTGGGCATCCTCGGCCACCTGGACCTCCAGGCGCTGGGGCCGAACGACGTGCAAACGGTTCACGCCTTTCTGCAGGCCAACCGCCTTGCCTTCGCCGACCGCAGCCTTTACGTCGCGGACCCGGCCTATGTTCCGGTGCCGACGGCCGGGCTGATCGACCCGGGCTACCTGGACACCCGGGCGGCGCTGCTGACGACGGGGCCGCTGGCGCCGGGCTTGGCCACCGCCGGCACGCCGCCCTCCGTGGGCGCGGCCGGCACCGCCGACGTGTCCCCGCCGCGGTTCGGCGGCACCAGCCATAGTTCCGTTATCGACCGCTTCGGCAACATGGTGTCTCAGACCATCACGGTGGAAAGCGCGTTCGGCAACAACCGCCTGGTGGACGGGTTCGTCCTTAACAACGAGCTGACCGACTTTTCCTTCGACCCCGGCCCCGACAGCGCGCCGGTCGCCAACCGCGTGCAGGGCGGCAAGCGCCCGCGCAGTTCGATGGCGCCGACGATCGTGTTCACGGCGGACGGCAAGCCCGCCTTTGTCGCCGGCTCGCCCGGCGGCGCGTCCATCATCGGCACCACGACGCAATCCGTCGTCGCGATGGTCGATTTCGGCCTCGACCCGCAACAGGCGGCGAACCAGGCGCATTTCCAGAACAACAACACGGGGCAGACGACGCTGGAATCGCTGTTCTCCGACAACATCCCGCCGGGTCAGCCCGGCGGTGCGCCGGCCGGGACCACCGGGCTGATCGGGCCGTTCGACGTGCGCAGCTTGATCCCGGGGTTGACGGCGCTGGGGTGGAGCATTCCGGAGGCGCCTTCGGTGCTGACCAGCGGGTTGAGCTTGATCAAGGTGGTGCTGGATGGGCTGGAAGGCGGGGCCGATCCGCGGCGGGAAGGGACGGCGGTGGGACAGTAGGGCTTGAACGCAGCCGTAGGACGCGCTGGGAGGGTCAGTCGATATACTGCTCCGTGCCGGCGCCATCGAGGTGCCGCACCCGCGCCTGCGCCAACACCTGCGGATCCAACAACCGGGCGTTCACGCCCATTCGGTCGCGCCCGGGATCGACGGCCGCCCAGTGCGTTACGCAGCCGCAGCTACGGCAGCGGTGGAATACGATGGACCGGTCATCCCAGACATAAGTGTCCGTGACCGCGCCCACAGGCATGAGACCTACTTGGCTCGGCGCGTAGTAGGCCCATAGCACGCCGTAGCGGCGGCATATTGAGCAATTGCACTCGGTGACCTCCGTTGGTGGAACGGCGATCTCTAGGCAAACGGAGCCGCAATGGCATGACGCACGTATCATGACCTGCCTTTTGCACCTTTTCGCCAGGCTGCAAAAAGTTAAAAAGGAACGGGCGCAAACACGCAGCTTGTTGCATGCGTGAGAAGCGGACTTACGGAGAAGGATCCTCGACCGGATCATGGAAGCAAACGCAAAGCTTGTTGCCGTCCGGATCGCGGAAATACGCTCCGTAATAGTGAGGATGGTAGTTTGGCCGTAGTGCCGGGGCGCCCTCATCTGTCGCTCCGTTATCGAGCGCCCAGGAGTAGCATTCATTGACGGCGTCCCGATCGGGGGCGAGGAGTGCAACCATCTGCCCGTTGCCGGGACTTGCAGCTTGCCCGTTGAACGGACGTCCGATCAGGAACAATGGCCGAGGCTTACCCGCTTGCATCCACCCAGCCCAAGGTATCTCTGGCTCCGCGAACTTGAGAACGCAGCCAAGCCTGTCCATGACGCCAGAGTAGAACGTCAGGGCACGGGCGAAGTCGGCAACTCCAATATGAATGTGCGACAGCATTTGGGAGCCGTTTGCGTGGCGGTGCTCATCATGGTCTTCTTGAACGTCGGTTCGCAATAGGCCGAAAACCAAACTTCAGCCTATAGCACTGCTACTCTTAAACATCTATGATGCAACCTCATTTGACGACCCGCACCAACCGATGCTGCTTCTTGCCCGCCGAGAGCTTCACCGCCCCGTCCCGCAGGTCCGCCTCCGTCACCACTGCCGCCTCGTCCTTGAGCGCCGCGTCATTCACCCGCGCGCCCCCGCCCCGGATCAGCCGCCGCGCTTCCCCAAGGCTCAACGCCAACCCGCTATCGGCAAACAGCCGGATCGCCATGATCCCCGCCGCGAGGTCCGCCCCGGCCACCCAATGCGTCGGCAGCGTGTCCGCGGCCACGCCCTCCTCAAACGCCCGCCGCGCCGTCTCGGCCGCCGCTTCCGCCGCCTCGCGTCCGTGCAGCAGGGCGGTGGCTTCCGTCGCCAGCACCTTCTTCGCCTCGTTGATCCCGGCGCCGGGCAGCGCTTCCAGCCGGGCGATCTCGTCAAGCGGCACATCGGTGAACAGCCGCAGGAACCGCCCCACGTCGCCGTCCTCCGTGTTGCGCCAGAACTGCCAATAGTCATACGGCGACAGCCGCCCGGCCGCGAGCCACACCGCGCCGCGGGCGGTCTTGCCCATCTTCGCGCCGCTGCTCGTGGTGATCAGCGGCGTGGTCAAGCCGAACACCTGCCGCCCCTCCGTCCGCCGCACCAGTTCCACGCCCGAGACGATGTTGCCCCACTGGTCCGACCCGCCCATCTGCAGCACCACGCCGTGACGTCGGTGCAGCTCGCGGAAGTCGAAGCTCTGCAGGATCATATAGTTGAACTCAAGGAAGGTCAGTGGCTGCTCCCGCTCCAGCCGCAGGCGCACGCTGTCGAAAGTCAGCATGCGGTTCACGGTGAAATGCGGGCCGACGTCGCGCAGCAGGCCGATGTAGCTCAGGCCGTCCAGCCATTCGGCGTTGTTCAGCATGACGGCATCCGCCGGGCCGTCACCGAACCGGACGAACGGGGAAATGCAGCCGCGGATGCCCGCCATGTTGGCGGCGATCTGCGCATCGGACAGCATCTGCCGGGCTTCGTCCTTGCCGGACGGGTCGCCGATGCGCGTGGTGCCGCCGCCCATCAGGACCACGGGGCGGTGGCCGTGCCGCTGCAGGAGGCGCAGCAGCATGATCTGCACCAGGTTCCCCACATGCAGGCTGTCGGCGGTGCAGTCGAAGCCGATGTAGCCCGCAACCTCGCGCAAATCGCTGCGCGATTTCGCTGGCCCGGCCCGCAGCGCCGCGTCGAGTGCGGCCTCGTCCGTGGCCTGGTGGATGAAGCCGCGGGCCGCGGCCTCGATCAGAAACGGGCTGTCTGGCATGGCGCGCGGTCCTACCACGCGCCGCCGCGCGCCGCTACGCCCGGCGCATCGAACGACCGTTCAGCTACGCCCTGCGCACCACGTAAGTGCCGGCCAGCGACTGCACGATGGCGTCGGCGTGGGCGGGGTCGCGCGCCTCGATCATCAATTCCAGCTCCGCCGCCTGCACGCTGGGCGCGTCGAACAGGCGCTGGTGGATCACCTCGATGATGTTGCCGCCGGACCCGCCGATGCGCCCGGCGATGTCGGCGAGCACGCCGGGCCGGTCGGGGATCGCCATGGTGAGCCGCAGCAGCCGCCCGTCGCGCAGCAGGCCGCGCAGCAGCACGTTCGCCAGAATCCGCCCGTCGATATTGCCGCCGCACACCGGGATGCCTACCCGCCGCCCGGCGAACCGCGCCGGGTGCGCCAGCAGCGCCGCGACGCCGGCGGCGCCGGCGCCCTCCGCCACTTGCTTCGCGCCCTCCGCCAGCAGCGCGATGGCGTCCTCCACCACCCGCTCCGGCACCACCAGCACGTCGGACACGTGGGCGCGGATCACTTCCAGGCAGTGCGTGCCGGGCGTGTGCACGGCGATGCCCTCCGCGATGGTGGCGCCGCCGGTCTGCACGGTCTCCCCGGCCAGCGTCTGGCTGACCGAGGCGTAGGCCGCGACCTCCACCCCGATCACCTCGATGCCCGGGCGCAGGGCGACCGCCGCCGCGGCGCAGCCGGAGATCATGCCGCCGCCGCCCACCGGAATCACCAGGACGTCCAGGTCCGGCGCGTCTTGCAGGAATTCCAGCGCCAGCGTGCCCTGGCCGGCCATCACCGCCGGGTCGTCGTAGGGGTGCACGAACACCAGGCCGTCCCGGTCCGCCAGCATGTGCGCGTGGCGGGAAGCTTCGAGCAGGTTCTCCCCGTGCAGCACGACCTCCGCGCCCCAGCCGCGGGTGCGCATGACCTTGGTGGAGGGCGTGAACACCGGCATGACGATGGTGGCGCGGATGCCGAGCAGGGAGGCATGGCGCGCGACCGCCTGGGCATGGTTGCCGGCGGACATCGCGACGACGCCGGCACGGCGCTCGGCTTCGGTCAGCAAGGCCAGGCGGTTCGCCGCGCCCCGTTCCTTGAAGGAGCCGATGGCCTGCAGGTTCTCAAGCTTCAACGTCACCCGCGCGCCGGTCGCGCGGCTAACCGCGTGGGACGGCAGCGCCGGGGTGCGCAGGATCTTCCCCGCGATGCGCCCGGCCGCCGCTTCGATGTCCGCCAACCCGATCATGGGCGGCACCCTAGGCAGGCATCCGTGGCTTGCGCCACAAATGCCTGCTTTGGAGTTGAAGACGCATCATCTTACCTGCTCCGTGTAAGCACGCTCCGCAGGATGATGCTTAGCACGAAATGTTGCTTAGATGTATTGAACTTGCAGGATCTCGTATGTGCGGTCCCCGCCCGGCGCCGGGACGGACACGGTGTCACCGATCTTCTTGCCGATCAGCGCCTTGGCCAAAGGCGACGAGATGCTGAGCCGCGCCTGCTTGATGTCCGCCTCGTGCACGCCGACGATCTGGTAGGTGGCTTCCTTGTCGGTTTCCTCGTCCACCAGCTTGACGTGTGCGCCGAACTTCACCTGGTCGCCGGACAGGCTGCTCGGGTCAATCACCTCGGCGGCCGAGACGATCTCCTCCAGCTCGATCACCCGGCCCTCGATAAAGGACTGGCGTTCGCGTGCCGCGTGATACTCCGCGTTCTCGCTCAGGTCGCCGTGGCTGCGCGCTTCAGCGATGGCGCGGATGATCGACGGGCGCTCCACCGATTTCAGGTGGCGCAACTCTTCCTCCAGCCGAAGCAAGCCGGGCGCGGTCATGGGAAACTTCTGCAAAATGCGCCGTCCCGTAGTTTACGTTTGCGTGGCCGCGACCACGTTAAAATGATCCGCGAAAGTAAGACTGGAGCGGTGCGACTTCAAGCGTCCCCGCCTTGAGCGCCGCGATGGCGTGCACCGCCGCCCGCGCCCCTGCGATGGTGGTGTAATGCGGCACTCCATGCAACAGCGCGCTGCGCCGGATGTCGAAGCTGTCCGTCACCGACTGCGCGGACCCGGCGGTGTTGATGACCAATTGCACCTCGCCGGAGCGGATCGCGTCCACGCAATGCGGACGCCCTTCCAGCACCTTGTTCACCACCCGCACTGCCAGCCCTGCGTCCCGGATTCGCGCTGCCGTGCCGCGGGTGGCGAGGATCGAGAACCCCATGTCGGTGAGCCGCCGGGCCATGGGCACGAGGCCCACTTTGTCCACGTCCCGCACCGACAGGAACACCGTGCCAACGTCTGGCAGCTTCACCCCGGCGCCGAGCTGCGACTTGGCGAAAGCCCGCTCGAAGCTGGCGTCCAGCCCCATGACCTCGCCGGTGGACTTCATCTCCGGACCCAGGATGGTATCGACGCCCACGAAGCGGGCAAAGGGGAACACCGCCTCCTTCACCGCAACATGGGGCGCGATGGCCTGGTCGTCCAGGCGGAACTCGCTGAGCCGGGCGCCGGCCATCACGCGGGCGCCGATCTTGGCCACCGGCACGCCGGTCGCCTTGGCCACGAACGGCACGGTGCGCGACGCCCGCGGGTTGACCTCCAGCACATACACCACGCCGTCCTTGATCGCGTATTGCACGTTCATCAGCCCGACCACGCCGAGCGCCCGGGCCATCTCCTCCGTCTGCGCCTTGAGTTCCGTCACCGTGGACGGGGACAGCGAGTAGGGCGGCAGGGAGCAGGCGCTGTCGCCGGAATGGATGCCGGCTTCCTCGATGTGCTCCATGACGCCCGCGACGTAGACGGTCTGGCCGTCCGAGATGCAGTCCACATCGACCTCGATGGCGTCATTCAGGTAGCGGTCGATCAGCACAGGGTTGTCGCCGGACACCCGCACGGCTTCGCGCATGTAGCGGTGCAGCCCGGCGCGCTCGTGCACGATCTCCATGGCCCGCCCGCCCAGCACGTAGGACGGGCGGATCACCACGGGGTAGCCGACACGCTCGGCGATCGCCTCCGCCTCCGCGGCCGAGCGCGCGGTGCCGTTCTCCGGCTGGCGCAGGCCGAGACGCTGCAGCAGGACCTGGAACCGCTCCCGGTCCTCCGCGATGTCGATGGCATCGGCGCTGGTGCCCAGGATGGGGATGCCGGCGGCGGACAGCGCCTGGCTGAGCTTTAGCGGCGTTTGCCCGCCATACTGCACGATGCAGCCCAGGACCTCGCCTCGCTCCTGCTCTTTGCGCACCAGGGCGATGACCTCTTCGGCAGTCAGCGGCTCGAAGTACAGCCGGTCGGAGGTGTCGTAGTCGGTGCTCACCGTTTCCGGGTTGCAGTTGACCATCACCGTCTCGAACCCGGCGTCGCGCAGCGCATAGGCGGCGTGGACGCAGCAATAGTCGAACTCGATGCCCTGGCCGATGCGGTTCGGCCCGCCGCCGAGGATCACGACCTTTTTGCGTTCCGTGGGCGCGCTCTCGCAAGACGGGGTGCCGAAGCCGCCCTCATAGGTCGAGTACATGTAGGGCGTGGCGGAGGCGAACTCCGCGGCGCAGGTGTCGATGCGCTTATACACCGGCTGCACGCCGAGCCGGGCCCGGGCGGCGGCCACCGTTTCCGCCGTGCTGCCGGCCAGCGCCGCGAGGCGGATGTCGGAGAAGCCCATCGCCTTGAGCCGCCGCATTCCCGTGGCGTCGCTCGGCAGCCCGGAGGCGGTCACGCCGCGCTCCGCCTGCACGATGCGCTCCAATTGGCGGAGGAACCACGGGTCGAACTTGCAGGTGTCGTGGATATCCTCCACCGACAGCCCCGCCCGCAGCGCCTGCGCCGCCATCAGCAGCCGGTCCGGCCGCGGGGTGGACAAGGCGGCGCGGAACGCATCATGTCCGCCGTCGCCCGGCGGCTCCACCGGATCAAGGCCGCTGAACCCGGTTTCCATGCTGCGCAGGCCTTTCTGCAAGGCTTCCGCGAAGCTGCGCCCGATGGCCATGGCCTCGCCCACCGACTTCATGCTGGTGGTGAGCAGGGCCGGGGTGCCGGGGAATTTCTCGAATGTGAACCGGGGGATCTTGACCACGACGTAGTCGATGGTCGGCTCGAAGCTCGCGGGCGTGGTGCGGGTGATGTCGTTGGCCAGCTCGTCCAGCGTGTAGCCGACCGCGAGCTTGGCCGCGACCTTGGCGATGGGGAACCCCGTCGCCTTGGACGCCAGCGCGGAAGAGCGGGACACCCGCGGGTTCATCTCGATCACCACGAGGCGCCCATCGGCCGGGTTAACCGCGAACTGCACGTTGGAGCCGCCGGTATCGACGCCGATCTTGCGCAGGCAGGCGATGCTGGCGTCGCGCATGATCTGGTATTCTTTGTCGGTCAGCGTGAGCGCCGGGGCGACCGTCACGCTGTCCCCGGTGTGGATGCCCATGGGATCGACGTTCTCGATGGCGCAGACGATGATGCAGTTGTCGGCGCTGTCGCGCACCACCTCCATCTCGTACTCTTTCCAGCCGAGCACGCTTTCCTCGATCAGCACCTCATTTGTGGGGCTGGCATCAAGGCCAGAGGCGACGATCTGCTCGAACTCCGCCCGGTTGTAGGCGATGCCGCCGCCGGTGCCGGCCAGGGTGAAGCTCGGGCGGATCACCGCGGGCAGCCCGGTCATGGCCAGCGCCTCGCGCGCTTCTGCCATGCTGTGCGCGATGGCGCTGCGCGGACTTTCCAAGCCGATCTCGTCCATGGCGTCGCGGAACTTGAGCCGGTCCTCCGCCCGGTCGATCACGTCCGCCTTGGCGCCGATCAGTTCGACGCCGTGCCGGGCCAGCGCGCCGTTGGCGTAGAGCCGCATCGCCGTGTTCAGCGCGGTCTGCCCGCCCATGGTCGGCAGCAGCGTGTCCGGCTTCTCGCGGATGATGATTTTTTCCACGATGTCCGGCGTGATCGGCTCGATGTAGGTCGCGTCCGCGAGGCCCGGATCGGTCATGATGGTGGCCGGGTTGGAGTTGACCAGGATCACCCGGTAGCCCTCCGCCCGCAGCGCCTTGCAGGCTTGCGCGCCGGAATAGTCGAACTCGCAGGCCTGGCCGATCACGATGGGGCCGGCGCCGATGATGAGGATGGATCGGATGTCGGTGCGCTTGGGCATGGTTACGCGCCTTCCATCGCCACGGCCGGGCCGCGCTCGATCATATCGACGAAGCGCCGGAACAAGTGCTGGCTGTCCGCCGGGCCGGGGCTGGCTTCCGGGTGGTATTGCACGCTGAACGCCCGGCGGTCCTCGCAGGCGATGCCCTCGTTGCTGCCGTCGAACAGGCTGACATGGGTGACGCGCACGTCGGGCGGCAGGCTGCTGTCTTCCACCGCGAAGCCGTGGTTCTGCGCGGTGATCTCGACGCGCCCGGTCGCCAGGTCCTTCACCGGCTGGTTCGCGCCCCGGTGGCCGCGGTCGAGCTTATAGGTCCGGCCGCCCAAGGCCAGCGCCAGCAACTGGTGGCCCAGGCAGATGCCGAACAGCGGCACGCCGCGGTCCAGCACGCCCTGGATCGCCGGAACGGCGTAGGCGGCGGTGGCGGCCGGGTCGCCGGGGCCGTTCGACAGGAACACGCCGTCGGGGGCATGGCGCAGGATGTCCTCGGCGCTGGCCGTCGCCGGCACCACCGTGACCCGGCACCCGGCGGCGGCCAGGCTGCGCAGGATGTTGCGCTTGGCGCCGTAGTCCACGGCCACCACGTGATGCCGCGGCGCCGGCGCGGCGTGGCGGTCCGGCCAGGCCCAGGTGCCCTCTTCCCAAGTGTAGGTCTGCGTGCAGCTTACCTGCTTCGCGAGGTCCAAGCCCTCCAGTCCCGGCCAGTCCCGCGCCTGCGCCTGCAGCGCTGGAAGGTCGAAACGGCCCTCGGCGGGATACGCGATCACCCCATGCGGCGCCCCTGCGTCCCGGATGCGGATGGTCAGCGCCCTGGTGTCCACCCCGGCGATGCCGGGCACGCTGCAGGAGCGCAGCCAAGCGTCAAGCCCCTGGGTTGAACGCCAGTTGCTCGGCTCCGTCACGTCCTGCTGCACCACCAGGCCCAAGGCGGCGATCGTGGCCGCCTCCAAATCTTCGGCGTTGCAACCGGTGTTGCCGATATGCGGAAAGGTGAAGGTGATGATCTGCCCGGCATAGGACGGGTCGGTCAGGGTTTCCTGGTAGCCGCTCATGCCGGTGTTGAAGCACACCTCGCCGACACGCCCGCCCCCGCCAGTCCCGTGGGTATGCGCGCCGAAGCCGCGGCCCCAGAACACGGTGCCGTCTGCCAACACGAGGGCGGCTGTGGCGCCGTGGGGCGTTTCGGCCGCAGAAGGGGTGGGTTCGGGCATGGGGGCCTCCTCCGTTGGGATGCCCGACAGGGCGGAAAGCGGCAGCCCGGTCGCGGCAATCACCGCGGCCCAGTGCTTGCTTGGGACGGCGCGGGCCTGCCGCCATTTGCGGACCGCCTCGGTTCCCACGCCGGTGAGCCGGGCCGCCGCATCGGGTCCGCCGAGCTGGTCGATGATCTCGTCGATGCTGGCCATGGCCGCAGCGTATGGGAAATAACTTACCAGGGCAACACGGGGAGAAAATCGCCGGAGATGTTTTCCGGGCAAACTTCTCCTTGGCAACCCAGCATTCTATATGAACATCTGCAACAGCACTGGACCGAAACGATGGCATTGCGCGAGATGTTCAGCGACGGGTTGAAAGCCTCGATGCGGGCGGGGGATGCCGCGCGCACCTCGACGCTGCGCATGATCCTCGCCCGGCTCAAGGACCTCGACATCGCCGCCCGGCCCAAGGGCGTGACCGCCATCCCCGACGACGAGGTGCTCTCGATGCTGCGCGGCATGGTGAAGTCCCGGCGCGAGTCCGTCGAGTTGTATCGCCAAGGCAACCGGCCGGAGTTGGCCGCCAAGGAGGAAGCGGAGATCGCGGTGATCGAAGGTTTCCTGCCGCAGCAGATGGGCGATGCGGACCTCCTGGCGGCGGTGGAGGCCGTGGTGGTGGAAACCGGCGCAGCCTCGCCCAAGGACATGGGCCGGGTGATGGCAGCGCTGAAGGCGGCGCACGGCGCGGCGCTGGACCTGGGCCGGGCCGGGCCGCTGGTGCGGGCGCGCTTGTCCGCCTGATGCCGCTGCCCCCGGCCTTTCTCGACGAGTTGCGGGCGCGCACGCCGCTCTCGGCGCTGATCGGGCGCCGGGTCAAGCTGACGAAGGCGGGCCGCAACTGGAAAGGCTGCTGCCCGTTCCACGGCGAGAAGTCGCCGAGCTTCCATGTGTATGACGACCATTTCCATTGCTTCGGTTGCGGCGCGCATGGCGACGCCATCAGCTTCGTCATGCAGAGCGAGGGCGCCGGCTTTCCCGAAGCCGTGGAACGGCTGGCGGGCGAGGCCGGGCTGGAAGTGCCGAAACCGTCGCCTCGCGCCGCGGAGGCCGAGCGGCAGCGCCTGGATCTGCACGGAGTGTTGGATCTGGCGCAGGCCAGCTTCGTCCGCCGCCTGCACGAGCCGGAGGGCGCGGCGGCGCTCGACTACCTGCAGCGTCGCGGCTTGTCGCCCGAGTTGATCGCTCGGTTCGGCCTGGGTTGGAGCGGCGACGGGCGCGGCGCCCTCCCGGCCGAACTGGCGCGCGCCGGCGTCGAGCGCATTCGCATGGGAGAAGCCGGGCTGCTGCGGGAAGCCGAGGACGGCACCTCGCGCGAACTGTATTGGAACCGCGTCACCTTCCCGATCCGCGACCGCCGCGGGCGGCTGGTGAGCTTCGGCGGGCGCACGCTGGGCGACGCCAAGCCCAAGTACATCAACGGGCCGGAAAGCCCCGTGTTCTCCAAGAAGCGCAACCTGTATGCGCTGGACCTGGCGCGCGCCGGGCTGCGGACCGGGCAGCCTTTGGTGGTGGCCGAAGGCTACATGGACGTGATCGCGCTGCACGGGGCGGGGTTTGTGGGCGCGGTGGCGCCGCTCGGCACCGCGCTGACGGAGGAGCAGTTGGAAGAACTGTGGCGGCTGTCGCCCGACCCGGTGCTGTGCTTCGACGGCGACGCCGCCGGCGCCCGCGCCGCCGCCCGTGCGGCCGAGCTTTGCCTGTCGCTGCTGACGCCGGAGCGCACCTTGCGGCTCGCGGCGCTGCCGGGCGGCGAGGACCCGGATACGCTGATCAGGAAGCGCGGCCCGGCGGCGTTCCAAACCGTTCTGGACGGCGCGCGCCCGCTGTCGGAGGCGCTGTTCGACCTGGTGCGCGAGCAGGGAAGCGGCGACACGCCGGAGCAGCGGGCGGCGCTGCGCGCCCGGCTGATCGCAGCGGCGGGACGCATCGCCGACCGCTCGCTCGCCACAGAATATCGCGGTGCCCTGCTGGACCGGTTCTACGCCAGCCGCAAGCGCCCCGGGAAAGCCGCGCCGCCAAAAGCCCGGCCGGCACGCACGCCCTCCACCCTGGACGCGACGCAGGCCGAGCGCGGGCGGTGCCTCGTGGCGATTTTGCTGCTCCACCCGGACCTGCTGCGCGACGTTGAGGAAGCGTTCGCGGCCCTTGAGCTTTCGCCCGCCATGTCAAGGCTGCGCGACGCGATCTTGCATGCTTGCGAGCGAAATGTGCTTGATTCCGCTGCCTTGCTGTCCCACCTGAACGCATCTGGTGCAATGGAAGAGGCGGCCCAGGCCCTGGCGTCGGTGCCCTATCGCTTGCCGGCCTGTGCCCACGCCGACGCCATGCCCGCGGAGGCGGAGGCCGGCTGGTGGCATATTTTCGGACTGATGCACCGTTCGCAGCTGGACGAGGAAGTGGCGGCGGCAAGCCGGGCCTTCAAAGACCGGCCGGATGACGAGGCAGCGCAGCGCCGCCTGATCGCGCTTTGCAACGCCCGCGAAGCGTTGCTTGTGCCCAATGAGGGCACCGAGGCTGAACCCTGATGTGCCGCGCGGGCCGCCGCGCCGCACGCATTTTTGGAGTGTCCTAATCCATGGCGACCAAGCAAGCCGCGACCGCCGATGCAGCGCCGGCCGACCAGGACGGCGACACCACGCTGCTTGACACCAACGCGGTCGCCGTTAAGCGCCTAATCGCCCGCGGCCGGGAGCGCGGCTACATCACCTTTGACGAGCTGAACGCCGTCCTGCCCTCCGACCAGAACAGCTCGGAGCAGATCGAGGACGTGATGGCGATGCTCAGCGAGATGGGCATCCAGGTCGTCGAAAGCGAGGACAACGAGGACCCGGAAGCCCCGGCCAAGGTCGAAAAGGCCGACGGCGAGGACGAAAAGGACGTGGACGAGCCGACCGGCAACGTCGATGAGGCGAACCTCGGCCGCACCGACGACCCGGTGCGCATGTACTTGCGCGAGATGGGCAGCGTCGAGCTGCTGTCGCGCGAAGGCGAGATCGCCATCGCTAAGCGCATCGAGGCCGGGCGCGACATGATGATCGGCGGCCTCTGCGAAAGCCCGCTGACCTTCCGCGCCATCATCACCTGGCATGAAAGCCTGAAGGCCGGGCGCATGCTGCTGCGCGACATCGTCGACCTGGAAGCGACCCAGGGCGGCCCCAAGGAGGCCACGGGCGGCGAGCCGGCAGAGGCCGAAACCGTCGCCGAGGCGTTCGAGCCGGCCGAGGACATGGACGAGGACGCGGAGGGCGAGGGTCCTGGCATGTCGCTGTCCGCGCTTGAGGAAAAGCTGAAGCCCGAGGTGCTGGCGAACTTCGAGGAGATCGAGGGCCTTTACAAGAAGCTGCACAAGGTTCAGGCCAAGCGGCTGGAAACGATCACCTCCGGCGAGGAGATGAACCTCCGGTCCGAGCACACCTACGAGAAGCAGCGGGATGAGCTGGTCGGCCGGGTCGAGCAGGTCCGGCTGCACAACAACCGCATCGAGGAGCTGGTGGTCCAGCTCAAGCAGATCAGCCAGCGGCTGAACGGGCTGGAAGGCCAGTTGCTGCGCATGGCGGAGGCGGCCAAGGTCGGGCGCGACGAGTTCCTGCGCGAATACCGCGGCTATGAGCTGGACCCGAACTGGCTGGAGCGCGTCGGCGCGCTGCCGGGCAAGCAGTGGAAGGCGTTCGTCGCCCGGCACATGGACGGCATCCAGGAGATCCGCGCCAAGATCGGCGTCGTGGCGTCGGAGGCCGGGCTGCCGATCAGCGAGTTCCGCCGGGTCTATGCCACGGTGAGCCGCGGGGAGCGGGACAGCGCGCGGGCCAAGAAGGAGATGATCGAGGCGAACCTGCGCCTGGTGATCTCCATCGCCAAGAAGTACACCAACCGCGGGCTGCAGTTCCTGGACTTGATCCAGGAAGGCAACATCGGGCTGATGAAGGCGGTGGACAAGTTCGAGTATCGCCGCGGCTACAAGTGCAGCACCTATGCGACGTGGTGGATACGTCAGGCGATCACCCGCAGCATCGCCGACCAGGCGCGCACCATACGCATCCCGGTCCACATGATCGAGACGATCAACAAGCTGGTCCGCACCAGCCGGCAGATGCTGCACGAGATCGGGCGCGAGCCGGCGCCGGAGGAATTGGCGGAAAAGCTCGGCATGCCCTTGGAAAAGGTGCGCAAGGTGCTGAAGATCGCCAAGGAGCCGATCAGCCTGGAGACGCCGATCGGCGACGAGGAGGACAGCCACCTCGGCGACTTCATCGAGGACAAGGCGGCGGTGATCCCGCTCGACGCCGCGATCCAGGCCAACCTGCGGGAAGCGACCACGCGGGTGCTGAGCAGTCTGACGCCGCGCGAGGAACGGGTGCTGCGCATGCGCTTTGGCATCGGCATGAACACCGACCACACGCTGGAAGAGGTCGGCCAGCAGTTCAACGTGACCCGCGAGCGCATCCGCCAGATCGAGGCCAAGGCGCTGCGCAAGCTCAAGCACCCGAGCCGCAGCCGCAAGCTGCGCAGCTTCCTGGACGATTGAGCGGGGCTTCCGGCGTGCAGCCGACCAGCCGGGCGGTCGTCACCGTCACCTTTCTCCGCATGGACCAGCGTCCGACCGATCCGCCCCGGCGGTTGCCGCAAGGGTGCACCCTGGTGACGCTCGCCGCCTGCACCGTGCCGTTCTACCGCTATCTCTACGGCACCGTGGGCGGCCCATATCTGTGGTGGCTGCGCCGGTCGCTGTCCGACGCGACGCTGGAAAGCCTGTTGCGCGACCCGGCGGTGTCCATCACCGTGCTTTACCGGGGCGGCGAGCCGGCCGGGTTCTTCGAGCTGGACCGGCGGCAAAGCCCGGCGTTCAACCTCAGCTACTTTGGCCTGATGCCGAGCGTGACCGGATTGGGCCTCGGCACCGCGTTCCTGCGCGCGGCCATCGACGCGGCGTTTGCCGAGGGCGCGCGGGCGCTCACGGTGAACACCTGCACAGCCGATCATCCGCGGGCGCTGCCGGGCTACCTGCGCGCCGGCTTCCGCCCGCTGCGGGCGGTGCGGGAAGTTTGGGACGTGCCGAACCAGCTTGGCCTGTCGATTCCCGAGCGCCTGCGGGTATAAGGGACGCGCGGCGCGCACGGGGGCGCCGGGAGGGAAAAACCGCCATGCGCCTGTTGTTCGGACTGCTGCTGGCCGCCGTGGCGCTCGCGTCCCGGCCGGCGGGGGCGCAGCTTCCCAGCCCGATCAAGGTCGGCGTGCTGAACGACCAGTCCGGCCCCTTCGGCGACCAATCCGGCCGCGGGTCGGTCGTGGCGGCGCAACTCGCGGCCGAGGACTTCATGCGCGAAGCGCCGGATCAGCGCGTCGAGATAGTCTACGGCGACCATCAGAACAAGCCGGACATCGGTAGCGCCATCGTGCGGTCCTGGGTGGACCGGGAGGGCGTGGCGGCGGTGGCGGACGCGGTCAACTCGTCGGTGGGCCTCGCGGTCAACGACGTGCTGCGGCAGCGGCACCGGGCGTTCATCGCCACCAATGTTGGCACCTCCGACCTCACGGGCAAGTTCTGCGCGCCGACCACGGTGCAGTGGACCTTCGACACCTGGGCCTTCGGCAACAGCGCGGCGCGGACGCTTAAGGACGCCGGGCCATTCTACTTCGTGGGCTTCGACTACGCGCTGGGCGCCGCGCTGGAGCAGGACACGACGGAGGCGCTGGCCCGCCTGGGCGGCAGCGTCGCCGGGTCGGTCCGGCACCCGCTGGGCACGACGGATTTCTCCTCCTACCTGCTGCAAGCCCAGTCGTCCGGGGCAAAGGTGATCGCCTTTGCGTCCACCGGCCTCGACTTCATCAACGCGGCCAAGCAAGCAGCCGAGTTCGGCGTGACGCGGACCGCGACGCTGGCCGGTCTGTTCACCCAGATCACGGATGTGGACGCGCTAGGGGCGGAAGCGGCGCAGGGCCTGCTGCTGACCGAGGCGTTCTATTGGGACCTCAACGACGCCACCCGCGCCTTTGCCCGGCGCTTCGCCGAACGGATGCCCGGCCGCGTGCCGACCGAGAACCAGGCCGGCGTTTATTCCTCCGTCCTGGCCTACCTGCGCGCGGCCAAGCTCGCCGGCACGGTCGAGGGGGAGAAGGTGATCGAGGCGATGCGCCGCGCGCCCATCGAGGACTCGCTGTTCGGCACCGTCACGGTGCGCCTGGACGGCCGGGCGGTGCATGCGATGTATGTGTTCCGCGTGAAGGCGAAGGCGGAGTCCGCTTCGCGCTGGGACCTTTACACCTTGGTGTCCACCATTCCGCCCGACCTGGCGTTCCGGCCGATGGGGGAGGGCGGCTGCCCGCTCATGGCGCCGGGCGGGGCGAAGTAGCCTGCAACCGTTCGCCGCTGTGATCGTTGCCGGTTCTGAACGGCAGCCGGGGCATGGGGCCGCGGCGCCCGAGCGGGAATGAGGGCGCCATGCTGGGCAGGATTTGGTCGATGCTGCAGGAAACCGTGGCCGACTACATCGAGGACGAGGCGCTGAGCCGCGGCGCGGCCATCGCCTACTATACGATCTTCTCCATTGCCCCGGTGCTGGTGATCTGCATCGCGATTGCCGGGCTGGTGTTCGGCGCAGAAGCGGCGCAGGGCGCCATGGTCGGGCAGCTCCGCGGCATGATGGGCGACCAGGCGGCGGAGGCGGTGCAGGCCATGATCGCCAGCGCCGGCAACAAGGCGAGCGGCATTTGGGCCACGGTGATCGGCATCGCCACCCTGCTGGTGACGGCAACCGGCGTGTTCGGGGAGATGCAGGCGGCGCTGAACGTGATCTGGAAGGCGGAGCCGCAGGCAACCAGCGTGACCGGCTATCTCAAGGCGCGGGCGGCGAGCCTGGGGCTGGTGGCGACGCTGGGCTTCCTGCTGCTGGTGTCGCTGGTGGTGAGCGCCGCGCTCACGGCGCTTGGCAGCACCATGAACCGCATCGTGCCGGGATGGGAAACGTTGCTGCACTTCATCAATTTCGCCGTGTCGTTCCTGATGGTCTCAGCGCTGTTCGCGGCGATCTACAAGATCCTGCCGGACCGCCAACTGCGTTGGAAGGACGTGGCGGTGGGCGCGGTGGCGACCGCGTTCCTGTTCACGGTCGGCAAGACGTTGATCGGGCTGTATATCGGCAGCAGCTCGGTCGCGAGCAGCTACGGCGCCGCGGGGGCGCTGGTGATCGTGCTGCTGTGGATCTATTACTCGTCGCAGATTTTCCTGCTGGGGGCGGAGTTCACCAAGGTCTGGGCGAGCCATCACGGCAGCGCCGAGGCTTTCGCCGCCAAGGTGGCGGCGAACGCCGCCCCGGCGGCCGTGCCGCCGCCCTCTCCAGTGCAGACGGTGATCGCCCATTCCGCCGCGCGCCGGGTGCCGATCGGGCTGTTCGACATCGCAGCGCTGGGCACGCTGCTGTTGGTGGCGCTGCGGGGACAGCGGCGCTGAGGGTTGGACGATGGCTGGCCGGGATCGTTGCGGCAGGAGCCAGATAAGCCGTAATGCGTTTCAGAAGACGTATCCCATAGGATATGCCACGCTGCCGCCGTGAGGCGGGTGGTGCTGGAACAGCTCGGTCGTGACTTCGGGCTTTCGCAGCCGTCGCGGCGCGTCCTCCAGGCTGCTCGATCTCGTCGCCGGCGGCCAGCTTGTGCCGCTCGCCACGCCGGCATTGTTTCTCGAACACGAGGACGTGCTGAAACGGCCGGAGCAGCGCGAGGTCTCGGGCCTGACCTTGGAGCAGGTGGATATAGCCCTTGCCGCGCTCGCCGCCGCGATGGAGCCGGTTGAGGTGCATTTCGCCTGGCGGCCTCAGCTCGCCGATCCCGATGACGAGATGGTGCTGGACGCGGCGGTGAACGGGCGGGCGGACGCGCTGGTCACGCATAACTTGGCAGACTTCGCCGGGGCTGCACCGCGTTTCGGCTTGGCTTTATTGCGGCCGGGCGAGCTGCTGGAGGAGATGAAACGATGAGCAAGGCGACCTATCCTCTCAAGCTGCTCAAGCTGCCGGCCTCCATCAAGGCAGCCGCGGGACGGCTGGCCAAAGAAGATGGCGTGTCGCTCAACCAGTGGATCGCCGCGGCGGTGGCGCAGAAGGTGGGTGCCGTCGAGGCCGCGGCCGAGTTCTTTCGCCGCCGCGCGGGCGACACCCGGCCGGAGGACCTGCGCGCCGTTCTTGCCCAAGTGGCGGACCGCCCCCCTGACCCCGGTGATGAACTGCCGCCCGGCCTGTAGTTGCGCTGGCACGCGGAGCATATAACTAACCCTGTCCCCAGCGCAGCGGGCGAGCTTCGATGGTGGAATGCTGCAGTTTGAACCGACAGCCCTGCTCAATACCGCTTATACGGCAAGAACTTCCCCGACATGGTCATCTTCACCCGGTCCCCCTTTTGGTCGGGCTGCCGTTCCAGCGTCATGTCGAAGTCGATGGCGCTCATGATGCCGTCGCCGAACTCCTCGTGGATCATCTCTTTCCAAGTGGTGCCGTATACCGACACCAGCTCGTAGAACCGGTAGATCAACGGGTCGGTCGGCACGGCGGTGGGCAGCGAGCCGCGATACGGGGCTTCGGCCAGCAGCGCCGCTTCCTCCTCCGATAGGCCGAACAGGGTGGCAGTCTTTTCCGCGGTTTCCGGCGTCATGCTCATCTGGCCCAGGCAGGCGGCGCAGGTCCACACGGGCGCGTAGCCGAGCTTCCCCGCGACCTCCGCCCAGGTCCAGCCTTTCTGCTTCTTGATGGCGCGGATCTTCAGTCCCAAGGCAGTCTTCGCGTCGTTCAACTGATCGTCTCCTCAATGGGTGAAGCGGCGGGGCGGACCTCCGGCACCCGGCGGCCGTCCCAGCCTTCCGGCCGGGCGCCGGCCAGGGTGCGGGACCGGGCGACCAAGAAATCCACGATGTGGTTGCGCAGCGCGTGGTGGCCCGGCGTGCGGTGGATCGTCTGCCGGTCGCGCGGCCGGGGCAAGGTGTTGACCACGACCTCCGCCACCCGCGCGTCGGGGCCGTTGGTCATCAACAGGATGCGGTCGGCGAGCAGGATCGCCTCGTCCACGTCGTGCGTGATCATGAATGCGGTTTGCCCGGCGTCGGACACGAGGCGCAGCACCTCGTCCTGGAGCGTGCCCCGGGTCAGCGCGTCGAGCGCACTGAACGGCTCGTCCATCAACAGCAGCGACGGCTCGATGGCGAGCGCGCGGGCGATGCCGACCCGCTGCTTCATGCCGCCCGAAAGCTCCGCGGGCTTCCGCCCCGCCGCTTCCGCCAGGCCCACCAGGTCCAGCACGCGCCGCGCGTGGTCCTGCGCCTTGGCCCGCGGCCAAGCCCGATGGCGGCTGCGCACGGCGAAGGCAACGTTGCCCAGCGCCGAAAGCCAGGGCAGCAGCGCGTGCGACTGGAAGATCACGGCGCGGTCGAGCGCCGGGCCGGACACCTCCCGCCCATCCATCACGATCGTGCCGGCGTCCGGCGCTTCCAGCCCGGCCAGGATGTTGAGGATCGTGGTCTTGCCGCAGCCGGAATGCCCGATCAACGCCACGAACTCGCCGCGCTCCACGCCGAACCACAGGTCGCGGAACACCGGGCGGGCGCCGTAGCGCCGGGCGATGCCCTCGACGCTCAGCCAGGGGCGCGGCACGGTGCTACTCCCGCCACGCGACCGCCCGGGCGGCGCGGCCGAGCAACTGGTCCAGCGCCATGCCCACCAGCCCGATCACCAGGATCGCCACCACGATGTCGGCGATGGCCAGGTTGTTCCACTGGTTCCACACGAAGTAGCCGATCCCCGTGCCGCCCACCAGCATCTCGGCCGCGACGATCACCAGCCAAGCGATGCCGATGCTGATGCGGGCGCCCGTCATGATGGTGGGCGCGGCGGCGGGCAGGATCACGGCCACCGCGGTGCGCCATGGACCCGCCTCCAGCGTGCGGGCCACGTTCAGCCATTCGCGCCGCACGGTTGCCACGCCGAAGGAGGTGTTCAACAGCATCGGCCAGATCGCGCAGATGAAGATCACGAAGATGGCGGAGGCGCCGCTGTCCCGGATCGTGTAAAGCGCCAGCGGCATCCAGGCGAGTGGGCTGACCGGACGCAGCACCTGGATGATGGGATCGAGCGCGCCGTGCAGCACGGGACTCATGCCGATCAGGAAGCCGAGCGGGATCGCGAGGAGCGCCGCCAGGCCGAACCCCGTCAGCACCCGCAGCAGCGACCAGCCGAGCTGGATGCCGATGCCCTGGTCGTTGGCGCCATGAACATAGAACGGGTCGCGCAGGAGATGCCAGGCGCGTTCCGCGATGTCGGACGGGCGCGGCATCGGCGTCTGCTGGCCGCCCTGCGCCGCGGTGCCGAGCAGCTTGGCGTATTCGGGATCGAGCGCCGGGCCGGTGGGCGCGGCAGGCGTTGCGGCGACCTGCCAAGCACCCAGGGCGGCCGCGAGGATCAGCAGCAGCAACAGGGCGGAGCGGACGCGCAGCGCCATCAAGCCCGCCGGATCGCGAAGCTCGAAACGTAGCCGTCGGGATCGGCCGGGTCGAAGGCCTTGCCCATGATGCTGTGCGTCCGATAGGCGCTGGCGGGCGGCGTGAGGCCCAGGTCGCGCATCTTCACCCCGGCGTCGGTCGCCAGAAACACCTGCTCCGCCACGTCCCGCCAGCGTATGTCGCCGCGCACCTGCCCCCACCGCTTCATCTGCGTCATGATCCACAGCGCCATGCTTTGATAGGGGAACGGCTCGAAACTCACCCGGTCCGGCTCCCGTTTCACGCTGCCGAGGCCGTCGGCATAGGTGCCGGTCAGCGCCTGCTCCACCACCGTCACAGGCTGGTTCAGGTAGTTCTGCCCGGCGATCACGCCCGCGATCTCCTTGCGGTTCTCCGCCTTGTTGGCATGGGCCGTCGCCTCGATCACCGAGCGCAGCAGCGCCTGATAGGTGTTCGGCGCGTCCGTCACCATGCGGCGCGGCACGGCGAAAGCGCAGCAGGGATGGCCGTCCCACAGCTCCCGCGTCAGCAGGTGGATGAAGCCCACTCCGTCATACACCGCGCGCTGGTTGAACGGGTCCGGCCCCAGGAAGCCGTCGATGTTCTCCGCCCGCAGGTTGGCCACCATCTCCGGCGGCGGCACCAGGCGGAGCTGCACGTCGCGGTCGGGGTCTAGCCCGGCCTCCGCCAGGTAATAGCGCAAAAGGTAGGCGTGCATGGAGTAGTCGAACGGGATGCCGAGCTTGAAGCCGCGCCAGTCCCGGGGATCGCGCCGGTCCTTGTGCTTGGTCGCCAGCGTGATCGCCTGGCCGTTGATGTTCTCGATCGCGGCCACGCTCCACGGGATTGGGTTCGACCCGGCGCCCATGGAGATCGCCAGCGGCATCGGGCTGAGCATGTGCGACGCGTCGTACTCGCCGTTCAGCGACTTGTCGCGCACCACCGCCCAGCCGGCGGTGCGCACGACCTCCACGGTGAGGCCGTTGCGGGCGTAGAAGCCCATCGGCGCCCCCATGATGATCGGCGTCGCGCAGGTGATGCCGATGAAGCCGAGCTTAAGGTCCTTCTTCTCAGGCGTGCCTGCAGGTTGCGCCACGGTTTCGGCCACCGCGTCCTGCGCGCGGAACACCGGCAGCACCCGGTCCATGGCCGCCGCCACGACGCCTGCGCCCAAAGCGGCGACCACGCGTCGCCGCCCGGCCTCCCCGCCGAACGCTGCCCGCTCGGCCGCGACCCGCACGGCGGCGGCGGCGAGCGCTTCCGGCGCGTCGCAGCTCAGGTGCGTGCCGCCGCAACGGCAGGCGGGTTGGGTCATGGAGGGCGCTATCCCGTGTGGTTTCCCAAGGGAGAGCAAGCGATATGCCAGGGGCATGCAGGGCCTGGCGTCGCACACTGACCAGTCAGTCGGTGTTGTTTTGGGCACATGGCGGAAAAGTCAGCATGTGCGTGCGGGCTGGCCCGTGCCAACGCCGCAGGATTGCTGGCCAAGGTGGAACGGCCGGAGGAGTGAGCCGTTTGCATGGGGCAAGACGCCGAAAACCGCAGCGATGCCGGCGCTCGTCCTGCAGACGGGCGGCTTGGCGAAAGAGGGTGCGATGGAATTTGTCGAAACGGCAACCCTGCGGATCGCCTACGAGGAAGCGGGGCCGACCGATGGCATCCCCGTCGTGCTGCTGCACGGGTTCCCCTACGACATCCGGGCCTTCGACGGCGTGGCGCCGGTGCTGGCGCAGGCGGGATGCCGGGTGGTCGTGCCGTATCTGCGCGGCTTCGGGCCGACGCGGTTCCTGTCAGACGCAACGCCGCGCTCCGGCGAGCAGGCGGCGCTGGGGGCTGACCTATTGGGGTTGCTGGACGCGCTGGCACTGGGGCCGGCGGTGCTGGGCGGCTACGACTGGGGCGGGCGCGCGGCCTGTGTCGTCGCGGCGCTTTGGCCGGAGCGGGCACGCGGCCTGGTGTCGGTCGGCGGCTACAACATCCAGCACATCGCCGCCTCCGCCGCGCCGGACGTGCCGGAGCAGGAACATCGGTATTGGTATCAATACTACCTGCATGCGGAGCGCGGCCGGGCCGGACTTGCGGCAAACCGCCGGGCGTTCTGCCGGCTGCTGTGGCGGCTGTGGTCGCCAAGCTGGGCGTTCGACGATGCGACCTTTGAGCGGACCGCGGCCTCCTTCGACACCCCGGATTTCGTGGATGTTGTCGTGCAATCCTACCGCCACCGCTTCGGCCTAGCCCCGGGCGACCCGGCGCTGGCCGGGATCGAGCAGCGGTTGGCCAAGCAGCCCGCCATCACCGTGCCGACCGTGGTGCTGCACGGCGACAACGACGGCGTGGGTCCGACATGGCAATCGGAACGCCAGGGCCGCCACTTCACCGGGCCATACACCCGCCAGGTCGTGCCCGGCGTCGGGCACAACCTGCCGCAGGAAGCGCCGGGGTCGTTCGCGATGGCGGTGCTGGGCCTGCTCAATCGGGCATAAAGGAGCTGGCGCACGGCCCAAGCTGGTGGACAGCCAGCTCTGGACGCCTTAGGTCAATGGCGAAGCCACGCCCATGGGCCAGGGAGGACTCGCATGCCATTCGACGGCACGGACTTTCCGAAAGGGGAGGGGCCGCCTAGCCGTGGAACGCCCGACGGCAATGCCGCGACCTGGATCATCGTGCTCCTGGCGTTCTGCCTGCTGGTGATGCCCGTTTCCTTGAACGGCCTTGTTGACGTCATCCGCTACATGCGGGGCAACTGATGGCGATGGCCGTTCGCATCGGCCGTCTGTTCCTGCTGTTTCCGCTGTGGTGCGCGTCCTGCGCCGGCCTGGCCAGGAACGACCAGGGCGCGCTGCAGCCGCAAACCGTCGCCGGGCCGTGCCAGGTAAAGAAGTTCTTCCTCCTGTCCCTGACCTCGGTGGATGTCGAGATGACGGTCGGCAACACCGGGCAAGCCTGCACTTTCACGCTGCTCAACCCCGCCCTGCAGATCGCGCTCAACGCGGCCCTGGTGACGGGCCAGGCCGCCCATGGCCGCGCGACGGCAGACTTGATCAGCGGCAGGCGGCAAGCGGAGATTTCATACGTCCCGCAGCCGGGCTACGCCGGGCCGGACAGCTTCAGCATCACCTTGCAGCCGAATGCCGTCGGCATGACGGTCGCCGTCACGGTGCAGCCCACGCCGCCGCCCTCGTGAGCGCGGCGGCCCCGGTTGCTACGCTTCGCACCCTTCCGCCCGCAGCAGGTCTGTCACAACCCCCGCCGGCACGTCCGAGCTGGTGAACGCCCGCCCGATCCCCCGGGCCAGCACGAAATGCAGCGCGCCGTCCCGCATCTTCTTGTCGCGGCGCATATGGGCCACCAATCGCCCGGCGGAGAAGCGGCGGTTCAGCATGCTGATCTCGCCCGGCAGGCCCACGGCGGCGAGGTGCGCCTCCACCCGGGCCGCGTCGTCCGGCGCGCACAAGCCCAGCCGCGCCGACAGCCGGAATGCCAGCCCCAGGCCGATCGCCACCCCCTCCCCATGCAGCAGCGCGCCGCCGTAGCCGACCTCCGCTTCCAGCGCGTGCCCGAAGGTGTGGCCGAGGTTCAGCAGGGCGCGGCCGTCCGCCGGGCGCTCTTCCCGCTCGTCGTCGCCCACCACGGCGGCCTTGAAGGCGCAGGCGCGCAGAATGGCCTCGGCCTGCACGTCCCGGTCGCCGCGGGCCAGCGCCGGGCCGTGCTCCTCGCACCATTCAAACAGCTCGGCGTCGCCGATCAGCCCGGCCTTCACCACCTCCGCATAGCCGGCCCGCAGCTCGCGCCCGTTCAGCGTGCCCAGCGTGCCGGTGTCGGCCAGCACCAGGCGCGGCTGGTGAAAGGCGCCGACCAGGTTCTTGCCATGCGCCGTGTTGATCCCAGTCTTGCCGCCGACGCTGCTGTCCACCTGGGCCAGCAGCGTCGTCGGCACCTGGACGAACGGCAGGCCGCGCAGGGTGGTCGCGGCGGCGAAGCCCGCGAGGTCGCCGATCACGCCGCCGCCCAAGGCGATCACCGTTGTCCGCCGCTCGACGCCCGCGTCCAGCAGGCCATCCACGACCCGGCCGTAGCTCGCCATGCTCTTGGACGCCTCGCCCGGCGGCACGACGATCTGCTGCGCCGCGATCCCGGTCTGCGCCAAGCCGTCCAGCAGCGCCGGCAGGTGCAAGGCCGCCACGTTCTCGTCCGTCACCACCACGGCGCGGCGCTGCGGGATCACCGGCGCCATCAGCGCCCCGGCGCGGGCCAGCAGGCCGTCCCCGATCACGACCTCATACGGCGCGGCGCTCAGCGCCACCGGCAGCCGCCGCGGCTCGCGCCACTCGTCGAGCGCCTGCAAAACCTTGCCCATGGTGTACTCCAGCGGTTCGTCGCCGCAATCGACGGTGATGTTGGCCTCGGCGTAGATAGGATGGCGCTGCTCCATCAACCGGCCAAGGATTTCGGCCGGGTCGCCGGCGTTCAAAAGCGGGCGGTGGCTGCGGGCGGCGACCCGGCGCAGCAGGGTGGGGAGCCGGCAGCGCAGCCAGACCGAAACGGCGCCCTCCCGGACCGCGGCGCGGGTCTGGGCATCCATGAACGCGCCGCCCCCGGTGGCCAGGACCAGCGGGCCGCCGCCCAGCAGCCGGCGGATCACCCGGCGCTCCCCGTCGCGGAAATCGCGCTCGCCGTAGCGGCTGAACAGCTCGGCGATGCTGCACCCGGCGGCCAGCTCGATCTCCGCGTCGGAGTCGCGGAACGGCAGGCCAAGGCTGGCGGCCATGCGGCGGCCGATGCTGGTCTTCCCCGCGCCCATCAAGCCAACCAGCACGATGCTGCGCCCGGCGAGCCGGGGCGGAAGGCGCCGAACCGCCGACTCAGCGCGGGGGGACCCGGCGCGGGCGGGGTTCAGCCCGGACCTGCCGAGCGCGATGTTGCGCGTCATAACGGCGGAGGTTAGCACAGGAATTAACGATGCGGCCAAGAATGGCCTTTCGAGGTACGGATATGAACCGGGTTCTGCTGATCGTCGTCGCCGTCGCGCTGGTTGTTGTGGTGGGCGGCTTGCTGCTCGGGGCCTTTCCGCCGGAGCCGCGGACCGAGCAGGTGCAGCATGTCTTGCCGAACGACCGCTTCCAGTCGCGCTGACCCTTGGGCATGGACCGGCAGGTCGAGGCGTTCCTGGAAATGCTGGCCGCCGAGCGCGGGGCCGCGCGCAACACGGTTGCCGCCTACCGCGCCGATCTCCAGGCCTTTGCGGCCTACGCGGCCTCCCGGGGCGAGCGCCCGGGTGCTGCGAGCGAGGACACGCTGCAAGCCTACATGCGTTCGCTGCACGGCGTCGTGGCCGCCCGGACCGCGGCGCGGCGGCTGTCCTGCCTGCGGAGCTTCCACCGCTTCTTGCTGCAGGACGGTGCCCGCCCGGACGACCCGACCCAGCGGCTGGACGCGCCGCGCCTGCCCGCTACCTTGCCCAAATACCTGGCGCCGGCGGAGGTCGATGCGTTGCTCGCCGCCGCCGCGACCCGGCCTGGCGTGCCTGGCCTCCTGGGACGCGCGGCGCTTGAAATCCTGTACTGCACGGGCCTGCGCGTGTCGGAACTGCTGGGCCTGACGCGCGCCGCGTTGCTGAGCGCGTCGGAAACGCTGATCGTGCGCGGCAAGGGCGGGCGGGAGCGCATGGTGCTGCTGTCGGACCGCGCCCGAGACGCGGCGGCGGCGCTCGGCGCCGCGACCGAAAGCAAATGGCTGTTCCCCGGGCGCAACCCGCGCCAGCCGATGACACGGCAGGGCTTCGCGCTGCTGCTGAAACAGGCGGCGCTCCTGGCCGGCCTCGACCCGGCCCGCGTCAGCCCGCACGTGCTGCGGCACAGCTTCGCAAGCCACATGCTGGCCGGCGGCGCCGACCTGCGCAGCCTGCAAACCCTGCTCGGCCACGCCGACATCGCCACTACGCAGATCTACACCCATGTGCTGGCGGAACGGCTGCAGCAGCTCGTCGCCCTGCACCATCCCCTGGCGTAACGGTCGCTCCCGCGCTAAGCCCCCGCCGATGCGTCACTTCCTAGACTTTGAGAAACCCGTCGCCGAGCTTGAGCGCAGCATCGAGGAGCTGCGGCGGACCCAGGAGCCGGGCGGCATCAACATCGAGGAGGAGGTTCAGCGCCTGGCCGACAAGGCGGACAAGCAGCTCCGCGCGACCTACGCCAAGCTCACGCCCTGGCAGAAAACCCAGGTCGCCCGCCACCCGGAGCGCCCGCACGCCCTGGACTACATCCGCGGCCTGCTCACCGAGTTCATGCCCTTGGCCGGCGACCGTGCCTTTGCCGACGACGCGGCCGTGGTCGGCGGCCTCGGGCGGTTCAACGGGCGCTCCGTGGTCGTGCTGGGCACCGAGCGCGGGTCGGACACGGAAAGCCGCGTCGCCCACAACTTCGGCATGGCCCGGCCGGAGGGCTACCGCAAGGCCCGGCGGCTGATCGAGCTGGCCGGGCGCTTCGGCCTGCCGCTGCTGACCTTCGTGGACACCGCCGGCGCGTTCCCCGGCATCGATGCGGAAGCCCGTGGCCAGGCCGAGGCCATCGCCCGCTCCATCGAGGCGTGCCTGATCGCCCCGGTGCCCATCGTCGCCACGATCATCGGCGAGGGCGGCTCCGGCGGCGCCATCGCGCTTGCCGCCGGGGATCGGGTGCTGATGCTGGAGCACGCCGTGTATTCCGTGATCTCGCCGGAGGGCTGTGCCAGCATCCTGTGGCGCGACGCGGCGCAGGCGGCCGTGGCGGCGGAGGCGCTGCGCCTCACCGCGACCGACCTGCACGCGCTGCGCTTGATCGACGCCATCGTGCCGGAGCCGATCGGGGGCGCCCACCGCATGCCGGCCGAGACGATCGCGAGCGTCGGCGCCGCGGTGGGGGACGCCCTGGCCGCGCTGCTGCCCTTGGATGCCGCCACGTTGCAAGCCCGGCGGCGCGAGAAGTTCCTCGCCATGGGCCGCGAGATCCCGACATGAGCCGCGGCTGTGCTGTGGCCCCGGCGGTGGCCAGCGCCCGCCGGGCGGTCTAGGCTGCCGGGCGTTCATGCCCCCCGACATTCCTGTGCTGCAAAATGTGGCGCCCGCAACGCCCGACCCGACGGAGGGCCAATCCACCCGCGGCCTATTCATGCGGGTGTTCCCGTCCATCTGCCTGCCGATGTTCATGGCGGCGGTGGATGCGACCATCGTGGCCACCGCCTTGCCCGCCATTGCCGGCACGCTGGGCGACGTGGAGCGGATTTCCTGGGTCGTGGTATCCTACCTGATGGCCACCACCATCGCCGCCCCGGTATATGGGCGGCTGGGCGACGTGCTGGGGCGCAAGCGCCTGCTGTTCCTGGCGCTGGGCGTGTTCATCGCGGCCTCGGTCGGCTGCGCCGCCGCGCCCACGCTGCTGTGGCTCGTCGCGGCGCGGGTGCTGCAAGGCTTCGGCGGCGGCGGGCTGATGACCTTGTCGCAGGCGCTGGTGGGCGAAATCGTGCCGCCGCGGGAGCGGGGGCGCTACCAGGGCTACCTCGCCTCCATCTTCATGACCGCCTCCACCTTCGGGCCGGTGGCGGGCGGCTGGCTGACGCAGCATCTCGGGTGGCAGTCGGTGTTCCTGATCAACGTGCCGCTCGGCCTGCTCGCGGCCGTGCTGGCAGCACGGCTGCCAAACCGCGCCCCGCCGCGGTCCTGCTTCCGGTTCGATTGGCTGGGGCTGATCCTGTTCTCCGGCTTCGTCGTGCCGCTGCTGATGGCGCTGGAGCGGGGGCAGCGCATCTCCGCCGCGGCCGTGCCGGGCATCGCCGGGCTGGTGGGGCTGGCGGCGGCGTCGCTGTTCCTGCTGCTGCGGCAGGAGCGGCGGATCTCCACCCCGCTGATCCCCGTGGCGCTGCTGCAGCAGCCTGCGATCTGGCGCGCGGACGCGATGGGCGCCTGCGTCGGCGCCACCGTCGTGTCCTGCGTCACCTTCATGCCGATTTACCTGCAGGTGGTGCGCGGGGCGCCGCCGGGCCAGGTGGGACTGCTGCTGCTGCCGCTCACCGCCGGGCTGGCGTTCGGCTCCCTGCTGACCGGGCGGATGATCGCGCGCACCGGGCGGACCGCCGTGTTCCCGTCCTTCGGTCTGGCGTCCGTGACCGCGTGCCTGGTGTTCCTGGCGCTGGGCGCCGAGCGGCTATCGACGGCGGGGCTGCCGGCGGTGTTCCTGCTTTTGTCCATGTCGCTCGGCACTACCATGCCGGTGGTGCAGACCACCGTGCAGATGGTGGCCGGGCTGAAGAACCTGGGTGCTGCCTCGGCCTCCGTGCAGTTTTCCCGCTCCATCGGCGCGGCGCTGGGCACGGCGCTGGTCGGCGCGGTGCTGTTCGCCGTGCTGGCTGCGACCGACCCGGCAACCGCCGGGCTGTTCGCCGAGATCGTGGAGCGCGGCCCGGCGGTGCTCGACCACGTGGACTCGGTCCGGCGTGCCGTGGCAGCGGACGAGATCGGGTCGGCGTTCCGCGCAGCGTTCCTGTGCGTCGCGTCGTTCAGCGCGACCGGGCTGCTGCTGGCGTGGTCGCTGCCGGTGCGCCGGCTTTAGGCCGCCACCGCCTCCGGCAAATCCTCGTGGAACCGGTTGCCTGCCGTGGTCGCCTGGATGTGCCCGGCGCGGATCACCCAGTCGCCGAACCGCTCCCCAGCTTCCCGCCCCGCCGCGTACTCATGCAGCAGCGGCGTGAGGGCTTCCAGGATCGCCTTCTCGTCCACGTCCCGGCGATACAGCTTGTTCAGCCGGGTGCCGTCCGGCGCGGCGCCGAGATACAGGTTGTAGCGCCCCGGCCCCCGCCCGACCATGGCAATCTCCGCCAAATACGGCCGTGCGCAGCCGTTCGGGCAGCCGGTCATGCGCAGCACGATGGGCTGGTCGCGCAGCCCAGCCTCCTCCATCACCGCGTCGAGCTTGGTGATCAGGTCCGGCAAGTACCGCTCGCTTTCCGACAAGGCCAGGCCGCAGGTCGGCAGCGCCACGCAGGCCATGGACGCCAACCGCAGCGCCGACATGCCCTGCTCCATCCCGTACTGCAGCAGAAGCGCCGCGATGCCCGCCTTGTCCTCCGCCGCCACGCCGGCGACGATCAGGTTGTGGTTCGCGGTCATCACGAACTCGCCCCGGTGCACGTTGGCGATGGCCCGCAGGCCCGACAGCAGGCGGCGGTCGGGCAGGTCGTGCACCCGGCCGTTCTCGATGAACAGGCAGTACTGCCACGTCCCGTCCGGCGACTGCAACCAGCCCAAGTGGTCCCCGGTGCCGGTGAACGACGCGCCGTGCGCGGGGGCGAGCGGGTGGCCCAGATGCCGCTCGACCTCCGCCCGGAAAGCGTCCACGCCCATACGCTCAATCGTGTACTTCAGCCGGGCGTGCTTGCGGACGCTGCGGTCGCCATGGTCGCGCTGTGCCCGGATCACCGCGTCGCCCACCGCCACCGCTTCCTCCGGCGTGCAGAAGCCGATCACGTCGCCGGTGCGCGGGAAGGTGTCGGTTTCGCCGTGGGTCATGCCCATGCCGCCGCCCACCGACACGTCGTAGCCGATCACCGCGCCGTCCCGCACGATGCTGATGAAGCCCAAATCGTGCGCAAACACGTCCACGTCGTTCTGCGGCGGCACGGCGATAGCCATCTTGAACTTCCGCGGCAGGTAGGTGGGGCCGTACAGCGTTTCCTCCTCCGGCTCGCCGCCGGCCACGCGCTCCTCGCCGACCCACAGCTCGTGCCAGGCGCGAGTTTTCGGCAGCAACTCGTCGCTGAGCCGCTTGGCCAGCGCCAGCGCCTCCGCATGCGCCGGGCTGGCGTGCGGGTTGGAGGTGCACATGACGTTGCGGTTCACGTCGCCGCAGGCCGCGATGGTGTCGAGCAGCGCGTCGTTCACCGCGGACAGCGCGGGCCGCAGGTTGCCCTTGATGATGCCGTGGAACTGGATCGTCTGCCGGGTGGTGAGGCGGATGGTGCCGTTGGCCCGCTCCCGCGCGATCTCGTTCAGTTGCAGCCATTGCTGGGGGCTGACGCGCCCGCCAGGGATGCGGAGCCGCGCCATGAAGCTGATGGCCGGCTCCATGCGCTTGCGCCCGCGCTCCGCCCGCAGGTCGCGGTCGTCCTGCTGGTAGAAACCGTGGAATTTTGTCAGTTGCGTGTCGTCCTCGGCCAGCGCGCCGGTGACGACGTTGCCCATGCCCTCGGCGATGGTGCCGCGCAGCGCGCGGCTGCGGGCCTTGATGCCCTCATTCTTGGACAGGGCGGGGGTCTTGGACGGCGGCGGCAAATTGGTGTCGGGCATAACAGCCTCCGTTAATAGACATCGAGCAGGTAGCGGCCCTGCTTCTTCATGGCGGCCAGGCGTTCCTCGGCGGCGTCCGCCGCGATCCCGGCGCCGTCGGCGATGATGTCGCGCAGCGCCGTGTGCACGTCGCGCGCCATGCGGGTTTGGTCGCCGCACACATACAGCGTGGCCCCATCCTCGATCCATCGATGGAGGTCCCGCCGCGCTTCCCACATGCGGTTCTGCACGTAAATCTTGGCGTCCTGGTCGCGGGAGAACGCCACGTCGATCCGGCCCAGCACGCCGCGCTCGATCAGGTCCTGCCATTCAAGCTGATACAGGAAGTCGTGCGTGTAACGCTGGTCGCCGAAGAACAGCCAGCTCTTGCCCGCAAGCCCGGCGGCGTCGCGCTCCTGCATGAAGGCGCGGAACGGCGCGACCCCGGTGCCCGGCCCGATCATGACGATGGGCGTCGCCGGGTCGGACGGCAGGCGGAAGTGCGGGTTCGCCTTGACGTGGATGCCGAGCCGGTCGCCCACCCGGCGCCGGTCCGCGATGTGGGTGGAGGCGACGCCCACCCGGTCCCGCCCGTGCGCCTGGTAGCGCACCGCGCTCACCAGCAGATGCGCTTCCTCGCCCACCATGGCCTGGCTGGACGCCACGGAGTACAGCCGCGGCGGCAGCGGGCGCAGCAGCCCGGTAAGCTGCGCGGGCGTCAGCTTGTTCGGGAACGCGGTCAGCAGGTCAACGACGTGACGCCCGGGCAGGAAGTCGGCCAGCCGCTCCGGGTCACCGGCCAGGTCCTTGATGCTCGGGTCGCCCGTGAGTTCGGCGAAGCTGCGCACCACATGCCCCGAAAGCGTTGTCACGTCATGCTTGGACACCAGCGCCGCGTGCAGCGCCGTGTCGCCCGCCAGCCCGGCGGCGTCCAGTACCGCTTCCACCACCGCCGAGTCGTTCTCCGGCGCAACGCCGATGGCGTCGCCGGGCAAATAGGTCAGCCCGGACCCGGCGAGCGACAGCTCGACGTGGACGGTCTGCTTGGCCGACCGGCTGGAGTTCAGGTTCACCAGGTCGGTGATCTCGGCCTCGAACGGGTTGGACTTGCTCCATTCGCGCGCCTCGCCGCCCACGGCCCCGAAATCGACGTGGATGACGCTGGGCGCCGGCTCGGCCTCCTTGCCGCGCAAGGCGGGCAGGGTGGTGCCGAGCCAGGTGGCGGCGGGCGCGTCGTAATCGAGGTCGCACTCCAGCAAGGGCGCTGCGCGGTGCCCGCCCAGCGCGGCCAAGCGCTCGTCGATGGCGTGGCCGGTCGCGCAGAACTGCGCGTAAGCGCGGTCGCCCAGCGCCAGCACGGCGTAGTTCACCTTGTCCATGCGCGTCGCGGCGTCGGCCATCAGCGCCGCCATGAAGTCCGTGGCGCGGGCCGGCGCTTCGCCCTCGCCCCAGGTGGCGGCGATCACCAGCAGCCGCTCCGTGCGGGCCAGGTCCGCCGGGGTCGCGTCCGCGGCGTCCAGCACACGGGGCGCGAAGCCCAGGCGCGACGCATCCTTGCTGGCCTTGCGGGCCAGGGCTTCGGAGTTGCCGGACTCGGTCGCGAACAGAATGGTCAGCGCCGGGCGCACGACGGAGGCCACGGCGGGCGCCGTGGCCGGGGTGCCGCTGGCAGCCTCGTAGCCTGCCAGGAACCCGGCAAGCCAACTGCGCTGGGTGGGGCTGGTGTGCTCGATGACGCGGTTCAGCGCGGCGATGGCATCGGGCGGGAACGGCGCGTTGGTGGGCAGGCGTGCGGGGGAGGTCATAGCCAGCCACTCCAATCAACGGTCCATACAAAGGCAAAGGTCAGCACGGCGATGCCTGCCATGCCGCCGGTCGCGACGGCAAGCGGGCGCCAGCCGAGCGCCTGAAGCTTGCGGAGATCGGTGGACAGCCCGACCCCCGCAAAGGTGAGCAGGAACGCCCAACGGGACAGCGCGGCGAGGTTGGCCGTGTCCGCCTTGCTGAACGCCCCGAATGTCGCCAGCAGCGACACCGCCAAGAAGCCAAGGACGAACTTGGGGAACTTGGCCCACAGGAACGCCGCCTTGTTGCCGACCCGCATGCCCTCGCCGCGCGCCGCCCAATACAGCGCGTAGCCCAGCACCACGAAGCCGATGGTGGCGTTGCGCGTGGTCTTGGCCAGCACGGCGTAGCGCGCGGCCTCCTCGGACACCATGGCGCCGGCCGCGGTCGCCTCCGCCGTGTTGTCGATAGCGAGGCCGGCCCACAGGCCGTAAGCGTGGTCGCTCATGCCCGCCAGGTGGCCCACGACGGGAAACAGCACGAGGCTGACCGCGCCGAGCAGCAGGATGGCGGCGATGGAAAGGGACACGTCCTCGTCGTCCGCCCGAATGGCGCCGCGGGCGGCGATGATGGCCGACACGCCGCAGATGGAGGAGCCGATGGCCAAGAGGCTCACCAGCTTCGGCCGCAGCCCGAACCGGGTGCCGAGCCAGGTCATGATGCCGATGGACAGGGCAAGCTCAAGCGCCACCAGCACCAAGGACGCGCCGCCCAGGCGCAACACGTCGCCGAGCAGGAAGCGCACGCCGAGCAGCACGATGCCGAGCTTGAGCCAGAACTCGTAGGTGGCGACCCCGGCGCGGAAGATGCGGGGCACGCCGACTAGGTTGGTGATGAGGAGGCCGTATAGGATGGCCCACAGCACGTATTCGATGTTGGGCAGCACGAAGTGGTGCGACTTGCCCCAGGCAGTTAGCGCCTGTTCCGTGAGCTTGCCCGCGTAGCCCACCGCGAACAGCAGCCCGAGGCCGGGCAGCAGCGCGGCCGCGCGTTCGATCAACGGGACCGCGCGGGTCCCGCCCAGGGTGACGTCGCTCATGCCCTACCAGCCGATGTGCGGCAGCAGGCCGGACCAGGCCAGCGCGGCCAGTGCCAGCGCCGCGAGAGTCGCGAGCCAGTCGGCCGAAACCGCAGGCAGCACTTGGGCTTGGCGCTGCGCGGGCGGCGCCAAGGGCGATACGGTGGGGGCGGGCATCCTGGTCAGGCTCCGAAAACTCTCGGCTCCATAGAAAACAACTCTCTCCCTGCGGCGCAACGTGGCGGGGGAAATAGCATATCCATGCCATGAACGGCGTCAGCGGCAGTGGCTTTGTTCTCCGGAAGCGTGCGCCGGGAGGCTCATTCCATCAGGCCTCCGCCTTTTCTGATGCCTTGTCCCGCGCCATTGCTGGCCGGTCAAGCGTCTCGCTCGGCCGCGAGCACCCGCTCGTCCTGCTCGCGCACCATCCAATAAACCGTGCCGAGCGCTAGGATTGCGGCTGCCAGGGCGAACAGTTGCAAAGGATCGGCCTCGCTGAGGTCGAGGATGATGAACTTGCGCACCATGGCGATGGGCACGACGGAGCGCACGCGCACAACGCTTTCCTGCCGCGCCAGCACGACCAGCAGCGAGTGCTTGAACTCAAGGGCAATGATCACCGTGAAGATCATGCCGAACACGGCCTGGAACACCTGCTGGTTGGCGGGATCGACCTGGTTTGACAGCACCAAAGCGAGCACCGCCGTGGCGAGACGCCACGTCGCCGAAGCGACAATGGCGACGATCAAGGCCGTCAGCACAAGCGCCACGGCGTGCTCGAACCGCTCATAGAAGCTCAAGCCCGAGAACAGGGTTCAGAGGCCGCGCCACTCGTCGTTCAACTTCATGCTGCTTCCAAGAAAGATCGTTGGCGCAATGCCCCGCGGCCCGCGTCTCAGGCAGTGACGACGCCAGCGGCCGCCGGCGGCGATGCGCCGGCGGCCCTCCGTTCAGGCGTTACCGGTTGGCTAAGCCTGGGCGGTTCTCCCGTCCGTAGCCCGGGCGCCATTGCCCTGCGGCCTGGCGTTCGGCTCGTGGGCGCTGGGCTGCTCCTGGCCGCTCTTCGCCTGCTGCGGGCCTTGCACGGGGATGCGGTGGCTGCGCTCCTGTGGCTGGGCCTTGGGCAGCGTGACGCTGAGGACGCCGTTCTCGAAGTTGGCTTGCACTTGGTCCTGGCTGACAGGGAACGGCAGGCGGAGCGAACGCTGGAACGTCCCGTAGGACCGCTCGCTGAAATGCGTGCCGTGGCGCTCCTCGCGCCGCTCCTGGCGCTTTTCCGCGCGGATGGTGAGCACGTCGTCGCTGAGGCTGACCTCGATGTCCTTCTCGCTGACGCCGGGCAGCTCGGCCTGGATGCGCACGTCCTTGCCGGTCTCGCTCACGTCCATGTGGGGCGCGAGCAGCGCGCCGCCCGCGCCGCCCGGCTGTGTGGCGCCGCCGCGCAGGGCGTCGTCGAACAGGCGGTTCATTTCGCGGTGCAGCGTCAGGAAGGGATCGGCCGATCCGGCGCCCATCAGGCTGCCGGGGGTGAACACGGTCATGGGAGAGCGTGCCATGAGTGATCTCCTCTCGATTGCTTATTGTCCGTCATGCTGTTCTAGGCGGGTGCGGCGTGCGGGCTGCCCCAGCGCGCCGCCGGCAAGCGCCTCAACCACTGCCCGCGCAGATATCGCGGAAATCCAGGGTTGGTTTCCGGGCCTGATGCGCTTCCGCGTGCCCTGCCAGCCGCGCCCGGGCCGGCTGCTAGACTTCGGCTAGACTTCGGGTTCGCCCGGCACCGGCGTCTTGCTCTGCGCCTCGATCAGCGCCGAAACCTCTGCAATGCACGCGTCCAACGCCGCCGCGTCCGTCCCCTTGGCTACCAGCGCCACCCCGTTGCCGGTCAAGCGGTAATACGGGTAACTGCCCAGGTCGAGCGCCGGGTAGCGGTCCTGGATCGCGCTCAGCCCCTCGGCGATGGCACCTTCCAGCAGCCCGGCCGCGTGCACCGCGCGGGACTGCACGGGCACGCCGCCCTGCAGGGTCGGCGCGAGCGTCGCGAACATCGACTGCATGATGCGCGGCACGCCGGCCATGACGTGCACGTTGCCAATGGTGAAGCCCGGCGCGACCGATACGGCGTTGTCGATCAGCGTCGCGCCGCGCGGCATGGTCGCCATGCGCTGCCGGGCCGCGTTGAACTGGCCGGGCTCGTAGTGCCGCTCCATGCGCGCCCAGGCGTCCGGGTGTGGCTCCCACGGCACGCCGAAGGCGGCGGCGACGCACTCGCTGGTGATGTCGTCATGGGTGGGGCCGATGCCGCCGGTGGTGAACACGTGGTCGAACCGGGCGCGGCACTCGTTCACCGTCGTGATGATGGTGTCGCGCACGTCGGGGATCACCCGCACCTCGCGCAAGGGAATGCCGACGGCGCCCAGGCCCTTGGCGATGAACTGGATGTTGAGGTCCTGCGTGCGGCCCGACAGGACCTCATTGCCGATGACGAGCAGGCAAGCGATGGGGTTGGCCATGGGGGGACCCTAGAGGAAATCGCGGAGCAAGGGGATCAGCGGCTTGTCGGCGGGCGGCATCGGGTACTCGGCGAGCTTCGCCGGGCGTACCCAGGCGAGCACCTGGCCTTCCCGCCCGGTCGGCTGCCCGGCCCAGCGGCGGCACAGGAACAGCGGCATCAGCAGGTGGAACCCGTCATAAGCATGGCTGGCAAAGGCGAAGGGGGCGAGGCAGCTTTCCGTCACCTCGATGCCCAACTCCTCCCGCAGCTCGCGGATCAGCCCGGCTTCCGGCGTTTCGTTGGGGCCGAGCTTGCCGCCGGGGAACTCCCACAACCCGGCCATCGGCTTGCCTTCCGGGCGCCGGGCCAGCAGGACGCGCCCGTCCGCGTCGATCAGCGCGCAGGCGGCGACCAGCACGACTGGCCGGTCCGGCGCGGCGGCCGGGCTTTCTGGCGACAGCTTCGAGGCGGCAACCGTCCGCTGCGGCGATGCGGGCGACAACTGGTCGCGCAACGGCGCGCGCGGGGCGAAGTCGTCGCGCGTCGCCTGGAACCGCATCACTGGATGCTCGCCGCCGCGGGCCAGGAACCGCTCCCGCCCGGTCCCGGTCATGCGGAAACCGATGCGTCGCAGCACGGCGGCGGAAGCCGTGTTGTCCTCGGCCACGTGCGCTTCCAGCCGGTCAAGGTCCAGGTTGGCCAGCGCCCAGCGCGACAGCCGACCGGCGGCTTCGGTCGCGACGCCGTGGCCCCAGAAGCGACGTCCGACCCAATACCCAAGGTTGCCCGTCCGCGGCGTCATGTCGAGGCGCAGGCCGATGCAGCCCACGATCATCTCCTGCCCGGCTTCTTCCCCCGTGATCGCCAGATGGTAGCCGGTGCCGTCGGCGATCTGCTGCAAGGTCGAGGCGATCCACTCGTCCGTCAACTGCCGCGGGTAAGGGAAGGGCAGGCGGGACAGCATGCGGACCACCGCCCAGTCGTTCACCAGGCGGTGCAGCTCCTCCGCGTCCGCGGGGCGCAGCGGGCGGAGCCTCAGCCGCTCGGTCACGAGCGGGGCGAAGGGCGGTTCGTCGGGCATCAGGGACAGCGCCATCAGCCTCGCCCGGCCAGGCACGCCGCCGCTGACGCGCCCCTAGCTCCGGTAGTTGCCATTGATGTCGATGTATCCATGGGTGAGATCACAGGTCCAGGCGGTGCCCACGCCCGTGCCGAGGCCGAGGTCCACGGCGATGCCGATTTCGCGCCCCTTCATGTGCGCCACCACCGGCCCCTCGTCGTAGCCCAGCACCACGCCGCCGTTGCGCGCCATCCAGGTGCCACCCACGCCGACCGAAAGCTTGTCGCGGTCCGCCGGCTCGCCCGCCTTGCCCACTGCCATGACGATGCGGCCCCAGTTCGCATCTTCGCCGGCGATGGCGGTCTTGACCAAGGGCGAGTTGGCGATGGCGAGCGCCACGCGCCGGGCGGACTTGTTGCTGACCGCGCCCGCCACGTCGATGCGCACCAGCTTCTGCGCGCCTTCCCCGTCGCGGACCACTTGCAGCGCCAAGTCCAGCAGCAGGGCGTCCAGCGCGTCGCGGAATTCGCGGACGAGATGCTTGTCATGCCGGCCCACCGGCGCGTGCGCCACCTGGCCGGTGGCGAACAGCAGCACGGTGTCGCTGGTGGAGGTGTCGCTGTCCACCGTGGTGCAATTGAAGCTGCGCTTCACCCCGCGCGCCAGCATGTCCTGCAGCAGCGGAGCGGGCAGCTTCGCGTCGGTGAACACGAAGGCCAGCATGGTCGCCATGTCGGGCGCGACCATGCCGCTGCCCTTGGCGATGCCGGTGATGCGGACCGGGCTGCCGTCAATAGGCACGGTGCGCGTCGCGGCCTTGGGAAAGGTGTCGGTGGTCATGATGCCGCGCGCCGCGGCAAGCCAGCCGTCCTCGGCCAAGGACGCATACAGCGCGGGCAGGGCGGCGATCAGCTTGGCATGGGGCAGCACCTCGCCGATCACGCCGGTGCTGGCGACGAGCACCTCATGCACGGAACAGCCGAGCAGGTCAGCCGCCGCCCCCGCCGTCGCGTTCACAGCCTCGATCCCGGCGCGGCCGGTGAACACGTTGGCGTTGCCGGCGTTCACCACCAGCGCCCGCGCCTGGCCATGCGCCAGCGCCGCCCGGCACCAATCCACAGGGGCGCCGGGGCAGCGGTTGCGGGTGAACACGCCGGCCGCGGTTGTGCCCTCCGGCAGCACCGCCATCACCAAGTCGGTGCGCCCGGCGTAGCGGATGCCGGCCTCCGCCGAGCCGAGACGCACGCCGGCGAGCGGCGGCAGCTCCGGCATCGGCACCGCGAGCGGGCTGGTCGGCAGCGCCACTATCTGGCCGGGGCCGGAGCCGGGGTCGGCGCGGGCAGCCCGGCATCCGGCGTGGCCGGCGAGCCGTCCACGTTGAACTTCTCGATCGGCAGGCCGGTCTTGGCCTGGGCCAGCACGCGGCTCACGCCCTCCTGGATCAGCGTTTGCCGGATCTCGTCGTGTACCTGCTCCAGGCTGGGCGGCGGCGCGTTGCGGACTTCCTGGACCTGGATCACGTGCCAGCCGAACCGGGTCTTGACCGGCGTTTGCGTGGTTTGCCCGGCCTTGAGTGCGAAGGCGGTTTCGGAGAATTCCGGCAGCATGTCGCTTTTCTTGAAGAAGCCCAGGTCGCCGCCGCTCTGCGCGCCGGGGTCGGTGCTGTATTTCTTCGCAAGTTCCGCGAAGTCCGCGCCGCCGTTCAGCTCGGCGATGACCTTTTTCGCGGTGTCCTCGTCGGCGACCAGGATGTGGCGGGCGTGGACCTCGGTTTCCCCGGCCTTTCCGGCGAAGTCGCGGTCATAGCGGGTGCGAATCGCCTCCTCGGTCAGCGTCGGCGCGATTTCCCGGGTCAGCAGGGCGTTCTGCAACGCGCTGTCGGTGGCGCGGGCGACCATGCGCTGCACCGCCGGGTCGCGGTCCAGCCCTTCCTTCTTCGCGGCGATCACCACGACGTGACGGTCGATCAACTGGTCCAGCAGCATCGGGTAAAGCGCCGTGGGCGGCATGCCGCGCAGCTCCTCCGGCAGCGCCTTGGCGGCGTCCGACAGCTCGGAGGCATGAATCTCATCCTTGCCGATGCGCGCGACCACGGGATCGGCCTGGGCTGCCGGCGCTGCGGCAGCCGGGCCGGCCGGTTTCGGGGCCTGCGCAAGCGCAAGGCCGGCGGTGCTCAGCACGAGGGCCGCGGTGGTGGCGAGTAGGCTCGGACGGCGCATGGACAACCTCGGATGGAGCATTCGGACCGGCGGACAATGCCCGAAGCGCCGGGGTGCGACAAGGCGCGGGCCGTGGCGATGGGGCAACGGTCGTTGACCCTGGCCGGCCCGGGTCCTATCTGAGCCTTGCCTCCCACCCAATCGCGCCCGGCCCCTGCGACCCGGCCGTGCCACCCGAGGGCCTACCATGTTCGCCAGCATTGCCCGGGCCGTCTTCGGTTCCGCCAACGACCGCTCGCTCAAGGCGTATCAACGCCGGGTGCCGCAGATCAACGCGCACGAACCGGCCATGGCCGCGCTGTCGGACGCGGCGCTCGCCAGCAAGACCGCCGAGTTCCGCGAGCGGCTGGCCGGGGGCGCCACGCTCGACGACCTGCTGCCCGAGGCTTACGCGGCGGTGCGGGAGGCTGCGAAGCGCGTGCTGGGCCAGCGTCACTTCGACGTGCAGCTTATCGGCGGCATGGTGCTGCACGACGGCAAGATCGCGGAAATGAAGACCGGAGAGGGCAAGACGCTGGTTGCGACCCTGCCGGTGTACCTCAACGCGCTGGCGGGCCGCGGCGTCCATGTCGTCACCGTGAACGACTACCTGGCGAAGCGCGACAGCGAATGGATGGGCCGCATCTACGGCTTCATGGGCCTGAGCACGGGCGTGATCGTGCACGGGTTGAACGACGACGAGCGCCGGGCCGCCTACGCCGCCGACATCACCTATGGCACCAACAACGAGTTCGGCTTCGACTACCTGCGCGACAACATGAAGTACCGCCTGGACGACATGGCACAGCGCGACTTCTGCTTCGCCATCGTGGACGAGGTGGACAGCATCCTGATCGACGAGGCGCGCACCCCGCTCATCATCTCCGGCCCGGCGGAGGACAGCAGCGACCTGTACCGCACCGTCAACCTGGTTGTGCGGGAGCTGGTGAAGGATGCCTCCACCTACGACAAGGACGAGAAATTCAAGACCGTCACCCTGACGGAGGACGGGTCGGAGCGCGTGGAGCAGATGCTGCGCGACGCCGGGATCATCACCGAGGGGAATCTCTACGACATCTTCAACGTGTCGGTGATCCACCACGTCCAGCAATCCTTGCGCGCCAACACGCTGTTCGCGCGCGACGTGGACTACATCGTGCGCGACGACAAGGTGGTGCTGATCGACGAGTTCACCGGGCGCATGATGGAGGGGCGCCGCTATTCGGAGGGCCTGCACCAGGCGTTGGAAGCCAAGGAGGGCGTGACCGTCCAGCCGGAGAACCAGACGCTGGCCAGCATCACCTTCCAAAACTATTTCCGCCTATATCCCAAGCTCGCCGGCATGACCGGCACGGCGCTGACGGAGGCGGACGAGTTTGCCGAGATCTACAAGCTGGAGGTGATCGAAATTCCGACCAACGTGCCGGTGGTGCGCAAGGACGCGGACGACGAGGTGTACCGCTCGGCCGCCGAAAAGTACGACGCCGTTGCCGATCTGATCGAGGAAGCGCGCGGCCGGGGCCAGCCGGTGCTGGTCGGCACCACCAGCATCGAGAAAAGCGAGGTCATCAGCGAGCTTCTGACCCGCAAGAAGGTGCCGCACGCCGTGCTGAACGCGCGCTTCCACGAGCAGGAAGCTACCATCGTCGCCCAGGCCGGGGCGCCCGGCGCCATCACCATCGCGACCAACATGGCCGGGCGCGGCACCGACATCAAGCTTGGCGGCAACGCCGAGATGCGCGTCAAGCTGGAAGCCGACGACGCCGACCCGGACGCGCTTCCGGCGCTGGAGGAGAGGATTCGCCAGGAGGTCGCCACCAACCACGAGGCGGTGAAGGCGTCGGGCGGCCTCATGGTGATCGGCACGGAGCGGCATGAAAGCCGGCGCATCGACAACCAGTTGCGCGGACGCTCCGGCCGCCAGGGCGACCCCGGCGCCAGCCGGTTCTTCCTCAGCCTTGAGGATGACCTGATGCGCATCTTCGGGTCGGACCGCATGGGCGGCATGCTGCAGAAGCTCGGCCTGAAGCCCGGGGAGGCCATCGTGCACCCTTGGATCAACAAGGCGCTGGAAAAGGCGCAGAAAAAGGTCGAGGCGCGCAACTTCGATACCCGCAAGAACGTGCTGAAATACGACGACGTGATGAACAACCAGCGGCGCGAGGTATACGCGCAGCGCCGCGAGTTCATGCGCGCGGACGACGTGTCGGAAACGGTGGGGGAGATGCGGGCGGAGGTCATTGCCAACCTCGTCGCCCGGCGCATCCCGGAAAAGGCCTACGCCGAGCAATGGGAAACCGACGCGCTGGCCGACGACCTGCGGCGCTTGCTGGCTCTCGACGTGCCAGTGGCCGAATGGGGCCGTGAGGAAGGCATCGACGAGACCGGCATCCGCGAGCGGATCGAGGATGCCTCGGCGGCGCACATGGCGGCCAAGGCCGCGAACCTCGGCCCGGAGCTGATGCGCTACGTCGAAAAGAGCCTGCTGCTGCAAACGCTGGACGCCGTGTGGAAGGAGCATTTGCTGGCGCTCGACCATCTGCGCCAGGGCATTGGGCTACGCGCCTATGGCCAGCGGGACCCGCTGAACGAGTACAAGAGCGAGGCGTTCGGCATGTTCAACGCCATGCTGGATGAGCTAAAGGAGCGGGTGACGGCCTTGCTCGCCCGGGTGGAGCTGGGTCCGGAGGCGCCGCCCGAGCCGGTGTTCCAGCCGGCCGCGCCGCAGTCGCTGCAGTACTCCGACCCGGCGGCCAGCGCCCCCTACGCCGGCGGCGACGTGCTGGAAGCCGAGCGTCCGCGCATGGCGCTCGGCGGCGCTCCGGCCGCGGCGGTCATCGACCCGGCCGACCCCGCCACCTGGCGCGACACGCCGCGCAACGCGCCGTGCCCGTGCGGGTCGGGCAAGAAGTATAAGCACTGCCACGGCCGCATCGCGTAGCGGGCGTCAGGTTTACTCCCCCGACAGCTCGCGCCGCCGCTTCTCCAATTCCTCGCTGTAGCGGCGCAGCGCGTACTGCTCGGTGAGCACGCCAATCACCCGCATGTTCTCGGCGCTGTCCACCACCGCCAGCTCGTCGCTTTCCGCCGTTTCAAACATGTGCACCGCTTCCTTGATCGTCATCTGCGGCAGCAGCACAGTTTTGCGGTGGTGCACTACGTCGGACAGCTTGGTCGCGGTTTCCGGCGCGGCGTGGCCCTCGGAGGTCGCGAGGATGCCGGCGTAGCGGTCCGCCGCGTCCACCGTGACGACGCGGGCGACCGAGCCCAGAACGAACTCCCGCCGGAACGCGGCCAACGTCATGTCGATCGGCACCCGGCGGTACTCGCGCCGCATCATCCGTCCCACCGTCAGGTTGCGCATCCAGCCGACATCGACGGCGCTGCGGATCGCCTCGCCGCGCAAGTGGAAGCGCCAGGTCGCGAAGCTGTAGCCGAAGGTGCGGCGCACCGTGATGGCGGACACGACGCTTGCGGCCAGGACGGCGATGGTCATGGGCAGCGACCCCGTGCTTTCCAGCGCCAGGAACGCCATGGTCAGTGGCCCGCCCACCACCGCCACCGCCAGCGCGCTCATGCCCACCAACGCGCAGATCACCGCCGGCAAAGCCTGCACCACCGTTACCAGGGCCAGCGCGCCGGCGAACAGCTTGCCCACCAGCGCGCCAAGGAACAGGGACGCGAAGAACAGCCCGCCGCGGAACCCGGAGCCGATGCTGATGGCCGAAGCGACCGCTTTCAGCAGGATCAAGATGCCGATCTGCTGCAGGCTGTACGGCGCATCCAGCGCCACCCGCAGCGCCGAATGGCCGGAGGACAGCACCGCCGGGGTCAGCAGCGCCATGGCGCCCACCACCAGGCCGCCCAGCGCCGGGCGGGTCCAACCCGGCATGCGGCTGCGGCGGAACAGCCCCTCCACCAGCGTGACGCCGCGCATCAGGGCGATGCCGCCCAGCGCGCACACCATGCCGAGCGCCAGGATCGGCACGTAGTCCACCGTCTCGATCACCGTGGGCACCCGGATGTCGAAGCCGACGCCGGGGCCGACCAGGACTCGCATCACGGACACCGCGCAGATCGCCGACATCACCACGGGCGCCAGCGTGGTGAGCGAGTAGGTGCCGATCACCAGCTCGAACGCATAGAACGCGCCGGACAAGGGCGCGTTGAACGCGGCGGCGATGGCGCCCGCCGCGCCGCAGCCCACCAGGAGCCGCAGGTCGGTCCGACGCACCCGGAACGCCCGGCCCAGCCAGGACGCCATGGCCGAGCCGATCTGCGCGAAGCCGGCCTCCAGCCCCACTGACGCGCCGACGCCGTTCGACCACACGGTCTGGCCCACCACAATCACGCTGTCCACCAGGGACATCCGGCCGCCATACAGCGCATTAGCCTCGATGGGGTCGATGGTCCGGCGCGGCAGCCAGCGGGCCAGCGCCCAGCCGGCCGCGCCCAGGGCCAGCCCGCCGAGGCTCGGCACCAGCAGGGCGCGCAGGGTCTCGACGGACGGCATGGCGGACAGGAACTCGCCCGGCCCCAGGTTATACAGCGCCCGGTGCATCGCCTGCGCAAAGGTTTCCATCGCGACCACGACCAGCCCGGCACCCAGGCCCACAAAGGCCGACAGCACCACCAGCCAGATCTCGTCCGCCCGAACCAGGGCGCGAAGCGTTTGCGGAACGTGCGCCACCACGTCGGCGATCGGCCGCCGCTCCCGCCGGGCGCGCAGGCCCGCCGCGGCGTTTGAACCGGCGAAGCCTGTGCTGCTGGGAGGAGGGGACATCGTGGAGGGCCAAACGGGACAAAAGGTGCGGAAACCCGCCCACGCCGGGCAAGGCTCACTCATTACTGCGACCACCTTGCCACAGCTTCAACCAGGCCGAACCGGAAAAACCCGCTGTTTTGTAACGTTTCGACAATCACCCTGCATTTCGCTCAAGTTGTGTGTTTTCTAAGTCGTCATCGACGAAAGCCTGGACCAACTCGGCCAGGCTTTCATGCGGGGCAAAACCGAGGGCGGGGGCACGGACCGGGTTGAACGCCGCGGGCCAGCCGCCGACGATGGCGGCGATGGCCGGGTCGGGGCGGCGCTCCACCAAGGCGGAGGCGCCGGGCCGCACGCTGTCCAGGGCCTGCAGCATCTCCCCCACGGTCGCGCTCATGCCCGGCGGGTTCACGCCGCGGTCGAGGCCCATCGGTCCCGTGTCCATCGCCGCCGCGTGCAGCAGCCAATCAACGGCGCGCCGGGGACTGCAAATCCACACCGCGAACTCGTCCGGCACGGGCAGGGTGGCCGGCAAGCCCAGCAGCGGCTCGCGCAGGATGCTGCTCACGAAGCTGCTGGCGGCCTTGTTGGGCCGGCCCGGGCGCACCACCACCGTGGGCAGCCGGATCAGCACCGCGTCGAGCATGCCCCGGCGGCTGGCGTCGGCGAGGAACAGCTCCGCCGCCGCTTTCTGCGCGCCGTAGCTATTGGCCGGCACCTGCCGCGCGTTGTCCTCAAGCACCGCGCCCTGCCCGCCGCTGAAGCTTGCGACCGAGCTGGTGAACACCACGCGGGTTGGCATGGTCAGGCGGCGGCAGGCGTCGATCACCGCGTCCGTGCCGCGCACGTTGACCCGGCGGCCCAGCTCGTAATCCGCTTCCGCCGCGGCGCTCACCACGGCGGCGAGGTGGAACACCACCTCCGTGCCGGGCGGGATCGCCGCCGCGGGCAACTCGGCCAGGTCGCCCGCCAGGCTGTGCACCGGGAACGGAGCGCCCTCGGGCGGGGGCGGGGCGGCCAAGTCGAACAGCGTCAGGCTGCTGACCGGGCGTCCGCCCAATGCGCCCTCCGTTGCCAGCCAGGCGGCCAGCTTGCGGCCCAGGAACCCGGCGCCGCCCAGGATCGTGATGTGCATGGCGTTCCCCCATTATTTGGTCCGCCGAGCACTAGCCGTCGCCCGCCGCCCGCGCAATTGTGCCGATATGGCCGACTCTTTCCCATTCCGCTGCCTGCCCAACCCGCGCCGGGGCGCCCCGGGGATCGTGGTGCTGCCCCAGGGAGGGTTCCGCCGAGCGCGGGCGGACATCTCGGCTTGGCCGGGCTATGCGCCGACCGCGCTCCACGCCCTGCCTGGGGTCGCGGCGGAGGCCGGCATCGCGGCGCTCCATGTAAAAGATGAGTCCGGGCGGTTCGGCCTCGGCAGCTTCAAGGCGCTGGGCGGCGCCTACGCCGTGGCCGGCGTACTGTGCGCGGAGCTGGCCCGGCGTGGCGCGGCGCTGTCGGCCACAACGGCGGACCTGTTCGCCGGGCGCTACGCCGCGGACACGCGGGACATCACCGTTGCCTGCGCCACCGACGGCAACCACGGGCGCAGCGTCGCCTGGGGCGCGCAGCGGTTCGGTGCCGCTTGCGCCATCTTCGTGCACGAGGGCGTGAGTGGAGGGCGCATCGACGCCATCGCCCGCTATGGCGCCGCGATCCATGTTGTGCCTGGCACCTACGACGACGCGGTGCGCGCGGCGGCGGCAGAGGCCGAGCGGCAGGGCTGGTTCGTCGTGTCCGACACATCCTGGCCGGGCTACACTGAGGTTCCGCGCGACATCATGCAGGGCTACCGCGTGATGGCGGAGGAGGCGCTGGACCAATGGCCCGGCCCGCCGCCCACCCACGTCTTCATCCAGGGCGGCGTCGGCGGGGTGGCCGCGGCGGTGTCCGTGTCCGTGCGCACCCGGCTCGACCCGGCGCCGAGCCTGGTTGTCGTCGAGCCGGAGCGCGCCGCCTGCCTGCTGGCCAGCGCGGCGGCCGGGGGGACGCCCACGCCGGCAACTGGCGACCTGGACACGATCATGGCGGGCCTCGCCTGTGGCGAGCCGAGCTTGATCGCCTGGCAGGAACTCGACCGCGCCGCGGCGGCGTTCCTCGCGGTCCCGGACGCGGCGGCGGTCGGTGCGATGCGGCGGCTGGCACGGGAAGGCATCGTGTCCGGCGAGTCCGGCGCGGCAGGCCTCGCGGGCCTGCTGCTGGCGGCGGAGGACCCGGCCGCGCGCACCGCCCTGGCGCTCGGCCCCGACAGCCGCGTGCTGGTGTTCAGCACGGAGGGCGCGACCGACCCGGCGCTTTACGCGCGCCTGGTCGGGACCGCCGCTTGACCCGCATCCCGGTCTCCGCGCTGGTTCAATTGCTGGGTGCGGTGCTGCTGCTCGGGTCAAGCTGGCCGATCACCCGCTACGCGCTGCTGGGGGGTGCTGCGCCGTTCTGGTTCGCGCTGGGCCGGGCCGGCTTGTCGGCGACGGTGGCGGCCGTGGTGCTGGGAGCGTTGGGCCGGCTGCGCCGTCCGGCGCGGCGCGACTTGCCGGCGCTGCTGGCGCTCGGACTGCTGCAATTGGCCGGGTTCTTCGCGCTGGCGCATCTGGCGGTGGCATGGGTGCCGGCCGGGCGGACCGCCATCCTGTCCAACGCCACGCTGGTCTGGACCGTGCCGCTGTCCCTTCTGGTGCTGGGCGAGGCGATCTCGCCCCGGCGATGGATCGCGGCCGGGCTGGCAATGATGGGGGTGGTGGTGCTGAGCGGTCCTTGGGCCATCGATTGGTCGGCGCCGGGCCTGCTGCTGGGGCACGCGCTGCTGCTCGGCGCGGCCGGGTGCTGGGCCACGACCATGACGGCGGTGCGGCGCTGGCCGCCCGGCTTGACCATGCTGGAGCTGCTGCCCTGGGCGTTCGGGCTGGCGAGCCTGGCCTTGTTGCCGCTCGCGGTGCTGCATGCGCCGGGCACCTGGACCGCGCCGGCCGTCGCGGCGCTGCTGGGCATCGGGCTGGTCGCGGCCCCGCTCGGCACTTGGTGCGTGATGCAGGCAACGTTGGCGCTGCCGCTGGTCGTGGCCTCGATCGGCTTCCTGGCGGCGCCCGCGGTCGGCTTGCTGATCGCGGCGGCGTGGCTGCACGAGCCGCTGACGGCGGACGTGATCGCCGGGTCGGTCCTGATCCTGGGCGCCGGCGTTGTTGCGACCGTGCCGGGCCGGCGCGCGCCGTGATCCTGCATGGGGTCGAGGCCGGGGCGGACCGCGGCGCCGGGCCGCCCGTGGCGCTGCTGCACGGGCTGTTCGGCGCGGCCGGCAACTTCGCCGTCATCCAGCGGCGGCTCGCCGACACGCGCCGGGTGATCGCGTTCGACCTGCGCAACCACGGCGCCAGCCCGCATGATCTCGCCATGTCCTACGCCGCCATGGCGGAGGACGTGCTGAACAGCCTCAAGGCTTTAGGCGTGCCGCAGGCGGCGCTGGTCGGCCACTCGATGGGCGGCAAGGTGGCGATGCAGGCGGCGCTGCTGCGGCCGGACCGGGTCAGCCGGCTGCTGGTGGCCGACATCGCTCCGGTCCGCTACGACCCGGCGTTCCGCGGCATTGCCGACGCCATGCTGGCCGTGCCGCTCGGCCCCGGGCTGACGCGGGCGGCCGCCGATGCCGCGCTGGCGCCCGCCGTGCC
>CALMVT010000363.1 GCA_937873175.1 uncultured Acetobacteraceae bacterium | reverse complement strand
GGGGTCACCCTAAAGAACGGGCGCGAGAGCACGCCTGACGGCACGGACCGTGAACGCGATCAGGCGGCAAGCGTAGGCCGGAACGGGGCGACGGCACCACGCAGCGGCCTGAACCCGTCCGGACCGAAGGTCCCGTCTGCGCCCCAGAGGTAATCGCCGGTGAGGTTGATGTGCTGCCAGCCGAGCGGGGCGAGGTGGGCAAGCAAGGCATCAGGGATGACTTCGCCGCGGCGACGGAGAGCATCCAGCGCGCGGCCGAGATAGACGCTGTTCCACAGAACAATGGCGGCCGTGACCAAGGCGAGGCCGCCGGCGCGGTGCTGCAGCAGTTCGACCGTGCGGTCGCGCAGGCGGCCGAGGCGGTGGAAGCAGATGGCGCGGGCGAGCGCGTTGCACGACTCTCCTTTGTTCAGCTCGGCCGTGGCCTGCCTGCGGAGCGGGGGTGTTTGCAGCCAGTCGAGCGTGTGCAGGGTGCGTTCGATGCGCCCGATTTCCCGTAGGGCGAGCGCCAGGCCGTTCTGCCGGGGGTAGGCGCCGAGGCGCTTGAGCATGAGGGAGGCGCTGACCGTGCCGGTGCGCACCGAGGCGGCCAGGCGCAGCACGTCGTCCCAGTGCTCCGTGATGAGCTTGTCCTCGGGACGCCCGGCGATGAACGGCGCCAGCTCCGGCCACGTCGAGGCCGGGCCGAAGGCGTAAAGCCTGCGGTCGGCCAGGTTGGGGATGCGCGGGGCGAAGCGGAAGCCAAGGAGATGCATCAAGGCAAAGGTATGATCCGAGACGCCGCCCCCGTCCGTGTGGTGGACGGAGATACTCAGGTCGGCCTCGTGATAGAGCAGCCCGTCCACGACGTAGGCCGCCTCGCCCGCGGGCGGGATGGCCTGGGCGTGGTAGGGCGCATGACGGGCGGAATGGTGCGTGTAGAACAGCGCGGACGGCTCGCGCCCGTGCCGGGCGTTGTGGGCGCCAAGCGCCTCGCCGCGGCCCGCGGTCAGGAAGTGCTGGCCGTCGGAGCTGGACACGTCGGCCGCCCCGAACAGGGCAGCGAGCGGCTGGCGCTGCTGGGCGTCGGTCAGGACGGCCAAGCTCCGGCGGTAGGTCTCCTCGCGCGTGTGCCAGCCGGCGTTCCAGGCCAGCTTCTGGTAGCTGGCGACTGCACAGGCGTCGGCCATGCGGGTCAGGCCGAGGTTGGTGGCGTCGGCGAGGACCGCGGTGAGCACCACGCGCGGGTCCTCGGCGGGCAGGCCGGTATGCAGGTGGGTAAAGGCGTCGGCGAACCCGGTCCAGCCATGCACCTCCGCGAGCAGGCCGGTGATGCGGGCGTTGGGCACCATGCCGTAGAGCCGGTCGGCAAGGTGTTCGGCCGCCTCCGGCGTGACCGCCTTGAGCGGGCTGATCGTCAGCTCGCCGTCCTTGATGCGCACATCCTGCAGCACGTCGGCTTCGGCCTTGGCGTTGACCTCGGCCAGGCGCCGGTCCAGCAGGGCGCGGCGCTCGGCAAGGTATTCCTCTGCCGTGCCTGGCACAGCGACGGGCAAGGGGCCGGCTTGGCGCAGGGCGGCGAACACGGCGGGCGGGATGAGCTGGTCCTCAATGGCACGCCATTGGCGGCTGCCCTCGACCCAGATGTCGCCCGCCCGCAGACGGTCGCGAAGCGCGAGCAGGGTTGCCGCTTCCCAAGTACGGCGGTGCTCGACGGCGGTGGTGGCCAGCACCGCGTCGCGCCAGGTCGGGCGCAGGAAGCTCGTCGGCAAGCTTTTCGGCCACGTCCGGACGCCGTTTCTGTACGCCTCGTGCAGCACCTCGACGGCGCGCAATGTGGCGGCCGCAGCCGGGACGGCGCGGAGATGGAAGGCATCGAGGAACACGGGGCCGAGCCGGTGCAGCACCGGCCATGCGCGCGCGGCCAATGCCGGCAGGTTTGCCTTGTCAGGGCGCGCCAGGCGCTCAGCCTCGGCGACGCTCGCCGCGAGCCTTTCCCAGCCCACGGCGGACACCACCGCCCCATCCAGGTCGGCGCCGCCCGCCTTTGCCTCGATCAGAGCAGCGCCGAGCCTGGCAAGCAGGCGCACCTTGTCGTTGATGGCCCGGGCGTCGCGCATGAGGGTGCCCTCCTCACGTGCCTCGGCACGGCGGAACATGCGTCCCACGGCGCGGTCGAACAGGCCGACCCCGTCGTCGGTCAGGCGCGCCGCCGTGTCCAGCACCGTGGCAACCAGGGTGGCGCGGCGCCGGAGCGGGGAAAGGGCGCGCAGATGCTGGGCGGTGTAGCGTCCGCCCTCGCGGGCCAGCTTGCGCAGCCGCTCGGGATGCACGCCTTCGGCGCAGGCGGGATCGAGTCCGACGGCGCGCAGGCGAACGAGCTGGTCGACAATGCGCTTCAACGCCTTGTGGCCAGGCGTGCCCGGCGGCTGACGCGCCCAAGCCAGCACGCTCATGGGCGTTCCCTCCTTGGGCTGGAGCAGCGCGTCCAGCGCCGTTGTCTGCTCGGGCGCGAGGCCGCGGGTGAGCTGGGCGGCGACGTGCCGCTCGGCTAGGACCAGGGCGGCCACGGCCAGCCGCTCGACCGTGCTCGGGCCGGAGGTGACGATGCGGCGCCGGCGCAGCTCGTCCATCAGTGCCGACGCGACCGCAAGGGCGTCCGTGGTGGCCGACGCCACCGGCAGCAGCCAAGTCAGCAGCTCGCGGCCATGGCCTGGCGCGAACATGCGGAAGCCGAACGCCGCGCGCAGCCCGTCGAGCTGCTCGCGGCGGGTCTGCGACCGGGCGGCGTAGGAGGCGAGGGCTTCGGCGCCGACGTGGATCTGCTCGACGAGGAAGCGGAGTGCCGCTTCGGGAATGGCCTCTCCCGGCCGCAGCAGCCGGCCGGGGTAGCGGAAGGCGCAGAGCTGCAGGGCGTAGCCGAGTTGGTTGGAGGCGCCGCGGCGGCGGTCCACGGCGGCCAGGTCCGTCCGGCTCAGCGTCCAATGACGGATGAGCAGAGCCTCGTCGGCCGGCAGGGCGAACAGGGTCTGAAGCTGCGCCTCGGTGAGCGCGCGGCGTCTCGGCATGGCGGGTGTCCCAATTGAGGTGTAGTCTGCCTGCTACGGCTCAGGCCCGTGCGGGAACAAGGGCTTGCAGGTCGCTGGGCGGGGGGAGTTCAACTGGGACAGCAAGGACCGCAGCGCGCCGCGCTCTACTGCCGGGTGTCCACGGCGGACCAATCCTGCGCGCGGCAAGAGCGCGACCTCGCCGCGTTTGCCGAGCGCGCCGGCTACGAGGTGGTCGGCACCTACAAAGAAACCGCTTCCGGGGTGAAGCTGGACCGGGCTGAGCGCCGCAAGGTGCTGGCGCAGGCGCAGCGGCGCGAGATCGACGCGGTACTGGTGACTGAGCTGTCACGCTGGGGGCGCAGCACGACCGACCTGCTGGCCACCCTCAAGGAGCTGGAAGCCCGGCGCGTGTCGCTGGTCGCTCTGAACGGCATGGCGTTCGACCTTTCCACCCCGCACGGGCGCATGATGGCAACGCTTCTGGCCGGCATCGCCGAGTTCGAGCGCGAACTGACGCAGGAGCGCATCCGCTCCGGCATCGCGGCCGCCAAGGCCCGCGGCAAGAAACTGGGACGGCAGCCCGGCCAGCGGCCGAAGTCGGACCGGCTGACGCCCAAGGTGCTGGCCCTCGTCGCCCAGGGCCGCAGCTATCGCCTGATTGGGCGCGAGGTGGGTTTGAGCAAGAACACCGTGGCTGAGATCATCAAACGGAATCGGACCGAATGAACCCGCAAGGGAGTGAATGCGTGGGCTTGGGCCGCATTTGGTTCGTCCGCATACGGGGCTGGAAAAGTTGGTTCGCACGGGGGGCGAGTGGCTATCTGCTTGGACCCTATCGGTCATCCTCGGATGCCGAGATGGCTCTGAAAGAGGATCTGAAAGCGGTTAGTGCCGGTGACCTGGGACGTAATGAGGCAGAAAGGCGCCCTGGAACTCAGAACCAGGAGTATGCGGAGGACGACTTCCCCGACATGGCAGCGTGCATCGAGGATTTCGATGGCGACGCAGAGTGGTGTGTTTGGCTGTTGCCCATGCGCTCTGGAGCGGAACTCTACTTCGTTGGCACACCAGACGGTCCGCTTCCTGAGCTTTACCATGACCGTCGCCGCTGCCGTCTGGCAGCTATCGGAGCCAAGGCGGGTCAGCAAGCCCCATCTGATGACCGCCGGACCTAATCATACGGACGTGCTACCTGCGGTTTGAGGTGCTGTCCGCTTTGAGTTCATGTTTTGTTTGCCGAAGCGTGCTATCCGGCCCGTTCTATGGCGTGACCCCTGAATGACGTGGCCGACGAACCACGCCGTGGCCGCTGACCCTTCCCCTCGCCGC
>CALMVT010000362.1:5679-8326 GCA_937873175.1 uncultured Acetobacteraceae bacterium | reverse complement strand
GGCGGCGCGTCGAAGCCGCCCCAGACCGATTGGTCGTAGTTCACCATCGACCCCGTCATCAGGCCGGACTCGCTGCTCGACAGGAACGCCACCGCGCGCGCGACCTCCTGGGGGTCCACCAGGCGGCCAAAGGGCTGCTTGGCCGCGGCCTCCGCCAGCCAGCCCGGGTTGCCGCCGTGGAACTCCCGCTGGATGCGGTCCTCGCCCTCGCTCGCCATCCAGCCGATGTTGAGACCGTTGACGCGGATGCGGTTGCGCAGCAGCGCGTAGGCCGTGTTCAGGGTGAGCGTCGCCAACGCGCCCTTGGATGCGCAATAGGCGGAGATGAAGGGCTGGCCCGCCATGCCGGAAATGGAGCAGATGTTGACGACCGTGCCCTCCGTTTTCTCCCGGCGCATGATCTCGATTGCGCCCTGCATCAGGAAGAACGGGCCGCGGACGTTGACCGCGAACATCCGGTCGAACAGCTCGGGCGAAGTGTCCAGGATGGTGCCCCGGTCCGTGATCGCCGCCGCGTTGACCAGGGCGTCGATCCGGCCGAACCGGGCATCGGCCCGGGCGATCACGGCGCGGCAGTCCTCGACCCCGCCGAGGTCGGCGGGAACGAACTCCACCTGCGTGCCGGTCGCGTCCCCGATTTCGCGCGCCTTGGTCTCGCCCTTGTCGCGCGAACGGCCGCAGATCACGAGGCCGGACGCGCCGCGGTCGGCGAACAGCCGGGCGATGGCCGCCCCCAGGCCCTGCGTGCCGCCGGTGACGACGGCGATCTTGCCTTCAAACTGCGCCATGGCGGTTCATCCCTCGATCTGGTAGCCGGCGGCGGTGAGCGCCGCAGACAAGGCGCGGTGTCCGATCCCTGCGTATTCGGCCGGGGGTGCTTTCGCCGGGTCCTGCTCGGCTTCAACGACGAACCAGCCCTGGTAGCCGGCGTCGGCGAGGCGGCGGCACACCGCGGCGAAGTCGATCGCCCCGTCGCCCGGCACCGTGAACGCGCCTTCCAGCACGGCATCGAGAAAGGACTGCCGGTCCCGGTCCAGCCCCGCGATCACCGGGCCGCGCACGTCCTTCGCGTGCACATGGACGATGCGCTTGCCGTGGTTGTCGATCACGCGCAGCACGTCGCCCCTGGCGAAGCGCATGTGCCCAGCGTCATACAGCAACCCGACCGCCGGCCCGGTGTGCCGCATCAGCAGGTCCAGGTCGCGCTCGGTCTCGATGGCGGTTGCCATGTGGTGATGGAAGGCGAGGGGCACGCCGGCCTCCGCGCAATGCTCGGCGAAGCGGGTGAGGCGGCGGCCGTAGGCCTTGATCTCGTCCTCGGACAGGTGCCGGCGCGTGGCGAGCGGGGCGTCGCGCTTGTTCTGCACCGTCCCCGCCGTTTCGCCGTAGGCGAGGCAGGCAGCGCCGAGTTCGCGGAACAACTCAAGCTGCGCCGCGGCCCGATCCTTTTCCTCCGCCAAGTCGTCGGGCGCATCGAGCACGGTGCCGGAAAACCAGCCGGAGGCGAGCTTGAGGCCGTATGCGTCCAGCTTGGGGCGCAGCCCGGCCGCGGTTTTCGGGAACTTGCCGCCGGTCTCGACGCCGGAAAACCCGGCATCCCGGCTTTCCCCCAGGCAGGTTTCAAGCGTCGTCTTGCCGCCAAGCTCCGGCAGGTCGTCGTTGGACCATGCGATCGGCGCGATGCCCAGTTTCGCCTTCATCATCCCCTCCCGCGAGCCATTCAGATGCCGACGCGCTGCTTGGCGCGACCTTGCCGCTGGGCGTCGTGCGCCGCGGAAACCTCCTCGCGCCCGCTGACCTCCGGCACGCCCACGTCCCACCAGGCATCGCCGGGCGACCATGCAAAGGCGTCGGACACAATCGTGATCACCGTCGTGCGGTCCGTGGTTTTGGCCCAGTCCAGCGCTTCGCCAAGTTCGGCCAGGCTTTCGGCGCGTCGGGTGAGCGCGCCCATGGACTCCGCGTGCTTGGCGAAGTCCACCGCGAACGGCTCCTTGACCCGGCAATCGCGGATCAGGTTGTTGAAGGAGGGCACGCCCTTGGCGTTCTGCAGCCGGTTGATCACGGCATAGCCGCCGTTGTCGCAGACGACCAGGATCATCTTGTGCCCGGACAGCACCGACGAGTACACGTCCGAGTTCATCATCAGATAGGTGCCGTCGCCCACCATCACGATCGGCGTGCGGGTCGGGTCGGCCATCGCGGCGCCCCAGCCGGCGGCGATCTCGTAGCCCATGCAGGAAAAGCCGAACTCGCAATCAAAGGTGTTCGGCGTCTTGACGCGCCAGTTCTTCATGACCTCGCCGGGCAAGCCGCCGGCCGCGGTGATCAGCAGGTCGCGCTCGCCCGCCTTGGCGTTCACGACGCCCACGACCTGCGCATAGGTCGGCACCGGCGCGTTGGTCGGCTTCTGCAAGCCGTCGAGCAGCGTGTTCCACCCGGCGAACGCGCGCCGCCCCCGGTCCGTCCAGCTCGGTTCGGCCGCCCAGTCGCCCAGGGCGGCGTCCAGCTCTCCCACCGTTTCCCGCGCGTCGCCGACCACGGCGAGCGCCCGGTGCTTAGTCGCGTCCCAGCGCGCCGCGTTGACGGACACGAACTTGGCGTCCGCGGCAAAGGCGGTCCAGGACCCCGTGGTGAAGTCCTGCAG
>CALMVT010000362.1:0-5579 GCA_937873175.1 uncultured Acetobacteraceae bacterium | reverse complement strand
CGCCAGGTCGGCAGCACGTCCTGCACGGCTTCGAGCGCTTCGGACAGGCAGGTGACGTTGCCGTGGCCGAAGATGGCGAACACCCCGGGAAACAGCGGCACCCGCGCGCCGTCGATGGAGGTAAACTGGTTGCAGAGATAGCGGACCACGGCCTGCGCGGTGGTGCAGCGGATGGTTTTCATGCGGCCCTCCCATCGCGCAGCTTATGCCGCCGCGCGTCGGCGTTGAGAATTCTTATTGCATGCAATTTCGCATTGCAACGTCTGTTGTGATAGCTCAGGCCCGCCGCTGGCGGGCGGTCCGGCCGCGGTCCCGCTCGCTCCCGGTCACGGTCGGGATGCGCGGGGTGCCGCCACCGTCGGGCTGCAGCAGGGCGGCCGTGGCCACCGCGAGGCACTGCGCGAGGCACATCGGGCCAGCCAGCGAGCGCGAGAAGCTGTATTCGTCTTCCGGGATCGTGAACAAGACCCGCGCGTGCTTAGCCAATGGCGAAAGCGGGCTGTCGGTGATCGCCACGACCGGTGCCCCGTTCGCCGCGGCGGCGTCCCGGATCGCGACCACTTCCCGGGCGTAATGGCGGAACGCGACGGCGACCAGCACGTCCCGGTCGGACACCGCCGCCGCCATCTCCTGGGCAAGTCCGCCCGCGGGATCAAGCAGCACGACCCGGCGGCGCAGCATGACCAAAACGTAGCGCAGAAAGGAGGCGATCGGCGCGGAGCGGAGCTGCCCGGCGATGTAGATCGTCTCGGCGTCTTTCAGCAGGTGCGCGGCGTCCGACAAGCTGTCCTCGGTCACGCTGTCCAGCAGGCCCTGCAAGGTCGCGATGTCGCGGACCACCAGGTCGCGCAGGAAGCCGAGATTGCCGTGGCTCGGGTTGCGCGACAGGTCGATCTCGATGGCGCCGATGCGCTCGCGGAAGCCGGGGGCGGCGGTGGCGAGCCGGGTTTGGAACACCGACTGCATCTGCTTGAAGCCGGAATAGCCGAAATGCTGGGCGAAGCGGACAAGGGCCGAAGGGTGCACCCCGCACCCGGCGGCGACGGCGTTGATGGACTCAAGCGCCACCGCGTTCGGGTTCTGGGTGAAGAAGCGCGCGATCTGCTGGAAACGGCCGGACAGGCCCGGGTATTCGCGCGTGACGAGGTTGACGACCCCCTCGTAGTTCAGGGGCAGGGCCGGAGCCTCGTTCGTTCCGTCCATTGCCACTCTCTCCTGGTCGCCGTTTTGCCTGCACCCGGGGTGGAATTTTTATCGCGTCGGCCGCGGTTGAGCAACCATCTTTGCCAACGCTGAGGGATAGGCCGCCCGTCACGCATTCTCCCGCGTGTGCAGGGTGAAGGGGATGTCGGCCGGCGGCGGCTCCGGCTCGAACATGCCGAGGCGTTTCAGCATGATCTCCACAGAGCGCCGGGCCTGCAGTTCGGGGGCCTGGTCGATGGCCAGCGTCATCACGCCCTCGCGCAGCAGCGCGGCACTCGCTTCCGTCAGCTCGTGGCCCACGAACGCGACCGACCCGGCGCGGTTCGCATCGCGCAGCGCCGCCGCGACGGCGCGGTTTGCGCCCGTGGTGTTATAGATCGCGGTCACGCCGGCATCGTGGCGCAGCGCCCGGCTCACCAAGCGGTAGCAGGCGTCGCGGTCGTCCTCCCTGTGCAGCACGCCCGCCAGCCGCATGCCCGGCGCGTGCAGGCGCAGCCCGGCCTCGAACCCGTCCAAACGCTCCCGGTGCGCGCGATAGCCCAGGCGGCTGGTCAGCACGAGCGCCGACCCGGCGCCCCTCGCCGCCATGGCCGCGACCAGCGCCGCCGTGCACCCGGCCCGGGTGTGGTCGATCCCCACATAAGCCAGGCGCGGCGCGGTGGGTAGGTCCGTGGTCAGGCAGATCAGGGGCAGGCCGCGCGCGGCGGCGCCGGCGACCGCGCGCAAGGTGGCGGGGTGTGCTCCTCGCAATACAGGATCAGCCCGTCCGCGGCGCTTTCGCGCACGCGCCGGGCAAACAGCCGCGGGTCCGATTGGTCAAGCACGCTGCGATGCACGACGACCGAGCGGTCCAGCGTCGCCGCGATCCGGGCGAAAGCCTGCTGCAGCCGCAGGCCGAACGGCGTTTCCAACCGCGCCAGCAGCACGTCGAGCCGCGCCTTGCGCGCGTAGGGCAGGGGCAAGGTGCGCCGCAGCCCGAGCGCGCGCCGCCTCGATCACCCGGCGCGCGGTGTCCACGCGCACGCCGCCCCGCTCGTTGAGCACGCGGTCCATGGTGGCGACGCCACCCCCGCCCGCGCCGCCACTTCCTGCAAGCCGGCTCGCTGGCCCAAAGACATGCCCAACCTCCGCCGTTCCCGAAGGCGGCGCGATTGATCGAAACACATCAACTCGCCCCCTCGCAAGGCGTTCCAGCAGCCGCGGCTTTGGGTAGGTTCGTGCAGAAGGCCCTATGCGGCTGCGCAACAAGAAACCCGGAGAAAACGCGATGAAGCCCATGAAACACGCCCTGACCGCCTGCGCGGCGGCCTTGCTGCTCGCGTCCCCCGCCGCCGCCAAGACGCTCACGGTTGGCGTGGCAATGTCGCGCTCGGAGCATCTCTTTCTGGTGAAGGTCCGCGACGCCATCCAGGCGGAGGCCAAGACCCTGGGCAACGTGGATGTCCAGTTCGAGGACGCGCAGGGCGACGTCGGCCGGCAGCTCAGCCAGGTGCAGAACTTCATCGCCCAGGGCGTGGACGCCGTCATCGTGAACGCGGCGGACACCTCCGCGACCCAGGGCATGACCAGGATGGTGACGAAGGCCGGCATCCCGCTGGTTTACGTCAACCTCGGCCCAGGCCTCGATGAGAAGCTGCCGCCGAAGGTCGCTGTCGTGGTGTCCGACCACGTGGTGTCTGGCCGGCTGCAGAAGGAGGGGCTGGCGAAGGGCATGAAAGGCAAGGGCGACCTGGCGATCATGCCGGGCGAGCTGGCCAGCAACGCGACCCAGGAACGCACCGCCGGGAACAAGGAGTTCATCGCCAAGGACCCCGGCATCAAGGTCGTGCTGGAGCAGTCGGCCGGCTACCTGCGCAACCAGGCGATCGACCTCGTGAACAACTGGCTCACCACGGGCCAGAAGATCGACGCCCTCGCCGCCAACAACGACGAAATGGCGATCGGCGCGATCATCGCCCTGCAGCAGGCCGGGCGCGACCCGAAGAAGATGTGCATCGGCGGCATCGACGCGACTCCCGACGCGCTTGTCGAGATGAAGAAGGGCAACCTCGCCGTGTCCGTGTTCCAGGACGCCGCGGGCCAGGGCAAGGGCGTGGTGGACGCCGCGGTGAAGCTCGCCCGGGGCGAGAAGGTCGAGACCTTCGTGCTGATCCCCTACGAGCTTGTCACGCCCGAGACCATGCAGGCTTACGCGAACCGGTAGGCAAATCCGAAAGGGCAAACCATGACTGCAAAGTTTATCGGCATCGCGGTGATCGGCGCCGGCATGGCCGGCCGCGCCCATGCGGCCGGCTACCGCGCGGCCCGACGCTGTATCGGCCCGAACTGCCCGACATCCGGCTCGTGGCGGTGTGCGACCTTGACCACGCCGCCGCGTCCAGCACGGCCAAGCGGTTCGGTTACGAGCGGGGCGAGACGGATTGGCGGGCCATCGCCGCCGCACCGGACATTCAAGCCGTGAGCGTGGTGGTCGCGAACCCCCTGCACCGGGAAATCGTCGAGGAGCTGCTCGCTGCCGGCAAGCATGTGCTGTGCGAAAAGCCGCTCGCCCCGTCCATCGAGGACGCCGAAGCCATGATTGCCGCGGCCGGGCGGTCATCCGCCGTCGCCGCGGTCGGCTTCACCTTCCGGCGCTCCCCGGCCATCGCCGCGATCAAGCAGCAGGTCGAGCGCGGCGCCATCGGGCGCCCGGTGCACTTCAACGGGCATTACTGGTGCGATTACGGCTGCGACCCGCGCGGGCCGATCAGTTGGCGCTACAAGGGCGGCCCGGGGTCCGGCGCCTTGTCCGACATCGGCAGCCACCTGCTGGACGCCGCCGAATTCGTGTGCGGCCCGATCCGCTCCATCCGCGGCGCGGTGCTATCTACTATTGTCGCCGAGCGCCCGGTGCCGCTCGGCGCCGTGGTGGGGCATGCCGCCGCGGTCGCCGTCAGCGACGAGCGCGAGCCGGTCGAGATCGAGGACCTCGTGACCTTCACGGCCGGTTTCGCGTCCGGCGCCACCGGGACCTTCTCGGCGTCGCGCGTCGCCTTCGGGCTGCCCAACTCGCTCGGCTTCGAGCTGTTCGCCGAGCGGGGGGGCGGCGACCTTCGACCTGGCGCGGGCCGGCGAGTTCGGCTTCGTGGACGGCGGACCCGACGGGGCGGTGAACGGCTACCGCCAGGTGCTGATCGGCCCGGCGCATCCGAACTTCGCCGGGGGGATGGCCATGGACTTCCCGGGGTGCAACTACGGCCAGAACGACCTGTTCGTGTTCCAGGCGCGCGCCTTTTTGGAGCAGATCGCGGGCCTCGATCACCTGCCGCCTTGCCCGCCCTTGGAAGAGGGCCTGCGCAACCTGCGCCTCATCGAGGCCGTCGTGCGGTCGGCGGAAAGCGGCGGGGAGGTGCTCGTCGGGTGACGGGCCGCGCGCAACCCTATCCGCCAGCGGAGACGGAACAATGATGCAGATGAGCCTGGTGACCGACATCCTCGGCTACCTGCCGTTTGAGGACATGCTGGACACGGTTGCAAAGCTCGGCTTCGAGGCCGTCGAGCTTGGCTGCGGCAACTGGTCCAAGGCGCCGCACCTGCGCCTAGACGAGCTGCTGGACAGCGAGGCGGCCCGTGCCGGGTTCACCGACGCGATCAAACGCCGCGGCCTCGGGATCGCGGCGCTCAACTGCTCCGGCAACCAGCTGCACCTCGGCGAAAGCGGCGCGGCGCACCGGGCGGTCGTTGAAAAAACGTTCCGCCTCGCCGAAAAGCTCGGCGTGAGCACCGTGGTGATGATGTCCGGCTGCCCCGGCGGCAGCCCGACCGACACCGTGCCCAACTGGATCACCCATGTCATCCTGCCGGAGCACGAGGCGGCGCTCGATCACCAATGGAACGAGGTGCTGATCCCGTATTGGCAGGCGGCCGCGGCGCTCGCCAGGGACTGCGGCACCAAGGTCGCGATCGAGAACCTCGGCGCCACCATGATCCACAACCCCGCGAACATGTTGCGGCTGCGGCAGCATGTGGACCCCGTGATCGGCATGAACTTCGACCCGAGCCACCACATGTGGATGGGCGGCGACCCCATCGCGGCGCTCCGCGCACTCGGCGACGCCATCCATTACGTGCACGCCAAGGACGTGCGCCGGGAACGCGGGATGATGGGCGTGAACAGCCTGATCGACACCTACCGCATGGACGAGATCGCGAAGCGGTCCTGGGACTACGTGGCACTCGGCCACGGGCACGACGTGCAGTGGTGGAAGGAGTTCTTCGCCGTTGCCCGCTTCGCCGGCTACGACGGCCCCGTGAGCCTGGAAATGGAGGACATGGGCATGGACCCGCTGATTGGGGTCAAGAAGTCCCTGCGGACGCTCAAGCTGGCCCTGCCGCGC
>CALMVT010000361.1 GCA_937873175.1 uncultured Acetobacteraceae bacterium | reverse complement strand
GAACTGTTCGGCCATGGCGGGGCAAAGCGGGAAGCGGAAGCGCTGGGCATCCCGTTCCTGGGGGAGATCCCGCTGCTGCTGGACATCCGCACCACCTCCGACGCCGGCACGCCCATCTGCGCCTCTGCCCCCGACAGCCCGGCGGCCCTGGCCTTCGCGGCCATCGCGCGCCGGGTCTGGGACGGCCTGGCCGCCCCCGCCCCGGCGGCGCCGCGCATCGTGATGGATTGATGGACGAGCGACGAATGCGCTCCGAGGCGGCCGACGGGATGCTGCGCGGCTTCTGGTATCTCGCCGTGTCGGCGCGCAACCTGAAGCCGGGCCGGACGCATCCCGTCACCCTGCTCGGCGAAGCCCTGCTGCTGGGCCGCCGGGCCGACGGGTCGGTGTTCGCGGTCAGCGACTCCTGCCCGCACCGCGGCATGCCGATGCGGCACGGCTCGTTCGACGGGCAGGTGCTGCGCTGCTGCTACCACGGCTGGGCGTTCCGCAGCGACGACGGCTGCTGTACCGAAATTCCGTCTCTGGCGCCCAATGACCGGACCGACCCGGCCCGGTTCCGCCTGCGCACCTACCCGGCGCGCGACGTGCAAGGCAACATCTGGGTTTACGTCGGCGCGGCCGGGGCCGAGCCGGGTCCGGTGCCGACCGTGCCGGGTTTCGAGAAGGAGGCGCCGCAGGTCACGACGACGATGCGCTTCCCTTGCGGCGTCGATCTCGCGGCATGGGGGTTCTTCGATCCCGGCCACCCGGCCTTTGTCCACACGTCGCGCTGGTGGAAAAAGGACCCGGCGTCCCGGCTGCGGCTCAAGGAAAAGGGGTTCGAGCCGGAAGGCATGGGCTTCCGCATGCTGCGCCACCATTTGAAGGAGGGCGCCAATCCCTACCGCCTGCTGGGCCACAACGTGCGGATCGACATCGGCATCCAATTGCCGGGTGTGCGGATCGAGCATATCGAGGGCGACCGCCACTCCGCCTGCGTGCTGGCCGCAGCCACTCCCGTGACCGCGACGGAAACGGACGTGCATTATTGCGTGTACTGGACCATACCGTGGCTGGCGCCGCTCCGCCCGGTGGCGGCGTGGATGGCGCGGGACTTCCTCAACCAGGACCGCGAGGTGGCGGAGCGGCTGACCGGCAACCCTGCCCTGCCGGCGCCGCTGTTCGTGGGCGATCCGGACGCCCAGGTGCGCTGGTATCAGCGCTTGAAGAAAGAATATCTGGCGGCGCGGGAAGAAGGCCGGGCGTTCAACAACCCGCTGCGGGCGCAGACGCTGCACTGGCGGAGTTAGCTTGGGGCGAAGGCCCGGTCCGTTTCCGCGGTGGTCGGCAGGCTGTTCTGCGACCCGGCCCGGCCGCAGCACAGCCCGGCCGCGACGCCGGCGCGGGCCATCGCCTCCTCCATTGCCATGCCCCGGTCGAGCGCCGCCGCCAGCACGCCGGTGAAGCAGTCCCCCGCCGCCGTCGTGTCCACGACCTCCACCGGATGCGCCGCGACGTGGCCGGCGGAGTCCGCGCCGGCCCACTCGGAGCCGCGCCCGCCGAGCGTCCGCACGATGCCCACCCCTAGCACCCCGTGCAGCCCGGCGGCGTCGGGGGCCGTGCCGTGCCGGGCGGCAAGCCATTCGGCCTCCGTCTCGTTCACGACCAGCCAGTCCAGGGCGGCCATCGCGTCGGCGTCGAGCGGGCCAGCCGGTGCCAGGTTCAGGACGATGCGCGCCCCGCGGGCGCGGGCGCGGCGGATCAGGGCGGCGATCTCCTGCGGGTCGGTTTCCCGTTGCAGCACCAGCGTGGTGCCGGGCGTGAGCACCGCGTCCTCCACCTGATCGGCGCGGGCCTGCAGGTTGGCGCCCGATCCCACCGCGATCATGTTGCGCCCGTCGGCGTCCGTGCAGATCGCGGCGCAGCCGGTGGCCAGGTTTCCGCGGGACACGCGGGACAGGTCCACGCCGTCCGCGCGCAAGGTCGCAAGCGCCGCGTCCGCCAGCGCGTCCCGCCCGACGCAGCCCGCCATTAGCACCGTGGCGCCGTCCCGCGCCGCCGCGACAGCCTGGTTGGCACCCTTGCCGCCAGGTTCGAGGCGGGTGGAAGGACCCAGCACCGTTTCCCCGGCACCCGGCAGGTGGTCGAGCGCGAAGATCAGGTCGAGGTTGACCGAACCGAAAACGACAATCATGCGCGCCCCAGCGTTTCCATCAGTTCCGCCCATTCGCGCTTGGACAGGCCGCTGCCAGGCTGATCGACGGGATCGCCGGCCAGCAGGCGACGCACCACCGCGAGCATCGGCGCCGAAAAGGTGGCAGCGCCCATGCGGTAGTCCAGGAATGCCTGGAAGGTCTGCGGCACCCAGGCGCGCACGGTGTCCAGCATGGCGTCGGCATAGGCGTGGATCTCGAATTGCGCATGGCTGTCGGCACGGAGCGACAGGAAGCCCAACAGGTTGTGCAGGTCCGCTTTCCAGTACCATTGCGTGTAGGTGTTGAGCGTCAGGTTCATCCGCGCGAGTTCCCGCGCCAGCCCGCGGCGGCTAGGGTCCGCCGGCTCGCCACTGGCGCCCTCGTTCAGCATGTGGGCGTAATGGTCGTAGCACAGCGTGGCGTCGTGCCGGAGCATGTCGAGCACCGCGGCGGCCTCTTCCCCTTCCAGCACGGCGCCGCGGCCCTGGCGGTTGCTGCTGCTTTGCGCCGCCAGGTGCTCGGGCGCGGGCAGGTAGAACTCGCGGTCGAGGATGCTGTAGCGGGCGGAATACTCGTTCACGTTCGCCATGCGGTGCCGAATCCACTGCCGCGCCACGAAGATCGGCAGCTTCACGTGATACTTGATTTCGCACATCTCGAACGGCGTGCTGTGGCGGTGCCGCATCAGGTAGCGGATCAGCCCGGCGTCCTCGCTGATCCGCTTCGTGCCGCGGCCGTAGCTCACGCGCGCCGCCTGCACCACCGCGTTGTCATCGCCCATGTAGTCGATCACGCGGACAAAGCCGTGGTCCAGCACCGGCGATGCGCGGTAAAGCATGTCCTCCAGCGCGGGCACCGTGGCCCGCCGCGTCGGCGTGGTGGCCTGCCACTGCGACTCGATTTCGGCCTGTTGCTGGGGGGTCAATCGCATGACATCCCCCTAGCATTTTGCCGCGCAAACGCCTATCTTCAGTGTGCTGTAACAACGGCTATGGTGATAAACGGTAGTTGGAATAAGCGTTGTGGACCCGGGGGCAGTGCCCGGCGCCTCCACCAGTTCCGCTCGATGGTCTCGGGGGATATCGGGGGCGACACAGGCTCGACACGCGTAGTAAAGACCTGCCTTTTGCCCGGCATGATACCGCCGTTATCGGGTCAAATCACAAGTGCCAATGACAATCATGAGGCGCTCGCCGTCGCTGCGTAAGCAGGGATAGGCGCGGTTCGGGGGGGCACCGGGCAACAGAAGCCCCCTCACTTCCCGTGCCGTTATCGCCCCGTGTAGCGGATGGCCTGGCCTTCGCCGGAAATCTGCGACCACGACACCATGCCCACCCCCTGCTTCCCGTAGCGGACGTTGATCACCGCGTCGGCGTCAAGCTCGGCGGCGCGCTTGCGCAGATCGTTGTCCACGTCGGCGTTTGTCGGGACTTTGCCAAAGATCGTGATCTGGCGCGCGGTCGCCGTCATGTTCTCCAGAACCACATGCGGACGAGTCGTGCCCGCCGTCGTGACCGGGATGGCGCCCACAGGTCGGCTGGTGCCTCCGGGCCGGGCAGCCACCGTGCCGACGTTGCGCGGCCCTTCGGCGATCCGGGTCGGGTCTGACGCACACCCGGCGAGGGCCAAGGCAACGAGCAGGATCGTCGAACGCATCGCAAGCTCTCCTTCAATGCTTCCACGAAGAACCCGCCCATGCGGCGCGGCCCCGCGCTTTCAGCCCCGCACCACATTCCAGAACACCGGCATCCCCGGCAAGATGCCCGACAGATCCGCACGAAAGGCCGTTTGCTGGAACTGCTGGCCCAGTGGCACATACGGCACGTCCTGGAACGCCTGCGCCTGCAACTGGTCGGCCAGGCTGCGCTGCGCCGCCGGGTCGGGCGCGCGGAGCCACTTGTCGCGCAGGCGTTCAATCGCCGGGCTGTCCGGCCAGCCCGGCGCTCCCGCCCGGCCATTGCCTCGCAGGAACGGGTGCCCGGCCGGGGTCGCGTGGTCGAGGCCGGACCAGCTCGTTTGGAACACGCTCCAGCCGCCGCGTTCCACCGGCTCGGTGCTGGTGCGGCGCTGCACGGCGCTGCCCCAATCCATCGCCTGCGCATCGAGGTTCAGGCCCAGCGTGCGGAACAGTTCCGCCGTCACCTCGGCCAGCGCGTTGGTGCTGGGAATGTCGGTCGGCACCAACAGCGCGACGCGCTCCCCCTTGTAGCCGCTGTCCGCCACGGCGCGGCGGCTTCGGTCGAGGTCGCGGGGGCCGGTCAGCGCTTCCATCCCCGCCGGATTGGCCATCGGCGTGCCCGGGCAGAAAAAGCCGACGCCGTCCGCCCATTGCTCGCGGTCCGGGCCGGAGATCGCTTGCATGTATTCGGACTGCTGTACCGCGCCCAGCACCGCCCGGCGCAGCGCCGGATTGTCGAAGGGCGGATGAATCTGGTTGAACCGCATGGTCGCGATCACGCCGGTCGGGTCCTGCGTCCGCACGAGGAGGCGCCGGTCGGCGCGGAGCCGCTTCAACAGATCTGGATTCGCGGCCAGCCACCAATCGACCTCGCCCCGCTGCAAGGCGGCGCTCGCGGTGGCGGCGTCCGGGATGATGGCCCATTCCACCCGGTCGAACCCCGCCCGCTTCGGCCCGGCGGTGCGGGACGGCTCGCCGCCCTCGCGCGGCACGTAGCCGTCGAACCGGGCATAGGCGACGCGGGCGCCGGGGATGCGCTCGTCCGGCAGGAAGCGGTAGGGGCCGCTGCCGACCATCTCCAGCACCTGCTTGAACGGGTCGGTCGCGGCCAAGCGCGCCGGCATCATCACGCAGGGGCTGGGCGCGGTCTTGGCCAGCGCGTCCGGCAGCAGCGGGAACGGGATGCGCAGGCGGAACACGACCGTGCGGTCGTCCTCGGCGAACAGCGCGTCGGTCGCGGCGAGCAGCGCCTGGCCGAAGCTGTCGCGCGCCCCCCAGCGGCGGATGCTGGCGACGCAGTCCCGCGCCAGCACCGGCTCGCCGTCATGGAAACGCAAGCCGGGGCGGAGCACCAAGCGCCAGCGCAGCCCGTCCGCTTCGGCGGCCGCCGCTTCCAGCATCTGCGGCTGCGCGGCGTAGCCCGCGTCCTGGCCGAACAGAGTGTCGAACACCAGGAAAGCGTGGTCGCGGGTTTGGTAGGCGGTGGTCCAGACCGGGTCCAGCACCGCGAGGTCTGCCTGCGGCACGAAGCGCAGCACCCGCGCCGCCTCCGCCCGGGCAAGCCGAGGCATCGCGAGCGCCGCCAAGCCGGCCTGCACGAAATTGCGACGATCCATGCGATCCCCTCCTCTTGGTGGCCCTTGGTGGCGTCCCGTTCCCGGCCTAAGCAGGCATTTGTTGAGGACGCATCATTTTACCTGCTGCGTGTAAGCACACTCCGCAGAATGATGCTTAGCTTCGCGCAAGCGCAGACCCGTTCCAATCCCGAGCGGTCCGCGCTAAAGGGTGGGCGCATGGAAGACACCGAAGACGGCCGGGATGGCGGCCCACCGCAGCAGCCGGAAAGCCTGCTGCCCTACGACGTGTGGCTGGAAGAAGCGCGGCGCCAGGTCGTCGTGCGCGCGCTGGCCCATGTCGGGGCGCAGGGCATGCCCGGCGAACACCATTTCTACGTCAGCTTCCGCACCGACCGGCCCGGCGTGGTCGTCCCGGCCCGGCTGCTGGCGCAGTACCCGCACGAGATGACCATCGTGCTGCAGCACCAGTTCTGGGACCTGCAGGTGGACGAGCCGGCCGGGTGGTTCAGCATCGGCCTGTCATTCGGCGGCGTGCCCACCACGCTGACGGTCCCCTTCGCCGCCGTGACGGCGTTCGCCGACCCGCATGTGCAGTTCGGGATGCGCTTCGACCCGCCAGGTGACGAAGCGGCCAACGACGACCCCGAGGCCGCGCTCAAGGCGCTGCCGCAACCCGACCCTATGCCTGCGGCGGCCGAGCCGGCGGAGAAGCCGCAGGTCGTGAGCCTCGACGCCTTCCGCAGGCGTCCGCCCACCAAGGAATGAGCATCGCCATGAACGCCCCCTTGCCGCCGGCGCAGGCCCGGCCCGCCGGCTTCCACTTTGCCCCGATGTTCCCCTTGGGCGACAGCGGCACGCGGTGGCGCAAGCTGGACATCGCCGGCGTGTCCACCAGCACCTGCGACGGTCAAACCGTGCTGCGCATCAAGCCGGAGGCGCTGACGGAGCTTGCGGTGCAGGCCTACCGCGACGTGTCGCACCTGCTGCGCCCCGCCCATTTGCGCCAGTTGCGCGGCATCCTGGACGATCCCGAGGCGTCGTCCAACGACCGCTTCGTGGCGCTTGACCTCTTGAAGAACGCCGGCATCGCGGCGGGCGGCGTGCTACCGATGTGTCAGGACACCGGCACGGCGCTGGTGTTCGGCAAGAAGGGCCAGCGTGTTTGGGTGGAGGGCGACGAGGAGGAGGCGTTGGCCTACGGCGTCCACCGCACCTTCACCGAGACCAACCTGCGCTATTCGCAGATGGCGCCGCTCAGCATGTTCGAGGAGCGGAACACCGGCAACAACCTGCCGGTGCAGTTCGACATCGCGGCCGCTCCAGGCGAGCATCACGCGGATGAGATGCTGCTGATGTTCATCGCCAAAGGCGGCGGGTCAGCGAACAAGACGTTCCTGTTCCAGGAAACCCGAGCCATCCTCAACCCGGCGAAGCTGCTGGACTACATCGGCACCCGCATTCGCACCCTCGGCACCTCGGCCTGCCCGCCGTACCATCTATCTATCGTGATCGGCGGCACCTCGGCGGAGCTGTGCCTCAAAACGGTGAAGCTCGCCTCGACCAAATGGCTCGACGCGCTGCCGACCGTGGGAAGCCTCGCGGCCCACGCGTTCCGCGACCTCGACATGGAGCAGAAGGTGCTGGAACTGACCCGCAACTTCGGCATCGGGGCGCAGTTCGGCGGCAAGTACTTCTGCCACGACGTGCGGGTGGTCCGCCTGCCGCGGCACGGCGCCAGCCTGCCGGTCGGCATCGGCGTGTCGTGCAGCGCCGACCGGCAGATCCTCGCCAAGATCACCCCGGACGGCGTGTTCCTGGAGCAGTTGGAAACCGACCCCTCGCAGTACTTGCCGGAGGCCACCGACAGCATCCTGGGCGGCGACGTGGTGCCGGTCGACCTCAACCAGCCGATGCAGGCGATCCGCCGGCAGCTTTCGGCCTACCCCGTCAAGACCCGACTCGCGCTGACCGGCACCGTCGTGGTGGCGCGCGACATCGCCCATGCCAAGCTCAAGGAACGGCTGGACCGCGGCGCGGGCCTGCCGGACTACATCAAGGACCATCCGGTGTATTACGCCGGGCCGGCCAAGACGCCGGACGGGTTCGCCACCGGCAGCTTCGGCCCGACCACCGCCGGGCGGATGGACAGCTACGTGGCCGAGTTCCAGCGCGCCGGTGGCAGCCTGGTGATGCTGGCGAAGGGCAACCGCTCCCGCGCGGTGCGCGACGCCTGCAAGGCGTACGGTGGGTTCTACCTCGGCAGCGTCGGCGGCGCGGCGGCGCGGCTGGCGCAGGACTGCATCCGCAAGGTCGAGGTGCTCGAATACGAGGAGCTTGGCATGGAAGCGGTGTGGCGCATCGAGGTGGAGAACTTCCCGGCCTTTATCGTGATGGACGACAAGGGCAACGACTTCTACGACGGGCTTGGATAGATGCGCTTCACCGTGGACCGCCTTGACCATCTGGTGGTCAACTGCGCCGACGTGGAGCAGACCGCGTCGTGGTATCAGCGCGTGCTCGGCATGGACCGAGAAGAGTTCGGCGAGGACGGGCGCACCGCACTGAAGTTCGGCGGGCAGAAGCTCAACCTGCGCCCGCATGACAGCGACCCGCAAACCTGGTTCACCGGCGTCAACAGCCAGCCCGGCGCCGCGGACCTGTGCTTCATCACCGCGGTCGGCCCCGACCAGGTAGTGGAGCACCTGCATCGCTGCGGCATCACCATCGAGGCCGGGCCGGTCGCAAAGGAAGGCGCGCTGGGCATCATGCAGTCGGTCTACTGCCGCGACCCCGACGGCAACCTGATCGAGATCGCATCCTATCTTGCCCGCTGACCGCACCGGCGCGCGGGTGGGCGCCGCGGCCCTGCTGCTGTTCCTGGCGTCTGTGCCGTTCGCTAACTGGCTGATCCAGCATGTGGGGACCGTTTGCGTGCCGGCCGGGCCATGCCTGGTGCCGGTGGCGCCGGGCTTGATGGCCCCGTCCGGCGTCTTGGCGGCGGGTGCGGCCCTGGTGCTGCGGGACGTGGTGCAGCGTTGCCTCGGCCCGGCCTGGGGCGTCGGCGCCATCGTGCTGGGTGCTGTGCTGTCCGTGCTGATCGCGCCGCCGTCCCTCGTGCTGGCGTCCAGCGCGGCGTTCCTGCTCAGCGAGTTCGCGGATTTCGCGGTTTACACCCCGCTGCAGCGCCGCGGGCTGCTGCTGGCGGTGCTGGCAAGCTCCCTGGCCGGCTTGGTGGTCGATAGCCTGATGTTCCTACTGCTTGCCTTTGGCAGCCTGGAGTTCCTGGCCGGCCAGGTGATCGGCAAGGCGTGGGCGGTGCTCCTCAGCATCCCGCTGATCCGGCTGCTGCGGCGCGTGGCGCCCACCCCGGCCTGATCGCGCCCGTCCGCGTTGCGCCCCTCTTCATTACGTTTGTCCGATTTCGATTTCGAGCTCCCCGCCGACCGCATCGCCCAGCACCCAGCGCGGCCGCGGGACGCCGCGCGGCTGCTGGTCGTGGGCGACGGGTTGCAGGACCGCGCCGTTTGCGACCTGCCGGGCCTGCTGCGTCCCGGCGACGTGCTGGTGGCCAACGACACCCGCGTCATCCCGGCACAGCTTGCGGCGCGGCGGGGTGCTGCGCGCATCGGCCTCACGCTGGATCAGCCGCGGCCTGACGGCACCTGGCACGCTTTGGCCCGCAACGCCCGGCGGCTGCGGCCCGGCGACACCCTGTTCTTTGACGGCGCACCGGACCTTTCGGCCACCCTGCTGTCGCGGGACGACGATGGGGGCGTCGCCGTCCGGTTCAACCAGGCGGACGCCGCCTTTGCCGACGCGCTGCGCCGCGCCGGGGCGCTGGCCTTGCCGCCCTACATCGACCGACCCGGCGGCCCCACGGCGGAGGACGCCGCGGACTACCAAACCGTGTTCGCCGCCCGCGAGGGCGCGGTCGCCGCGCCCACGGCCGGGCTGCATTTTTCGGATGCGCTGCTGTGCGCATTGGACGCCGCCGGCATCCCGCGCGTGCTGGTGACCCTGCATGTCGGCGCCGGAACCTTCCTGCCGGTCCGCACCGACCATGTTTCCGACCACGCCATGCACGCGGAGTGGGGCGAGGTGACGGAGGATGCGGCCCGGACGATCAACGCGGCACGGCGCGTGGTGGCGGTCGGCACAACGACCTTGCGGGTGCTGGAAACCGCGGCGATTGCCACGGGCCGGGTGCAGCCGTTCCGGGGCGACACGCGGCTGTTTATCACGCCGGGCTTCCGGTTCCGGGCGGTCGATGTGCTGATGACCAACTTCCATCTGCCGCGCTCGACGCTGTTCATGCTCGTCTGCGCCTTTGCCGGCCAGGCGCGGATGCGGGCGGCCTACGCACACGCGATCGAGCGGGGCTACCGCTTCTACTCCTACGGCGACGCCTGCTGGCTGGAGCGCGCGGCATGAGCTTCGGCCACCAGGTCCTGGCGACGGACGGCGCCGCCCGGGCCGGCCTGCTGCACACGGCGCATGGCGCGGTCGAAACGCCGGTGTTCATGCCGGTCGGCACCGCCGGCACGGTGAAGGCAATGACCGCCGACCAAGTGCGGGCCACCGGCGCCGGGCTGGTGCTCGGCAACACCTACCACCTCATGCTGCGGCCCGGCGCCGACCGGGTGGAGCGGTTAGGCGGGCTGCACCGCTTCATGGACTGGCCTGGCCCCATCCTGACCGACAGCGGCGGTTTCCAGGTCATGTCCTTGGCGGGCCTGCGCACGATGGATGAGGGCGGCGTCACCTTCCGTTCCCACCTGGACGGCAGCGCGCATCGCCTGACGCCCGAAAGCGCCACGCAGATCCAGCACAAGCTTGACGCGACCATTACCATGGTGCTGGACGAGTGCACCCCCTTCCCCGCGACGCCGGCGCAGGCGGAGGCCAGCATGGCGCTGTCCATGCGCTGGGCCGTGCGTTCCCGCGACGCCTTTGTGCCGCGTCCGGGCTACGGCCAGTTCGGCATCGTGCAGGGCAGCGTGTTCCCGGACCTGCGCGCGGCGTCGGCGGAGGCGCTGACCGCCATAGGCTTCGAGGGCTACGCGGTGGGCGGCCTGGCGGTGGGCGAGGGCCAGGCGACCATGCTCTCGGTGCTGGACAGCGCGGTGCCGCGGCTGCCGGCGGACCGGCCGCGCTACCTCATGGGCGTGGGCACGCCGGACGACCTGCTGGCGGCGGTGGCGCGCGGCATCGACATGTTCGACTGCGTGATGCCGACGCGCGCCGGGCGCACGGCGCGGGGCTTCACCTCGCGCGGCGTGCTCAACCTGCGCAACGCCCGCCATGCCGAGGATGCAGGCCCGCTCGATGAAGGGTGCGCCTGCACCGCTTGCACCCGGCACAGCCGCGCCTACCTCCACCATCTGTTCCGGGCGAACGAGATGCTCGGGCCGATGCTGCTGACGCAGCACAACCTGACCTATTACCAGTCCCTGATGCGCGGCATGCGCGCGGCGATCACCGAGCGTCGCTTGCAGGCCCACGCCGACGAAATCCGCGCCGCCTGGGCTGCCGGGAACACGAGATGACCGACTACACCGTCCTGACCCAGCTTGGCGCCCCGATCACCGCGCCCGTTTCCCCCGATGCGGCGGTGCTGGAGCGGGTGGGCAACCCGCAGCCCGGCATGGACTACCTCGTCCGCTTCACCTGCCCGGAGTTCACGTCGCTTTGCCCGCTGACCGGCCAGCCGGACTTCGCGCACATCGTGCTGGACTACGTGCCCGGCGATTGGATCGTGGAAAGCAAGTCGCTGAAATTCTTCCTGGCCAGCTTCCGCAACCACGGCGCATTCCATGAGGCGTGCACGATGAACGTGGCGCGCCGGGTGGTGGAGGCCATCGCGCCGCGCTGGCTGCGCATCGGCGCGTATTGGTATCCCCGCGGCGGCATCCCCATCGACGTGTTCTGGCAGACCGGCGCGCCGCCCGAGGGCGTGTGGCTGCCCGACCAGGGCGTGGCGCCGTATCGGGGGCGTGGCTAGGGCTGGTCATCCGTGGTGACGAAGACCTGGCCGGTGCGGAATGAGAACCAGATGCGCCGGGTCGCCAGGTAATCACCGCCGATGACTAGGTCATCCGCGAAAGGGGGCAGGTCGGCCACGTACAGAACCGGCTGTTTTATCACGTCAACGCCGATCTTCAGCGTTTGGAACCGTTGCTGGTGCACGTCAACGCCGTTTCCATCGAGGGAGTATGCGCGTCGGGCTGGATCGGCCCGTAACGTCGCCTCGGTCACGCCGGCGTCCCATGCCGCCGCAAGCCTGACGACTGTTCCTGCCGCCCCGGTGTCAAGCAGGCCAGAAAGCGGCCGCCCGTCCAGTTCAACGGGCGTGAGCAGGTGGCCAGACTGCTGTTGGTTCGCCGGCAGACGGGTAAACGGCACGGTCCAGGGCGGCAAAGCGTCCGAGCATGACCGGGCACGATACAACACAAGGCGCCGATGCGGCACGTCAAGATCAACCTCGTAGTCGGTCAGTACGTCGATCCCGAGCACACCGTCGATCATCGGCGGCAGCCCCTGTGCCACCAGAACCTCGACATCGGATGTCACATCGCCGCCCAGCGCAAGGCTCGGGATCGTCGCTGCGAAGGCATCGGCCGTTCCGCCGGCGCCTGTGACCGGCAACGGGGCATCCTCGTCCCAGGCAACGCCCAGCCTGTTGGCTGCTTTGCCGCTCAGCATGGTGACATTCGACCCGGTATCCAGCACCAGGCTTGCCGGATGGCCGTTGATCGCGGCAGTCACCAAAGGCACGGTGCCAAGCACCTGCAATGGCAATTCCGCGGCCCGCTGCAGCGCGCATGACCAGGCGGGGCCGGCAGCGCAGGCCGCCAACAGATGAAGCAGGAGCGCCAAGGCCTGAATGAGGATGCCATGACAAGGCCCGGCACCGCCGCGAAGCAGCGCATCCGTGACAAGGCGCTGGCTTTGGGCTTCCACGCCGTGGGCTTCGCGCCTGCGGCGCTGAGTGCCGAAGCACGGACCCGGCTCTTGGCGTTCCTCGCCGCCGGCCAGCACGGCGACATGGGATGGCTGGCGGAGCGCACGGAGCAGCGCGCCCATCCGCAGGCGCTTTGGCCCGAGGCACGCAGCGTGGTCGCGGTCGGCCTATCCTATGCACCCGACGATGACCCCCTGGCTGCGCTGGCCCGGCCAGACCGCGGCAACGTCTCGGTTTACGCTCGAAACCGAGATTATCACGACGTGGTTAAGGGAATGCTAAAGCACCTGGGCGCCTTCATCACGAGCCGCTTCGGGCCACAGGTAAAAGTGTTCGTGGACACCGCGCCCGTGATGGAAAAACCCCTGGCGCAGCAGGCCGGGCTGGGCTGGCAGGGCAAGCACACCAACCTGGTGTCGCGCGCGCACGGCTCCTGGCTGTTCTTGGGAGAAATCCTAACCACGCTCGACCTGCCGCCGGACCCGGCGCATGCCGACCGCTGCGGCACCTGCGCCCAGTGCATGGCCGCCTGTCCCACCGATGCGTTCCCGGCGCCGTACCGTCTGGATGCGACGCGCTGCATCTCGTATCTCACCATTGAGCACGCCGGGCCGATCCCGTTGGCGCTGCGCCCGTTGATGGGCAACCGTATTTATGGATGCGACGACTGCCTTGCGGCTTGCCCATGGAACCGCTTCGCCCATGCCGCGCACCCCAAGCTGCAAGCGCGCGACGACCTGCGGGCGCCGGCCCTGGCGGAATTGGCGGCGCTGGACGATGCCGGGTTCCGCGCCCGCTTCGCCGGCGGCCCTGTGAAGCGCATCGGGCGGGACCGCTTCGTGCGCAACGTGCTCGTGGCCATCGGCAACTCCGGCGACCCGGCCCTGCTCCCCGCGGCGCAGCGCCTGCAGGCGGACGCGAATCCCGTGGTGGCCGAGGCAGCCGATTGGGCGGTCGCGCGTTTGCGGGGCGGAGGTGCGCCATGACTGAGACAAGGACTGGGACCACAAGGACCGAAACCGACAGCCTGGGTACGATCGAGATCGACGCCGCCCGCTACTGGGGGCCGCAGACCGAGCGCGCCCGGCGTTTGTTCCGCATCGGCCATGAGCGATTCCCGCCCGTGCTGATCCGCGCCGTGGGCCTGCAGAAGCAGGCGAGCGCCGAGGCCAACGAAGCCCTGGGCGAGTTGGCCCCCGACATCGCCCGGCCTATCGCCGCCGCCGCGGCCGCCATCGCCGCGGGCCAGATGGATGCGGAGTTCCCCCTGCCGGTGTGGCAGACCGGGTCGGGCACCCAGACCAACATGAACGCCAACGAGGTCATCGCCAACCGCGCCAACGAAGGGCTGGGCCAGCCCCGCGGCAGCCGCTCCCCCGTGCACCCCAACGACCACGTGAACCGCGGGCAAAGCAGCAACGACTCATTCCCCACGGTGATGCATGTGGCGGCGGCCGAGGCGGTGCAGCACCGCCTCCTGCCGGCGCTCCGCACCCTGCACGGGAGCCTCGCCCGGCGCGCGGCGGAGTGGGACGGCATCGTCAAGGTCGGCCGCACCCACATGATGGACGCGGTGCCAGTGACGCTCGGCCAGGAGTTCGCGGCCTGGGCGCGGCAGGTTGAGCTGGGTTTGGAACGGCTGGGCGACACCATGCCCCGGTTGCTGAGCCTGCCCCAAGGCGGCACCGCCGTCGGCACCGGCCTCAATCGGCACGCGCGCTTCGACGTGGTGTTCTGCGAGCGCATGGCGGCGCTGACCGGCCTTCTTTTCACCCCCAATCCCAACAAGTTCGAGGGCATGGGTGCGCACGACGTATTCGTGGAGCTGTCGGGCATGCTGAACGTCGTGGCGGTGTCGCTGAACAAGCTCGGCAACGACGTGCGCCTGCTGGGGTCCGGACCCCGCTCCGGCTTGTCGGAGCTGGTGGTGCCGGCGGATGGGCTGTCGTCCTCCATCATGCCGGGCAAGACCAACCCCACGCAAAGCGAGGCGCTGACTATGGTGTGCGCCCAGGTCATGGGCAACCATGTGGCTGTGACCATTGGCGCAGCGCAGAGCTTCCTGGAACTCAACGTGTTCAAGCCGCTGATCATCCAGAACGTGCTGAACTCGGCGGCGCTGCTGGCGGACGCGGCGGAAAGCTTCGCGCACAACATGGTGGACAAGCTGGAGCCGAACCGGGACCGCATCGCCGAGAACCTGGCGAAGTCGCTGATGCTGGTCACGGCGCTCAACCCGCGCATCGGCTACGACAAGGCGGTGCGGATCGGCAAGCTCGCTTTGGCCGAGAACATGACCCTGCGCGACGCGGCGCAGCGGCTCGGCTTCGTGACGCCGGAGGACTTCGACCGCTGGGTGGTGCCGGCGGACATGACGCAGCCGGGTGCAACCCTCGGCGACTGACCCGGGCGCCGCTTGGGCCTGATCAAGCGCAGCTTCAGCCTGTCGGGCCACCGTACCAGCGTGGCGCTGGAGCCGGAGTTCTGGTCGGTTCTGTCGGACATCGCCACCCGGCGCGGCACGTCGCTGTCCGCGCTGGTGGCCGCCGTCGACGCGGCGCGCAGCCCCGGCCAGCCCCTGGCTTCGGCGCTAAGAATTGTTGCCTTACAGCAGCGAGCTTAACCATTTCGCAACAAGTTGATGTACATTAAGGTGGCGTGACGAATGGCCGTCGCGGTTTGTAGAGAAAAGTCATGGAATCGATCGTGCCCGCAGCCCCGACCGAACGTGTTCCGTTTAGCCCGCTTATGCTCGCAGACCGGTTGCTCAGCTTGGCGCAGGACGCTGACCGCGCCGGCTTCACCGGGACGGCCTCCAACCTGGTGGCCGTGATGTTCGAGGTGCTCGACAGCGGCTTGCCGGTCCAGCACTGACCGTCCGGCACGGCTCATGGCCGCTCGGCGAGCCACAGCGTCAGCCCCGCAAGCTCCGGCGTGCGCGTGAGCGCCTCGGCCGGCCCGGTGATGCGCAGCCCGAGTTCCGGCCCGGACGGTTCGGGCACGTCGGGCCAGATGACGATGCGACCGTCCGCCGCCGCGCCGAGCAGGTCGATGCTGCCGGACAAGCGCGCGCGGCCGGACGGGCTGAGGAGGCTGCCCTCACCGGACAGCACGCCGCGCCGGACCTGCAGCGGCAGGTCGAGGCGGGTGAACGGCGACGTGCCGGTCGCCAATGCAGTGGCTGCCTCGGCAGGGATGCGGCGGCGGTCCGGGTCGGCGAGGGCGGCTTGGGCGGCGGGAATGTCGAAGCCGGCGGCGACGCCATCCCGGACGGACATTTCGGCCGAGCCGGACAGCGTCGCGAGCAGCGCCGCCGGGCTGTATCCGGCCGCGGTCAGGTCCAGCTTGGCGTCGATGGAGCCTGCTACCAGGTCCACCGCCGTTTCCAGCGCCGCGCCGGCCAGCGCCGCGCTTGAAACCTCGGCCTGAACGGATAAGCGCGGCGGCCCGTTGTCCACGGCCAGCGACACGCTGCCGGATACCATGCCGTCGCCGTACCGCGCGGTGGCGCGCGGAACCGTCAGCGTGCCGTCCCGCAGCGTCAGTTCCGTCGAGAAACCTTGCAATGCCGGCGTTTGCGCCAGCAGCACCTGATCCGCCTCCAGCCGCACCGCCGCTTGCCATCCCAGCAACGGGGCGATGGGAAACGGGTCCTTGGAGCGCCAATAAGGCAAAGGCAGCGGCAGCGTTTCGGCGGCGACTTGGCCCGAGATGGACACGCGCGGGTGGTTCCGCCCGTCCAGCGCTTCCGCCGTCAACTGCCCGCTGGCCCGCAGCGTTCCGGCCACGAGGTCGAAATGGTCCAGCACCATGCGCCCCTCGGCAGCGGTGATCTGCGCGCGCATCGACATCGACCCATCGCCCAACCAGGCCGCGGTGCTGCCAAACCCCGCCTGTTCAAGCAGCCGCGGCGCCCCGGGATGGCGCAGCGTGGCTGGGCCGACCCAACGCCGGGTCAGCAGGTTGAGCATCGGCTGCGCTTCTGCCCGGAGGTCCGACGCTTCCGCGCTCAGCCTGACGGTCAGCGCGTCGGGCGGGCCGCTGAACTGCAGCAAGGCCGAGCCGGGACCCCGGAGCAGCGACCGCAGCGGTCCGGACAATCCCGACGGCAGGTCTGACGGCAGCGCCCCGCGCACCGAGGTGAGGTCCGGGGCGGCCACCTCAACCCGCCCCTCGGTCACGCGCCCCCCCTCCCCCACCGTGGCGGACGCGGTGAGCCGCATGCCCACGGGGTTGGCTTCCAGCCGGCGCAGCGTCAGGCGCGCAGCCTCGGTTTGCGCGTCCAGCATGACCTGGCCCATCGGCAGGCCGCGCCACGTCGCGCTGCGGATCTGCAGATGCAGGTCGGCGTCCAGCGCGGCGGCGCCCGCCATGGCGTCCCCCATACCGGACGGCGTCGCAAGCGTCGGCAGGTCCGGCAGCCAGGGATCGAGCGCCAGCCGCTCGAACGACAGCCCGGCGCCGACCGACCACCGCGGTCCCAGCTTGATCCCAAGGCCGCCGGTCAGCGGGTCGCCGTCCAGCACGCCGCGCAACTCGGCCAGCGACGCCTGGCCGACGCTGACGGAAATCTTTGCCGATACGTCGGCCGACCGCATCACCTCCGGCGGCAAGCGGGCCAGGACCGGCGGCAGGACCGGCTCCAGCCAACGGAGCGTCCGGCGCAGGTCCGGCGCGGCAAGGCGGCCGGCGCCCTCGAACAGCACCGGACGGGGCGCGGCCCCTTCGGCACGGGGCGGGCGGGGCAGCCGGCCCGACACGGTGAGCCGCGCGTCGCCGGGCAAGGAGGCGGCGACGTCCCGCACCGTCACGCCGTCGGCGTCCAGGTCAAAGGCGCCGCGCAGCCGGCGCAGCGTGCCGCCGGCCAGCGTCGCGGCTTCTGCCGAAAGGTCGATGCCGGTCGGCATGGCGGTCTCAGTCCCGCGCAGCAGCACCGGCAGCCAAGCATCGAGGTCGAGCCGCCCGGCCGCGAGCGCCAGGTCCAGCCGCGCTTCCGGCAGCACGCGCAGGGCAGCCGCGCCCCGCGCCGGAGTCCCGCCGATCTCCAGCGCCAGCTCGTCCGCGACCGCGAGGCCGGCGGCGGGCGGGTCGTC
>CALMVT010000360.1 GCA_937873175.1 uncultured Acetobacteraceae bacterium | reverse complement strand
GCGCCGCCGCCCGGGCCAGCGCGTCGTCCATCGCCTCCTCGTCAGCTTGCCGGACACGGGAAACCGCGCCGTCCGCATGGGCCAGCAACCCGCCCACCCGCACAACCCGCGCCCGGCCGAGCGGCAGGCTTTCGGGGTGCAGGTCGTCCAGGTGCAGCAACAGTGCCACGTCGCCCTCGGGCGCGGCGTCGCCCGGCGGCAGCGGGCGGGCCGGGGGCGAGGCCGGCTCCTCCAGGGCGACCGGCTCCTCGTTCAAGCCGGCCGGGTCGTAGCGGCCGTTCGTGTAGCGCCGGATGTTCTCGGCCTGCGCGGCGTAGGGCTTGCCGCGGGTGTGCAGCCCGGCGACCCAGCGCCAGGACAGCGTGTTGCTCGCCGGGTCGCCGTCCAGCAGGTGGCGCATGAAATGATCCGCGCCCAACGCCCAGGGCAGCCGCAGCGTGAAGATCCAGATGGAAGCGAACCACATCCGGGCATGGTTGTGCAGCCAGTGGGTTTCCGTCAGCTCCCGTGCCCAATCGTCGAAGCCGTCGATGCCGGTGCGGCCTTCCACCGCCTGTTGGAAAGCGAGGCGCAGCCCGGCGTTGGCGTCCAGTCTGGCGCGGCCTTCGATAGCCAGGCGCTGGTAGTCGGTCCACAGGTCCGGCCGGGTTTCCAAGTGGCCCTTGAAGTAGCTGCGCCAGAACACTTCCTGCACGAACCGCTCGGCGCCCGGCCCGTGCGCCGCAAGCGCCGCGTCCACCGCTTCCTGTTCCAGGATTAGGCGGCGGCGCAGGTAGGGCGACACGGCGGCGGTGGCGGCCTCCGTGTCCGGCCCGTGGTCGGTGTTGCGCCCGGCGGCGTAGGCGCGGGCCATGCGCGGAACAAAGGCGGCGAGGCGGGCCAGCCCGGCGGCGCGGGTCATGGGAAAGCTGCGGTCCATGGCAACGCATGTGGGGCGTCGCTGCCGCGCCGCTACCATGCGCCGCGGCCCCACCAGGCTAGGTCGGCCAGCGGCGCATGGACGCCCCGCCATGTTCGCAACCAACGGCCATCTTGACCTTTCCTAGCACGCCCCCCCTCTCACGGTTAGTTGAAAAAACGCATCATTTCGTTTACAAAATATTTTGCACAAAGGGAGCCGGCCGCGGCCGCGAGCGATGCAGCAGACATTGAAAGAATTCGGGTTTGAGGCGGCTCATCAGACGCCTCCGCATTCCGGACTGCACGGGCACTCGTTCCGGGTGGAGGTGGCGCTGAGCGGGACGCCGGACCCGGTGTTCGGCTGGTCCCACAACCTTGACGAGGTCGAGCCGGTGATCGACGCGGTACGGCGCGAACTGGACCACCGCTACCTTAATGACATCGAGGGCCTTTCGGTGCCCACGCTCGAGAACGTCGCCCGCTGGATCTGGCACCGTCTGAACGCCCGGCTGGACGGTTTGGAACGCGTGGTGGTCCGCCGGGGCCAGCCTGGCGTTTCCGAAGCCTGCGCCTACTCCGGCAAGCACTGAGCGCGTCCCGCTCCCGCACAGGACGTCCACAATGAGCCTCAGCCTGCACCGCCTGCGTCCGCCGCGGCGCTCCAACGAAGCCTTGGACGAGCCGCTGACCAGCGAGGAGCGCGCCGGCATGATCGCCGCCGCGACCCGGAAGTTCGAGGAGCTGTTCGACATCCTGCAAGTGGATCACCGCTGTGACCACAACACCCGCGACACGCCGGCCCGGGTGGCCCGCATGCTCGTGGACGAGACCATGGCCGGCCGCTTCGGCGTGGCGCCATCCATCACCGCCTTCGAGAATGTCGGGAATTTCGAGCAGCTCATCGTCACCGGGCCGATCACCGTGCGATCAACCTGCGCGCATCACATGATGCCGATCTACGGAGATGCGTATATCGGCATCCTGCCCGCGGCGGGAGGCCAGATCATCGGGCTTTCCAAGTACGACCGCATCGTCGGCCACTTCGCCGCCCGTTTGCAGATCCAGGAAGAGCTGGTGCAGCAGATCGGCCGGCACATCATGGACGCCACGGCGCCGCGCGGCCTGGCCTTGCGGATCAGCGCGGTGCACATGTGCAAGACCCACCGGGGCGTCCACGCCAGCCATCGCAGCCGCATGGTGACCAACGCCTACTTCGGTGCCCTCGCCGACGAGCAGGGATGGCGGGACGAGTTCCTGCGCGAGTGCGCGACCCTTGAGCACGCGACGTAACAGCATGGAAAACCGTTGCCATGAATAAGCTGCTGTCCCGCCGCCAGTTCGGCGGCCTCCTTGCGGCCGGGCTGGCGGCGCGCCCGGCGCTTGCGGGCAGCTTGGCAATGCCGCAAGAAGCGCCGATCCTGACGATCTCAGGGCGCATCACCGTGCGCAACGACGGGGACATGGCCCGGTTCGACCGGCCGATGCTGGAAGCCCTCGGCACCCGGAGCTTTGTCACAAGGACACCTTGGTACAAGGGACTGGTGCGCTTCGACGGCGTTCCGATGCACACGTTGCTGGGCGCCGTGGGCGCATCCGGTGAACGCGTCGTCGCGCTCGCGCTGAACGACTACTCGACCGAGATCCCGACCGCGGACTTCGAACGGTACGATGTGCTGCTCGCGCTGAAGCGCGACGGTGAATACATGCCGGTCCGCGACAAAGGCCCGCTGTTCATCGTTTATCCGTTCGACAGCTCCCCCGAGCTGCAAGCCCAAAAATTCTACAATAGGTCGGCCTGGCAACTCGCCCAACTCGTTGTTGGTTAGCGATGGGGCGAGGTTAGCGATGGAAACAGACAAGGAATGCGCCCGGCGGCGACCCGCATCGCCGCCGGGATGCAGGGCGCGGCGCGAGCCGGGCCGTTGATGTCCAAGACCGAAGCCGTCCCGAGCTTTGCGGGCGATGAGAGGCGCACCCGGGGCGATCCGGGCAGGGTGGCCCGACTCGGTCCCGGCCTGATCGGGGAGTGGTTCGCCGTGGCAGGCATCCTCACGGCGGCGTTGGCGAGGGTGGTCCTCCACCTGCAGCATCGGCTTCCCCATGTCACCGTCCGGCGGGCCAAGATCGTCCTTGCGGGCGCGACCTGCCTTCTTGTCCTTGCTAGCGGCGTCACGTCCTACTTCATCACGCAGCGGCAGAATGCCCTAAGGCAGGTGTCGCGCTACAACCTGACCTTTGTTGCGGGCCTGGCCCCGGTCGAGGTCACGCGCCTCGAAACGGCCATCGTCGAGACCACGCTGCCCGGCAGCGGCATCGGTCGGGCCCAGGTCCAGCTCAGGCTCGACATCGTGCGGAACCGGATCAGCCTTCTGGAAAATAGCGAAGTCGGGGACTTCATCCAAAGCCATGCCGACCTTAAGGCAACCGTCGCCCGGCTGCGCTCGATGGTCAATACGGCGCAGCCGCTGATCGACGACCTCGGACACGATGGCGCCGTGAGCCAGTTGGTCAAGCTGGTGTCCCCGCTGATCCCTCAGCTCATGAAGCTCGCCGCTGCCGCAAACTCGCACGATGCCGGCTTGGTGGCGCGCGACCAGGCGCAGTTCAGCCGCCTGCACACGATCTTTTCCGGTATCATCGCCGGGCTGGCCGTTTGCGGCTTCGGGCTGATCGGTGTTGTCACGGCGCATAACAGGCTGCTCAAACGGGCGCATGGCGAGGTCAACACGCTGGTGCATGACCTCCGAGAGCGCGACCGGAGCTTAGAAACACAGAACGCGCGCTTCGATGCTGCGCTCAACAACATGTCGCAGGCCCTTTGCATGGTGGATGGGGAGCAAAGGGTGATCGTGTGCAACAACCAGTTTCTCAAGCTGTTCGACCTGTCGGCCGCCACCGCCCAGCCCGGCGCGCCGATCGAGGAGGTGTTCCGGGCGGCGGCGGCGAGCCTCTACGAGCGGGAGGTGATTGAAGCGATCTGCGGCAAGCAGCGGGAGCTGATCGTGGCCGCACGGGCGGGCAACTTCTTCCAGGAGAACGCAGACGGGCAGGCGGTCGCCGTGTCGCATCAGCCCATGCCCGGGAACGGCTGGGTCGCGACCTATGAGGACATTTCCGAGCGCCGCCAGGCAGAGGCGCGCATCCACTTCATGGCGCACCACGACGCGCTGACCTCCCTTCCCAACCGTCTGCTGTTCGAGGAAAGGCTCGGGCAACGCCTCAAGGGAGGGCGGCAGGCGGACGCCAGCCTGGCGGTGCTCTGCTTTGACCTGGACCATTTCAAGGACGTGAACGACAGCCTCGGGCACCCCGCGGGCGACCTGCTGCTGAAGCAGGTGGCGCAGCGGGCGCTGGACTGCGTGCGCGGCGGGGACATCGTGGCGCGGCTGGGTGGCGACGAGTTCGCGATCCTGCAATCCTCAGCGTGCCAGCCCGAGCACGCTGTGGCGCTGGCCCGGCGCCTGGTCAAGACACTTGGCGCCCCCTATGACCTCGATGGAACGCGCGTGGTCATCGGCGCGAGCGTCGGAATCGCAGTGGCAACGGGCGACGGGCGCGCCGTGAGCCACCTGCTGAAGAACGCGGACATTGCCTTGTACAAGGCCAAGGGCGAGGGGCGCGGGACGTACCGCCTGTTTGAGGACGAGATGGACGCGCAGTTGCAAGCGCGCCGGACAATGGAAACGGAGCTGCATGAGGCGATTAGCCGGCACGAGCTGGTTCTGTTCTACCAACCCTTGTTTGATTTGGCGGCGAACAGGGTGACTGGTTTCGAGGCGCTGCTGCGGTGGCATCACCCCACGCTCGGCACCGTATCCCCGGTTCGGTTCATCCCGGTTGCGGAGGAGATGGGCTTGATTGGCCGGATTGGGGAATGGGTGCTGACGCAGGCATGCCGCGATGCCGCGGCGTGGCCCGAGGATATCACTGTTGCGGTGAACCTGTCGCCGCTCCAGTTCCGGGGCGGCAACCTGGTGCGGGCCGTCCGCGCCTCGCTGGACGCCGCGGGGCTGTCCTCGCGGCGGCTCGCGGTTGAGATCACCGAGTCGGCGCTGCTCAAGGACAACGACAAGGTCCTGGCGACGCTGCATGAGCTTCGCGATTGCGGGGTCGAGATCGCGCTGGACGACTTCGGCACCGGCTACTCGTCGCTGAGTTACCTTCGGAGCTTCCCGTTCGACAAGATCAAAATCGACCAGTCCTTCGTCCGCGAGATGGACCACCGTCCCGATTGCCTGGCGATCGTCCGCTCCGTCGCGCAGCTCGCGCAGACGCTGGGAATGACCACCACGGCGGAGGGCATCGAAACTCTGGAACAGCTCGACCAGGTGCGGCAAGCGGGATGCACCCAAGCGCAGGGCTACTACTTCGACCAGCCGAAGCCCGTCTCCGAGATCGCCCGCTGGTTCGGGCAGCCGGCTCAGCGTCTTGCGTTGGCCGATCTTTGAGCAGCGGGAGGACAGCCTTCGCGGTCGCCAGTTCGGCGTGAAGCGTCGCGGCCCGCCGAAACGCTTCGCGTTTGCGGCTGTGGCTGCGACTGCCACATTCAACCGATCAAAACGAAGGAGGCCGTTGGCGTAAGCTCCGGCCCAGGCGCAATCACCGCTTTCAGCTTCCGCCGCCGATGCAGGTCACGGCGGTTTTGGGAGTGCAAACGTCCAGGCCGGTGTAGGTCGGGTCCTGCGGGGCCGCCTTGCCGTCCTTCAGGGAGTACATGGCCTTGTAGCCCATCTCAAACGGCCGCTGGCCGACGTTCCCGGTGGCGAGGCCCTCTTTCAGCAGCTCGATCTGCACCGGCAGCGTGTCCGCGACCACCAGCGCGATCTTGCCCGAGGCGATCTTCTCCTTGTAGCGCATCGCGATGTTGCGGCAGGCGTCCGGCAGGAACTCGGGGAAACCGCCGGTCGGCACAAAAGCGTCCAGGTTGGGCAGCTTGGCGAGCGTGTCTTCCATCTGTTGGATCGAGCGCGGGAAATCGTCGTCCGTGTAAAGCGGGCAGCCGGACGCTTCCGTCCAGTTGTTCTGCCCGGCCAGGCGCTCGCCGGGCGATGCGGCGCTTTTCTTGCCGGAAAGCGTGTCGCGAATGCCCTGCATGCGCTCGTTGTGGTTGGCGGCGGCGGCGCCCCCCGACTAGATGCAGAGCGTGCCGCCCTGCGGCTTGGCCTGCTGCGCCAGCTTGGCGAGGTCAACGCCGATGTCGTAGTTGTGCGTGCCCACGTAGGCGGCGCGCAGGCCCTTGTCCCGTTCCAGCAGGTCGGAGTCCCAGGTCAGGACCGGGATGTGGGCCGCCTTGGCGCTGGCGAGCGCGTTGGCAATCGCCGCCGCGTTGGCCGGGGACACCGCGATGCCGTCCACCCGCTTGGTGATCAGGTCCGCGACGATCTGCGCCTGCTCGCCGCCGCCGCCGTGCTCGCCGGGTCCGATGTAAAGGCACTGCACCGTGCCGCCCAGCTCCTTCGCGGCTTTGCGGCAACCGTCGAGCGCCTGGTCGAAGAACGGGTTGTTGGTGTTCTTCGGCACGAGCGCAAACGTGTATTTCTTGTCCGCAGCGCTTGCTCCGCCCGCGGCCAGAACGAGCGCGACGACAGCCGCCGCGCACAACAAAGCCGATCTCACCATGCTGAATACTGACCCTCCCTGAACCCTTGTCGTTTGAACCTTTGTCGATTGAACGGCGTGCCGGTGGTTCACCCGGCTCAGCCGTTTCTTGCGCGGATCTTCCCGAGATACACCGCGGCAACCAGGAACACGCCCACGAAGGTGCCCTGCCAGTTGGAATCGACCCCAGCCATCAGGAGCGCGTTGCGGATGACGAAGATGAGCGCGGCGCCGATAAAGGCGCCGTAGGCGCTGCCGTGCCCGCCCAGCAGGTTGGCGCCGCCGATCACCGCGGCCGAGATGGCGAGCAGCTCATATCCCGTGCCCAGCGCGTTGATGGCCGAGCTTGACCAGCCCACGTTCAGCACCGCCGCGAGCGCCGCGGCCAGGCCCGACACCACGTAGCACTGCACCTTGACCCGCTTCACCGGGACGCCGGTGAGCAGCGCCGCATTCTCGTTGCCGCCAATGGCGAGGACGTAGCGGCCCCAGGCCGTCGTCTTGAGCACGACGGCAAAGGCCGCGGTGAGGACGATCAGGACAATCAGCGGGTAGGACAGGGACAGCGTGCTTTCGCCGATCCGCAGCAGGTCGAGGCGGCCGTTGCCGAGCAGCTTGAAGGCGGGGCCGCCGGGTCCAAAATCGTAGATCATGTGGTTGCCCGACAGCACCACCGCGAGCGACCGGGCGATCGACAGCCTGCCCAGCGTGACCACGAGGGACGACAGGCCGACATAGGCGACCAGCACGCCGTTGATCGCGCCGACCGCCCCGCCCGCCGCCAGCCCGGCGAGCACCGTCTGCCACCAGGGACTGCCGGCCTGCAGCATCAGGCTACAGACCACGGCCACGAGGCCCATCACCGAGCCGACCGACAGGTCGATGCCGCCGGTGGCGATCACCGCCACCATGCCCAGCGCCATGATGCCGATGAACGAGAAGTTCCGGGTGATGTTGAAGAAGTTGTCGAACGTGGCAAAGGAGGCCGGCTGCCACATCCCCATGATGACGCAGATCACCGCCAGCGCGACTGTGACCCAGAAGGCTTGCGACGCGACAAGGCCCTGCAGCGCCGAGCGTTCCCGCGCGTCCAGGATCGCGCGGTCGATGGCGGCGTGGGCCGGCGCGGCCTGGGACGTGTCAGGCGACTTGGATCGCTCCCGTGATCAAGCCGGTGACTTCCACAGGGCTGGTGCTGGCGATGGCCTTGTCGGCGACCTTGCGCCCGCGGCGCATGACCACCACCCGGTCGCACACATCGAACACGTCGGGCATGCGGTGGCTGATCAGGATCACGGCCATGCCGCTGTCGCGCAGCCGGCGGATCAGGTCGAGCACCTCCGCGACCTGGCGCACGGAGATGGCCGCGGTCGGCTCGTCCATCAGCACCACCTTGGCCCGCGACAGCCGGGTGCGGGCGATGGCCACGGCCTGGCGCTGCCCGCCCGACATCTGCCGCACCAGGTCGCGGGGCCGGGTTTCGGACTTCAGCTCGGCGAACAGCTCGCCGGCGCGCCGGGCCATGGCCGCGTGGTCCAACCAGCGGATCGGCCCGGCGCCCTTCTTGATCTCGCGCCCCAGGAACACGTTGGCCGCGGCCGACAGGTTATTGCACAAGGCGAGGTACTGATACACGACCTCGATCCCTTTCTCCCGCGCCTCGACCGGCTTGCCGAAGTGCTTCGCTTCGCCGTCGATCAGCACGTCCCCGGAGGTGGGTGGGAAGTTGCCGGCCATGACCCGAACCAGCGTCGATTTTCCCGCGCCGTTGTCGCCCATCAAGCCCAGCACTTCGCCCGGCTCGATGTGCAAGTCCACGTCGTTCAGTGCGTGAATGGCGCCGAAATGCTTGACGATGTTGCGCAGTTCCAGAACCGGCACGGCTTGTCCTCCCTTTTGGCGATTTTTGCGCCGCCTCGCCCTTTATTCGGACGCCGTTTTCTCCGGGTGCCGCCGCCCGATCCGGCAACGTCCATCAAGTGGTCGTGTTGCGCCAGCTGTATCACGGACCAAAACCTGCGGAAAAGAGAAAGTTGCAATTTTTCTTGCAGAGCGTGGAAACCCGGTCTAACGGTTGCGGACAGCGCGGCACGGCCGCGGCCTTGCCGCTGACCCCGATATACAAGCCCAGCCAGATGGTGGTCCGATGATCAAAAATCCCGTCAGGTGCCTTTGCGGTCGCGGCAAGGCCGTCGTGAACGCCCGGCCGTCGTAGGGGCGCCGCCGCCTTGGCCCTGCTCGCCGTCCAAGGACTGCGCAAGTCATTTGAGACGACCGAGGTTCTCAAAGGCATTGACCTTTCGGTCGGGCGCGGCGAAGTGCTGGCGCTTGTCGGCGAGAACGGCGCCGGCAAATCGACGCTGATGCGCGTGGTCGGCGGCTACACGCCACCCGGCGCCGGGACGCTCGCCTTTGAGGGCGGCCCCTTGCCCGGCGGGGTGGACGCGGCGGAAGCGCGGGGCATCGTCCTTGTGCACCAGGAGTTCAACCTCGCGCCGCACCTTTCGGCGGCCGAAAACGTGTTTCTGGGCCGGGAACGCATGCGCGGCCCCTTCATCGACCGGGCCGGGATGGAACGGGACACGCGCCAGGCCCTGACGCTGCTCGGCTGCTCGGCCCCGCCGCGTGCCCGCCTGGCGGACCTTGCCGTGTCCGACTGGCAGATGGTGGAGCTTGCCAAGGCGCTGAACCGCCGGCCCAAGCTCCTCCTCATGGACGAGCCCACGGCCGTGTTGAGCGCCCCGGAATGCGAGCGGCTGTTTGCCTGCATCGAGGCGTTCCGCGCGAATGGCGGCAGCGTGGTCTTTACGTCGCACAAGCTCGACGAGGTGAAGCGCATCGCCGACCGGGTGGCCGTGCTGCGGGACGGCGAGATCGTACGCATCGCCCCTGCGGGGGCGCTGACCGAGCACGAGATGGCGACCCTGATGGTGGGCCGTCCCTTGTCCGACCTGTATCCGGAGAAGCCGGGCCGCCTGTCGGATGCGGCGCCCCTGCTGGAGGTGGAGGATTTGCGATCGCCGGGCCACGTCCGGGGTGCGAGCTTTGCGCTCAGGCCCGGCGAGATCGTCGGCATCGCCGGGCTGGTCGGTTCGGGCCGCACGGAATGCTTCGAGGCGCTGCTTGGGCTGCGCCCCGCGACGGCAGGGCGCTTCCGGCTGCGCGGCGCGGAACGCGCCCTGCCCGGCGCGCGCGAAGCCTGGACGTTGGGGCTAGCCTACCTCACCGAGGACCGCAAAGGGAAGGGCCTGCTGCTCGACAAGGGGTTACGGGAAAACCTGCTGCTCACCGACGGCGCGCTGTCCGGCGGCCCGATGATCGACGACAACGCCGAGCGGGTGGTGCTTGAGGAGGCCGTCGCCGTCTTCTCGATCCGGGCACGCGACCGCGGCGCTCCGGTGCGGGCCTTGTCGGGCGGCAACCAGCAGAAGCTGCTCGTCGCCAAGACGCTGCGGCCCGGCCCCGAGCTGGTCGTGTTCGACGAGCCGACACGCGGGGTCGACATCGGGTCCAAGCAGGGAGTCTACCGGGTGATCGCCGGCCTCGCGGCGCAGGGCCGGTGCTGCGTCGTAATCTCCTCCGAGATGGCGGAGTTGATCGGCCTGTGCCACCGGGTCATCGTCATGCGCCGCGGCCGCACGGTGGGCGAGGTGGCAGGCGAACGCATGACCGAGCAGGAAATCGTCCGGTTCGCCATGGGGCTGGAGGAGGCGGCTTATGTCTGACACGGCTCTTGTCGTGCGGGAGCGGGCGGGGTTGCGCGGGGCGCTGGGGGCTGCGGGGCCGCTGGTTGCCCTCTTGGCCCTGGTCCTGCTGGGCGCCGCCGTGAACCCGGCGTTTCTCGGCCCGGACAACATCTCCAACGTGCTGACCCGCAGCGCCATTGTCGGCATCATCGCCGTGGGCACGACGTTCGTGATCACGGCGGGAGGCCTGGACCTTTCGGTCGGCTCCATGTCGGCCTTGATCGCCGGGCTGATGATCCTGGCGATGAACACGCTTCTGCCGTTTCTCGGCGCGGGCTGGACGACGGTGCTGCTGGGCATGGGCGCGGCCCTGCTGCTCGGGCTGCTATGCGGCGGGCTGAACGGCCTGCTGGTGGTGAAGGGCGGCGTGGACGCCTTTATCGCCACGCTCGGCACGATGGGGGTGTTCCGCTCCGTCCTCACCTGGGTCGCCAACGGCGGCTCGATCTCGCTGGATTTCGGCCTGCGCTCGGTTGCGCGCCCGATCTACTACGGCGGCGTATTCGGGGTCAGCTTTCCGCTGCTCGCCCTCCTCGCGGTGTCCGTGCTGGGGGAAGTGGCGCTGCGCCGGATGCGGTTCGGGCGGCACGTCGCGGCCATCGGCTCGAACCGCGAGGTCGCGCGCTATTCCGCCGTCCGCGTGGACCGGGTGCGCGTCCTGACCTACGTGATCCAGGGGGTTTGCGTCGCGCTGGCGACGCTGATCTACGTGCCCCGGCTGGGCGCCGCGACGCCGGCGACGGGGCTGATGTGGGAGCTGGAAGCCATCGCCGCCGTGGTGATCGGCGGCACGGCGCTGAACGGCGGCTTCGGGCGGGTTTGGGGCTCCGTCGTGGGGGTGCTCATCCTCGGGCTGATCCAAAACATCCTGAACCTGTCCAACCTGGTCAGCCCCTACCTGAACGGGGCATTCCAGGGCGCGATCATCATAATCGCGGTGGTCCTGCAGCAACGCCGCAAGCCGCGCTGACGCGGACGGCCAACAAAAAGGAAACGACATGAAAAGGCGAGCATTCTCCATCGCGGCGGGCGCGATCCTCGCGGGCGTGCTGGGCTTCGCCGGCCCGGCGGCGGCCGAAAAGGTCAAGATCGGCATCTCGATCCCGGCGGCGACGCATGGCTGGACGGGCGGTCTCAACTACCAAACCAACCGCACCGTGGACGCGATGCGCAAGGCGTTCCCGGATGTCGAGTTCATCGTCGCGGCGGCGTCCGACCCCAACAAGCAGGTGAACGACGTTGAGGACCTGGTGGCGACCCACCGCATCAACGCCCTGGTCATCCTGCCCTTTGAATCCGAGCCGCTGACCGAGCCGGTCAAGCAGGTCCGCAAGCAGGGCGTGTTCGTCACCGTGGTGGACCGCGGCCTGAGCGAGCCTGGGATCGAGAATTTGTACGTCGGCGGCAACAACCCGCAATACGGCGTGGTCGCGGCCGAGTACTTCAAGCGCAAGTTTCCAAATGGCGCCAGCATCGTCGTCATGCGCGGCATCCCGACCGCCATCGACAACATCCGCATCGAGGCGTTCCAGAAAGCGCTCGCCGGGACCAAGATCAAGGTGCTCGACATGCAGTATGCCAACTGGAACCCGGACAAGGGCTTCCAGGTCATGCAGGACTACCTGCAGCGGTTCAGCGCCATCGATGGCGTGTGGGCGGGCGACGACGATGCGGCGCTGGGCGCATTGGAAGCGATCAAGCAGGCCGGGCGCCAGGACAAGATCGCCCTGCTCGGCGGGTCTGGCATGAACCGGGTGGTCAAGGCGGTGATGGACGGCGGCTCGCCCATCGACGCGGACATCTTCTACCCGCCGACCATCATCATCCCGGCCATCGGCCTGACCGTGCTGCGGTCCACGACCCAGGCGCCGGTGCAGGGGCGCTACGTCCTCGACAGCCCGCTGATCACCAAGGAGAACGCCGGGGACTACTACTTCGCGGCGTCCCCATACTGAACGCTTGCACGTCCCCTCGACCCCGAACTCCTCCGGGAGCAGCGCAGCATGGTGACCGAAAAACGCAGGATCGGCGTGGGCCTGATCGGGTCCGGCTTCATGGGCAAGGCGCACGCGCTGGGCTACGCCACGGCGGCCCGGGTGTTCGACCTGGCCGCCGAGGTGGACTTGGCCGTGCTGGCCGACGCCGACCCGGCGCTCGCCGGGCGCGCGGCCGGGGCGCTGGGCTTCCGGCGCTCAACCGGCAACTGGCGCGACCTGCTGGACGACCCGGCGGTCCACGTCATCTCCGTCACCACGCCCAACACCCTGCACCGCGAGATGGCGCTCGCGGCCCTGGCCGCGGGCAAGCCTGTCTGGTGCGAAAAACCGCTGGCGCCCACGGCGGCCGAGGCGTGGGAAATGGCCGAAGCCGCCGAAACCGCCGGGCTGGCCACCCAGGTGGGCTTCAACTACCTCAAGAACCCCATGGTCGCCCTAGCCCGGGAGATCGTCGCGTTCGGCGAGATCGGCACCATCCGCAGCTTCCGCGGCGTCCATGCCGAGGACTACATGGCCGACGCGCAGGCCCCCTGGACCTGGCGCCTCGACCCGGCGGGCGGAGGCGGCGCCCTGGCCGACATCGGCAGCCACATCCTGGCCGCCGCCCGCCACCTGGTCGGCCCCGTGGCCGCGCTGATGGCGGAGGTGGACACGCCCGTCGCCGAACGCCCGGTCCGCGCCGGCGCCGCCGAGACCCGCGCGGTGCAGGTGGACGACGTCGCCCGGCTGTTCCTGCGCTTCGAGAACGGCGCGAGCGGCAGCCTGGAAGCGAACTGGATCGCCACGGGCCGCAAGATGCAGCACGACTTCGAGCTTTACGGCTCCAAAGGCGCGATCCTGTTCACGCAGGAGCGGTTCAACGAGCTGCAAGTCTATTACGCCGGGGACGGGGCGGGCCGGCGCGGGTTCCGCACCGTGTTCGCCGGGCCGGAGCATGAGCCGTATAGCGCGTTCTGCGTGGCGCCGGGCCACCAGATCGGCTTCAACGACCTGAAGGCGATCGAGGCGCGCGACTTCCTGCACGCCGTGGCCGGCGGTCCGCGCCGGGGGCCGGACTTCCGCGAAGGCTACGAGGTGCAGAAACTCGTGGAGCTGGCCTATCGTTCCGCGCGGGAAGAACGGTGGCTGGACGTTCCAACCCCGCCCGACGCGCCTCGGCCGGCATAAATCAACGGAGGAAACCCATGGCGACCGACATCCCCCATTTCATCGGCGGCCAGCGCGTGCCGGGCCGCAGCGGCCGGACCGCGCCCGTTTACAACCCGGCGACCGGCGAGGTGACGGGCCAGGTGCCGCTCGCTTCCGCGGGGGAGGTGGCCGAGGCCGCCGCCGCCGCCCGCGCCGCCTTTCCCGGCTGGGCCGGCACCGCGCCGCTGCGCCGGGCGCGCATCCTGAACCGCTTCCTTGCCTTGCTGGAGCGCGACGCCGGGCGCATCGCAGCCAGCATCACCGCCGAGCACGGCAAGGTGCTGTCCGACGCCCACGGCGAGCTGACCCGCGGCATGGAGGTCGTCGAGTTCGCCACCGGCGCGCCCAACCTGCTGAAAGGCGAGATCACCGAGAACGTCGGCACCCGCGTGGACAGCCACGCGCTGCGCCAGCCGCTGGGCGTGGTGGCGGGGATCACGCCGTTCAACTTCCCGGCCATGGTGCCGATGTGGATGTTCCCCGTGGCGCTGGCCTGCGGCAACTGCTTCATCCTCAAGCCGTCCGAGCGCGACCCGTCCGCCAGCCTGATCCTGGCCGAGCTGCTGCAGGAAGCCGGCCTGCCCGACGGCGTGTTCCAGGTGGTGCACGGCGACAAGGGGGCGGTGGACGCCATCCTGGAAAGCCCGGACATCGCGGCTGTGAGCTTCGTCGGCAGCACGCCCATCGCGCGCTATGTCTACCAAACGGCGGCGCAGCACGGGAAGCGCTGCCAGGCGCTGGGCGGCGCCAAGAACCACATGATCGTCATGCCCGACGCCGACATGGACCAGGCGGTGGACGCGCTCATGGGCGCGGCCTACGGCTCGGCAGGCGAGCGCTGCATGGCGATCTCGGTGGCGGTGCCGGTGGGCGAGCGCACGGCCGACGCGATGATGGAGCGCCTCGCGCCGCGGGTGCGGGCGCTGAAGATCGGACCCGGCACCGACCCGGACGCCGAGATGGGGCCGCTGGTGACGCGCCAGCACCTGGACCGGGTGCGCGGCTACATCGACGCGGGCGAGCGGGAAGGCGCGCAGCTCGTCGTGGACGGGCGCGGCTTCCGGATGCAGGGCTACGAGGACGGGTTCTTCATCGGCGGCACCTTGTTCGACCGCGTGACGCCGGGCATGGCGATCCACAAGGACGAGATCTTCGGCCCCGTGCTGTTGGTGGCGCGCGCCCAAAGCTATGACGAGGCGGCGCGCATGGTGAACGAGCACGAGTTCGGCAACGGCACCTCCATCTTCACCCGGGACGGCGACGCGGCGCGCGAGTTCGCGCACCAGATCCAGGTGGGCATGGTGGGCATCAACGTGCCCATCCCGGTGCCGATGGCGTTCCATTCCTTTGGCGGCTGGAAGGCCAGCCTGTTCGGCGACCACCACATGCACGGGCCGGAGGGCGTGCGCTTCTACACCAAGCTCAAGACCATCACCTCCCGCTGGCCCACCGGCATCCGCGCCGGCGCCGAGTTCGTCATGCCGACCATGAGCTAAGGGGGGGCGGCCTCACGCCCGGGCCGGGGTTTGGCGCCCGTGCGTGAGGGCAAGCGCGGCGCCCGCCGCCGCGGCGGCCGCGCCGACCCCGAAC
>CALMVT010000359.1 GCA_937873175.1 uncultured Acetobacteraceae bacterium | reverse complement strand
TGGTTTGAAAGGCGATCTCGTCGATCACGCCGATGATCTGGCCGATCTGCCGCGAGGACTGCTCGATGCCGCCCATGGCGGCGACGGCCTGGCGCACGACCTCGCCGGAGCGTTCGGCATCCGACCGGGTCCGCGCCGCCGCTTCGCGGGCCTGCTTGGCGCCCTCGGCGGTTTTGCGCACGGTGGCCGTGATCTCGTCGAGCGCCGCCGCCGTTTCCTCCAGCGACGCCGCCTGCTGCTCCGTGCGCCGGCTCAGGTCGTCCGCCGCCTGGCTGATCTCGCCAGTGCCCGAGCGGATGCCGTTCGCGTTGCCGGCAATCGCCAGCAACGCCGTCTGCAACTGCGCCATGGCGGCGTTCAGGTCGGCGCGAAGCTTTTCAAAGGAGGGCGGCAACGCGGCCTCAAGGCGATAGGTGAGGTCCCCGGCCGCCAATCGCTCCAGGGCCGATCCGACTTCCGTCACCGCCTGCACCCGGCCGGTCACGTCGGTCGCGAACTTCACGATCTTTGTGACTTTCCGGTTCAGGTCGAAGATCGGGTTGTAGGACGCCTGATTCCAGACATCCTTTCCACCCTTGCCGACCCGCTTGAACTCGCCGGAAACATAGTCACCACTGTTCAGCTTCCTCCAAAACTCAGCATACTCCGCAGATTGGGCATAAATCGGTTCGCAAAAAAAACGATGATGCTGTCCCTTGATCTCGTCAAGACGGTAGCCAAGCGTTGCCAGGAAATTCTCGTTCGCGGTGAGCACCTCACCCTTGACGTTGAACTCGATGATCGCCTGGACGCGGGAAATGGCGTCCAGCTTTGCTTCGATTTCCGCGTTCCTTATCTTCTCGTCAGTGATGTCCGTCGCCTGCTTGACGATCTTGGTCACGATGCCTTTGGAGTTCCTGACGGGATTGTAAGAGGCCTGAATCCAGACTTCCCGGCCACCCTTGCCGATCCGCTTGTACTCCCGGGCATCGGGTTCCCCGCGTCCGAGCTTGGCCCAAAACTCCCGGTACTCCGCGCTACGGGCATGGTCCGGTTCCACGAACATGCTGTGATGCTGCCCTGTGATCTCGGACAGCTCGTATCCCATCGCGGCGCAGAAGTTCTGGTTGGCGGTAAGGATTTTCCCGCGAGGGTCGAATTCGATGATGGCCAGCGACTGGTTGAGCGCCGTCAACGTCGCGTTGTGCTGATCCGTGAAACCGAACATCGAGATCTCTCCGATACGGGAACTGCTCTCCCGATCATCGCCTGAGATCCTTAAAAACTCGTAAACAGTGCGCAATGTTCCGGCGCCTGGGCCAAGCCGGCTGAATGCCGCGCCGCCCTCCATGAACGCTGCCTGCCGTCAGCCCGGCGATGCCGCGGCACCTACCAGCCGGAAGCGCCTTCTCCCCCATCAATAGAGGGATGTCCGGCAAGGCGCGGGGCTGAAACCAGGCAAGGGCCAGACCATGCCGCCGTGGCCCGTAAAGCCAACCCGTGGAAGGTCAGGCCTTGGGCATCCCCAACGCCCGAACCTCGCCCCGCCAATCGTGCTGCTCCTTGAAGCCCAGCACGTCCCGGGCCTTCCGGTTGCTCAGCGGCGCTTCCTGCCCGGCGAAGTCCCGCGTCACTGGGGTGCCCGGGCACCATCGCGCCAGGAACGCCGCCGTGGGCTGGTCCGCCGTGATCGCGTCGTTCACGGCGTTGAACACCTGGAAGCCAAGCCCGTCCCGCTGCAGGCAAAGATGCACGATTTCCGCGAGGTCGCGGGCATCGACGTAGCTCCAAGCGTTGCGCTTGCGCGACGGCGGGTCCGCGACCCAGCCGGGAAAGCGGTCGTACTCGTGCGGCTCGATCACGTTACCGATGCGCAGCGCGTAGATGTCGGCGCCGAAGCGGGCCGCAAAGGCGCGCGCCGTCCGCTCGTTCACCACCTTGGACAAGCCGTAGCTGTCGGTGGGATCGGTGTCGTAGTCCTCCTCCAGCGGAAAGCTGTGGAAATCCTTGTCCCCTTCCGCGAAGCACACCCCGTAGGTCGTTTCGCTGGACGCGATCACGACCTTGCGGATGCCGAGCTTCATCGCGGCCTCGATGACGTTGTAGGTGCCCATCACGTTGACCCGGAACGTCTCGTTGTCGGGGTGGATCAGGATGCGCGGGACGGCGGCAAAATGGACCACCGCATCGACGGGTCCGGGGGTCTTGCCGGCTTGGAGACCGCCGAAGTCGAAATGCGAGGTCATCGCGTTGAACACCTGGGCGCCGTCCGTGATGTCGCCGACCAGGCTCGGAATGGCCGGATGCGGGAACGGCTGCAGGTCGAAGTTCAGCAACTGGTAGCCCCGGTCATGCAGATAGGGCAGCGCATGCCGCCCGGCCTTGCCAGTGCCGCCGGTGAACAACACTCTCATCGCCATCGCTGGTTCCCTCGCTGCGCGCCGCTCTCATTGGGGCAGGCTCGCGGGCACCACTACGGCATGCGGGGCTGCGGGTCGATGCGGCGCTTGATGCGCCGCGTTCAACTCTCCGCCGCATCGCTTCCAACGTCAGCGATCATGAACCCGTCCAGCACCATGTAATGAGGGGCGCCCTCGATGGGCAGCGCCTCGCCGGCGTTGCCGGCTGCCTGCCACGCCGACGAGAAATGAAGCGACGAACTTCTCCGCGTTGTACTCGCGGTCGAGTTTTCCCCGGGGTGGCAAAACCGCCGTACGAAAGCTTTCGACAACTTCGACGCATCCGCCCGGCTTGGCCAGGCGTCGAACGCCCGAACGTGCCGCCGTCAGGGCCGGAGAACGGTCAGCCGGAAGGAGCCGGCGCTGGCGGCGGCGTGCGCGACGGCCTCGTTCGCCTGGTCCAGGCCGAACGCCGCGACCTCCCAATGGCGCAGGTCCAGAAGCCCGGAGCGCGCCAGCGCGATCAGGCGGGCGTTGGCCGCGGCCGGATACATCCACTGTCCGATGATGGTGATGCAGTTCCGCATGATCCACGGGTAGGGCAGCGCCAGGTCGTCGCCCCCCAGCATGCCGACGCCGCCCATCAGCACGACCCGGCCATATTCCCGCACGGTCATGGCAGCGGTTCGCACCGGCGCCGTGCCGGCCGAGGGGGGCAGCAGGTCCAGCACGCAGTCGATCGGGCCGGGCGCCGCCCGCTTCATCCGCTCGCGGTCCTCTGCCTCGTCGCCGGTGAGCGTCACGGGCTGCAGGCGGGGGCCGAAGCGGCGGGCCAGGTCCGCCAGCACCGCCTCGTTCCGGCCCGGCGCCACGACGCATCCCGCCCCCATCGCGAGCGCCGCGGCGACGCCCGCGCTGCCGAAGTTGCCGGTGGCGCCGCTGACCAGAAGCGTTTCTCCCGCCTGCAGCTTCGCCGCCAGCAGGCCGCCATACGGCACGAGAAGCGTGTTCAGCGCGCACCACCGCTCCGCATCTGCCGGGTCGATGGGGCCGAGCGGCACCGCGTTCTCGGTCGGCACCAGCATCTGCTCGGCAAAGGAGCCGTGGTGGAAGTGCCGGGCCAGGCGCAAGCCGCCTGGACCGCGGGCGCTCCAGCCTTGCAAGGTGATGTCGGGGGTGAGCGCGTCGTCGCGCGCCCGCACGGTCGGATCGCAAAGCACCCAATCGCCGACCGCAAGGCGCGTGGCGTCCGGCCCAACCGCGCGCACGCGGCCCACCGCGCCGGCACCCGGCACAATCGGAAGATCGAGCAGGTAGCGCCGCGCGCCGCTGAACACCTCGGTCGCGTAGGGCAGGACGCCGGCAGCGGCGACATCGACGATGGCTTCCCCCGTGCCCAGCACCGGGTCGGGCAGGGCCTCGACCGCGAGCGGCAATCCAAACGCCTTCAAGATGGCTGCTTTCATGCTGTTCGTGCTCCTTTCAGCGTCACCTTCGCAGGCTTCCCATCCGCATCCAGGCCTGGCATCATCCTAGGACTACACACTCCCACCCTGGCGGCGGTATGGTTGCCGATGTCGGATACGAGCCGCAGCGGACTCGGCGATTTCCTCCGGTCACGGCGGGAAAAGCTGCGGCCCGAGGCGGTGGGCCTCGCAAACGGGCGCCGGCGACGGACGCCGGGCCTGCGGCGGGAGGAGGTGGCGGAACTCGCGGGCATCGGCGTCGATTGGTATATCCGGCTGGAGCAGGGCCGGACCGTCAGCCCTTCCGTCACCACGGTTGACGCCCTGGCCCGCGCGCTGCGCCTCGGCGCGGCGGAGCATGCCCACCTCCGGGCGCTGGCCCGGCCTGCCCGCCGCCGCGCCTTTGTCCGCGAGGCCGTGCCAGACGCGATCCTGCGCCTGGTGGAAAGTCTCAACCAGCCCGCCTACGTCACCGGGCGCCGGTGGGACATCCTGGCGTGGAACGCCGCCGCGGCGGAGGTCTTCGATTGGGGCGGCGTCGCCGAGGCGGACCGCAACATCCTGGCCTGGATGCTGACCAGCCCGGACGCCCGGCGTCTGTTCGGCGCAGCCTGGGCCGAGGATGCGAAACGCATGGTGGCCCAGTTCCGTGCGACGCACGACCTTTGGGCCGGCGACCCGGCGTTTATCGACCTGCTGCAGCGCCTTCGCCACGGCAGCCCCGAGTTCGCGGCCTGGTGGAAGGCGCACGACATCCGCGGCGTTTCATCGGGCCGGAAGCTGCTGACCCATCCGACGAAGGGCGTGCTGCATTTCCTGTATGCGAGCTTCCAAGCCAATGACGACCCGGCGCTGAAGCTCGCCATCTACGCGCCGGCGCCGCCCCTGGGCTGATGCCGCTTGATCAGGCCGGTCGGCCTGGGCCGGCCGACGCCCTGCCCTCAGGACATCCGGCTCAGGACGATCAGCGTCAGCGTGACCACGATGGCGCCGCCGATGCGCGTGGCGATCTGCGCGAACGGCATGAGCTGCATGCGGTTCGCCGCTGTCAGGATCGCGACATCCCCGGTGCCGCCTTGGCCGCTGTGGCAGGCGTTCACGATGGCGGTCTCGATGGGATACATGCCGAGCAGCCGGCCCACGCCGAAACCCGTGGCCATCAGGGTCATGACAGTGGCCATGATGGTAACGACGTTCGCCGGGTGGAACGCCGCGACCAGCTTGTCCCACGGCGTCAGCGCCACGCCGATGGCGAACAGCAAGGGGTAGGTCACGGCCACCTGGAAGAAGCGGTAAACCCGGTGCGCCCCCGCTTCCAGCCCCGGCGAAACCAGGCGGCCGAGCTTCAGCACCACCGCGAGGAACAGCATGGTCACGGGCGCCGGGAAATCGAACAAACGCTGCACGAGCACGCCTACGAGGTAGAGCGTCACCGCCGTGACCACCGCGGCGCCCACGGTCTGCACATCGGGCACGGCCGCGCCGTGGCTTTCCGGGTTCGCCGGGTTGGCGCCGGCGTGCTCGACATCCCCGGCCTCGCTGGGCTGCAGCCGCCCCTCGCCCGTGAGGTGCGGGAAGCGCTTGCCGACGTAGTTCAGCGTGCCGGCGAGCAGGATGGCGGTCAGGCTGCCGAGCATGACCGGCGGCAGCACCTGGGCGAACAGGTCGCCCTGCGGCTGGTTCAAGATGGCGGAATAGCCGACCGAAAGCGGGATCGCCCCTTCGCCCACGCCGCCCGCCATGATGGGCACCACGACGAAGAAGAAGGTGTGCCAGGCGCCAAGCCCCAGCAAAGTGCCGACCGCGGTTCCGACCAACCCGGCCACCACCGTGCCCACCGCGAGCGGCACGAAGATCTTGAGGAACCCGGCGATCAGCACCTTGCGGTCCATGCCGAGGATGCTGCCCACGATGATGGACGCGATGAACAAGTACAGGAAGTTGCTGACCTTGGTGAACTCGGTCACGGACGCCAGGATGGGCGCGGGCAGCAGGTGGTAGTAGGCCAGCGCGGAGGGAATGAAGGTCGCCATGATCGCCGCCGCGCCCACGTTGCGCAGCACCGGCAGGCGCTTGCCGATTTCCGCGCAGGTGAAGCCGCCGACCGCCAGCAGCACGATGCTCATCAGGATGTCGGACGGCACTTTGCCCGTGAGCACGAAGCCCGTAATCAGCGCCAGCAGGAGCAGGTAGATCGGCAGCGGGACGATGCCGATCCGGGTATCGACGAGTTGCCACCACGTCCGCACCCATGCCGGCTCCAAACGGAGGACGGCCTGAGCCTGGTCGGGTGCCGCGGGCGTCAAGGGCCTGGGCAGGACGTCGTCAGGCATAGCGTTTCCTCTTGCGGGTGGAAGCCGGCCTGCTGCGGGCCGGTCGGTGTCGGGCAAAGGGCGTTTCCGCCATTCTTTGCATGCCAGAGATGCTGGCGGAAGCGGTTTGCAGGCCGGCCGGCGAGCCGGTTTCGGCCACCAAGGCACGCAACGGTGTTCACGAGCATGCTATGTCCCTCCATGCGCCCTCCAGCCGCCGGCGCGTCGCCGGCCAGGGTCACGATGACCGGGTGTGTTTACGCCGCGAACGTTTCGACGCCAGACACCCGGGCACGCTTCCTGGCCCAAGTTGGCCGGGCGATGGCGGAGTCCTGATCGCCTCCTTGGCACGCGGACTGCATGAACCGGGTTTATGCTGAGGGAGGCTGCCTGATGATGAACACCCATGGCCCGACCCGCCGGCGCGTGGTCGCCGGGCTGGGCGTCGGTTTGCTGGCGTCCGGACGCATGGCGCGCGCGGCGCCGAGGCCGTTGACGGTCGGCTTCATCTATGTCGGGCCGAAGGACGATTACGGCTACAACCAGGCCCACGCCGAGGGCGCCGCCGCCATCAAGTCCATGCCCGGCGTCACGGTCCTGGAAGAGGAGCGCGTTCCCGAAACCGACGACGTCGTGAAGACCATGCAGAGCATGGTCAAGCTCGACGAGGCGGCGCTGCTGTTCCCCACGAGCTTCGGCTACTTCGATCCTTACATGCTGCGCGTGGCGGCGGGGGAACTGGGCGTGCAGTTCCGGCATTGCGGCGGCCTGTGGGACAAAGCCAAGCACCCGATGAACACCGGATCGTATTTCGGCTACATCGGCATGGGGCAGTATCTCAACGGCATCGTCGCGGCCCATGCCAGCAAGTCCAAGAAGCTCGGCTTCGTGGCGGCCAAGCCCATTCCGCAGGTGCTGATCAACGTCAACAGCTTCGCGCTCGGCGCGCGCTCGGTGGACCCGTCGATCACCACGGCGGTGGTGTTCACCGGCGACTGGTCGATGCCCGTAAAGGAGGCAGAAGCCACCAACGCGCTGATCGACGGCGGCGCGGACGTGATCACCTGCCACGTGGACGGGCCGAAGGTGGTGGTGCAGACGGCGGAGGGCCGGGGCGCTTATACCTGCGGCTACCACGCCAACCAGTCCGCCCTGGCGCCCAAAGGGTATCTCACCGGCGCCGAATGGAACTGGGCGCAGGTTTACAAAATGTACGCGGCCAAGATGCAGGCCGGCGAAGCGCTGCCGAACTTCACCCGCGGCGGGCTGGCGGAGGGGTTCGTCAAGATGTCCCCCTACGGCCCGGCGGTCAGCGAGGCTGCGCGCAAGCGGGCCGACGCCGCGAAGGCAGAGATCATGAAGGGCGGCTTCGCCGTGTTCAAAGGCCCGCTCCTGGACAACACGGGCAAGCAGGTGGTCGCCGCCGGGTCCGCTTATCCGGAAACCGCCATCGAGCTTGAGTCGATGAACTGGCTGGCCGAAGGCATAAAAGGCTCGCTCGCCTGAGTGCGACCGGGGCAGCAACGGCGGCGGCGCCGCGGCCCAGAACCGACCGCAGCTTCCGGCTGCGGCAGGCGCTGGAAGCGGGGCTGGTGCCGCTGCTCGCCATCCTGGCGGCGGCGGGCTTGTTCTGCTTGTTCCTGCTGGCGCTGGGCCGCTCGCCCCAGACCTTCTTCCAGCTGGTCTGGACCGGGGCGTTCGGAAGCTGGTTTTCCTGGCGCAACACGCTGAGCCGGGCAGCACCCCTGCTGCTGACTGCGCTGTGCGTGGCGGTGCCGGCGCAGCTTGGCCTGGTGGTGATCGGGGGCGAGGGCGCGCTGGTGCTGGGCGGGCTGGCGGCGACGTGGGCCGGGCTGGTGCTGGGCGA
>CALMVT010000358.1:2681-21454 GCA_937873175.1 uncultured Acetobacteraceae bacterium | reverse complement strand
TACGCCTTTGCCCGGTTCCGCTTCCGCGGCGGGGAGAACATCGCCTTCACCCTGCTGTCCTTCCGCTTCGCCCTGCCGCTGCTTCTTTACTTTCAAGATCTTGGGTTGGCCAACACCTATGTCGGCTTGATCTGGGTATACCAGCTCAATTGCCTGCCGCTGGTCCTGTGGATCGTGCGCGGCTACTTCGAGGACGCCAGCCCGGACATCGCGTATGCTTACCGGGTGGACGGGCATTCCTGGTGGAGCGGGTTCACGAAGATCGCGCTGCCGCTGGCGGCGCCGGGCATCGCGTCCGCCGGGCTGCTGTCGTTCATCTTTGCCTTGAACAACTTCGTGTTCGCGCTGGTGCTGGCCTCGGCCGACAAGCAGCCGGTCACGGTGGGGGCGCTCGCCTTCGTCACCGCGTCCGGCATCCAGTATGGGATCATCGCGGCGGCCATCGTGCTGTCGTCGATCCTGCCGACCCTGGCCCTGGCGCTGTATGCGCAGCGCTGGCGGGTCGAAGGGCTGAGCTTGGGCGCGGTGAAGGGATGAGCGGAACCATGGACGGCTTGGCGGCGCGCGATGTTCGCGTGGCCTTCGGCAAAATGATGGCGCTGCACGGCGCCAGCCTGGAAGTGGCGCCCGGCGAAACGTTGGTGCTGTTCGGCCCCTCCGGCGCGGGCAAGACGGTGCTGCTGCGTGCCATCGCCGGGCTGGACCCGAACTCGACGGGGTAGGTGACGGTGGCCGGGCGCGACGTGTCGGCGGCGGGGCCGGAGCAGCGCAGCATGGGCGTCGCATTCCAGAACTTCGCGCTGTATCCGCACATGCCGGCTTACGAGAACATTGCCAGCCCCCTGCATGCGCGGCGGCTGCCAGCGGCGGAGATCAAGGCCCGGGTCGAGCGGATCGCCGCCCTGCTCAAAATTAGTCATGTGCTCGGCCAACCACCGCGCGCGCTGTCCAACGGGCAGAAGCAGCGCACGGCGCTGGCCCGCGCGCTGGTCGGCGAGCCGAAGATCCTCTTGATGGACGATCCGCTGCGCAACGTGGACGCCAAGCTGCGCTATGAGATGCGGATGGAGCTGCCGTGGCTGCTCCGCCGCTCCAGCGCGGCGTCGATCTACGTCACCCAGGACTACCGGGAAGCGATGGCGTTGGGTGACCGGGTCGCCGTGCTGATCGAGGGGCGCATCATGCAGACCGACCATCCGGAGCAGGTTTACGACGCCCCGGCTTCCACCGCGGTGGCGCGGCTGTTCGGCGACCCGCCGCTCAACCTGGCACCCTGCCGCCCTCATGCCGGCAATGACGGCGTGCGGGTGCGGGCGCTCGGACTCGACATCGGGCTGCCGATTGATCCCGCCTTGGCCGGGCGGGACTCCCTGCTTGGGCTGCGGCCGGAGGACATCGTGCTGTTCCGCGAAGCGTAGCCCGGCGCCGCGCCCGCCACCCTGGAAGTCGCGACGCCGCTGCACGAAAAAACCGTGGTGATGCTGCGGACGCCGGACGGCCAGGAAGTGCTGGCCAGCGTGAACAGCGATGCGCCGGCGCCGGGCGCCCCCGTGTGGATTCACCCGAATGCGGACCGCGCGCTGCTTTACGACGCCCGCACCGGGCTGCTGGACCGGCACGCGGCCCGGGCGGTGGAGGCCGCGGCATGACGCTTACCCTCAATCATGTCAGCAAGGCTTACGGCCGCAGCACGGTGCGCGCGGTGCGCGACCTTGACCTGCAGATCAACGACGGCGAGTTCGTGGCGCTGCCGGGATCGTCGGGCTGCGGCAAGACCAGCACGCTGCGCATGGTGGCGGGGTTCGAGGCGGTGACGGAGGGCACGATCACCCTGGCCGGCTGCCGCATCGACGGGCTGTCCCCGGCGCGGCGCAACGTGGGCATGGCGTTCGAGGGCTACGCGCTGTATCCGCCGCTGACCATCGAGGACAACATCGGCTTTGGGCTGGGCCGTGGCTCCGGCGCCGATCCGAAACAGCGGGTGCGGGACCTGGCGGAATTACTGGAGATCGGCCCGATCCTCAAGCGCAAGCCGGCGGGGCTGTCGGGCGGCCAGCAGCAGCGCGCGTCGCTGGCCCGCGCCTTGGCGCGCCATGCCGACCTGCACCTGCTGGACGAGCCAATGGGGCAGTTGGAGCCGCAGTTGCGCGCGGTGCTGCGTGGCCGGGTCAAGGCGCTGACCAAGGCGCACGGCCTGACTTCCGTCCTGGTGAAGCATGACCAAACGGAGGCCAACGCCATGGCCGACCGCATTGCCGTGATGGAGGGCGGCGTGCTGCAGCAATATGGCACCGCCGCCGAGCTGCGCGACCGCCCGGCCAACCTGTTCGTCGCGACTTTCTTGGGCGAGCCGCCGATGAACACGATGCCGGGCACCGTGGAGGGCGAGGGTGTGCGGCTGCAAGGCGAGGGCAACCTGCGCGCCGCGCTGCCCGGCCTGGCGGTGCCGGCGGCGGGCACCGAGATCGTGCTGGGCGTGCGTCCCCATGCCGTCATGCTCGGGCGCGGCGACTGGCAGGGCACGGTGATCTCCAACCATTGGCTCGGCGACGAAGCGCACGTGGCGCTTGACGTGGGCGGGCGCACTGTGGTTGCGGTGACGCATCAGCGGGTGGCGTCCCGCACCGGCAGCGTGGTGCCGCTGGGCTTTGCCCCAGGGAACACGCATCTGTTCGACGCTGAAACCGGCCACGCGCTGATGCACGGCGCCCACCCGGCGTAAAGGAGGGACTCCATGCCGCCCATCCCGCTCAACCGGGCCAACCTGGCCCAACTCCAGCCGCCGGTCCGGGTGCCCGGCTTCGACGTGGCCCGTGTGACGCCCGGCATTGTGCATCTGGGCTTGGGCAACTTCCACCGGGCGCACATGGCTCGCTACGTCCACAACCTGATGGAGCAGCGCCTGGATACCCTGCAATGGGGCATCGTGGGCGCCGGGCTGATGCCGGGCGACCGGCGCATGCAGGAAAGCCTGGCGCCGCAGGACAACCTGTACACCTTGGTGGAGCGGAGCTTCACGGAGGAGACGGTGACGGTGATCGGGTCGCTTGCCGCCGTGGTGTTCGCGGGCGAAAGCAGCGCGGCTTTGCTGGATGCCATCGACCGGCCGGAGATCCGCATCGTCAGCTTGACGGTGACGGAGAACGGCTACTGCCTGAACCGCGCCACCAAGCGGCTCGACCCCGAGCACCCGCTGATCCGCGCGGACCTTGAGCACCCCGAGCGGCCATCCAGCGCGATCGGCATCGTGGTGGAAGCGTATCGCCGGCGTCGGGACGGCGGCGCGCAGCCCTTCACCGCGATGACCTGCGACAACATCCAGCACAACGGCGACGTGCTGCGGGCTGCGGTGCTGGCGCTGGCTGAGTTGCGCGACCCGGCGCTCGCCGCCTGGATCGGCGAGCATGGCAGCTTCCCGAACACCATGGTGGACCGCATCACCCCGGTGACCGCGGCGGCGGACACCGCGGCGCTGACCGAGCGCCACGGCATCGCGGACGCTTGGCCGGTGTTCGCCGAAACCTTCACGCAATGGGTGATCGAGGACCGCTTTCCCGCTGGGCGCCCGCCCTGGGAGGAGGTGGGCGCGCAGTTCGTGGAGGACGTGGCACCCTACGAGTTCATGAAGCTGCGGCTGTTGAACGCGAGTCACCTTGCGGTGTCCGGCACCGGCCGGCTTGCCGGCTACGTCACCATCGACGAGTCGATGGCCGACCCGCTGATCACGCGCTACACGCGGGCGCTGATGGACCGGGAAACCGGGCCGACGCTGCGGCCGGTGCCGGGGATCGACCTCGACCGCTACAAGGCGACGCTAATCGAGCGGTTCGCCAACCCGGCGATCAAGGACACGGTGGACCGGGTGAACACCGACGCGCCGCTCAACATCCTGGTGGACCCGATCCGCGACCGGCTGCGCACGGGGGAGGGGGTCGAACTGCTGGCCCTGGCGCTCGCCGCCTGGCTACGCCGGATACGGGGGGAGGACGAGCAGGGCCAGCCCATCGAGATCCGCCACCCGCTCGCGGCGCTGCTTCAGGAAAAGGCGGTGGAAGGCGGGCCGGACCCGCGGCCCTTGCTCGGCATCACGCAACTGTTTGGCGAGACCGGCACGGACGCGCGGCTGATCGAGCCGGTTGGGCGCTGGCTTGCTTTGCTTTATCAAAGGGGCAGCCGGGAAACCTTGGCGGAGGCGTCGCGCCACCTCGATTTCTGACGGGCCGCTGCGTTCCGGCCCATGTGTGTTGACGCCGGTTCGAGAAAATGGAACGGTCTGTCCAATAATGTCCGCATCAACGGCGGCAACTGATTGATTTTCAGGGAGGCATACCATCGCTCATCGAATCAAGGGCGGCCTGCGGGCCGTCGTGGCTACTGGCGCGGTGCTGTCCGCGGGCCTGGTTGCCGGCACGGCGCATGCTGACTCTACCATCACCATCGCGACCGTGAACAACGGCGACATGGTGGTGATGCAGAAGCTTTCCTCGCAGTTCGAGCAGCAACACCCCGACATTCACCTGCGCTGGGTGGTGCTGGAGGAGAACGTGCTGCGCCAGCGCGTCACCACCGACATCGCCACCAAGGCCGGGCAATTCGACGTGATGACGGTCGGCAACTACGAAGTGCCGATCTGGGCGAAGCAGGGCTGGCTGGAGCCGATGGACAACCTGCCGGCCTCCTACGACGTCAACGATTTGCTGAAGCCGGTGCGCGACGGCCTGACTTACAACGGCAAGCTGTATGGCCTGCCGTTCTACGCCGAAAGCGCCATGACCTACTACCGCACCGACCTGTTCGAGAAGGCAGGCATCAAGATGCCGGACGCGCCGACCTACGAGCAGATCCGCGGCTTCGCCGACAAGATCACCGACAAGGCGAACCAGATCTACGGCATCTGCCTGCGCGGCAAGCCGGGCTGGGGCGAGAACATGGGGTTTGTCACGCCGTTGGTGAATGCCGAGGGCGGCCAATGGTTCGACGCGCAATGGAAACCCACGATCGACACGCCGGAGTGGCGGAAGGCGATCACCTATTATGTCGATGCCCTCAAGGCGGACGGGCCTCCCGGGGCCACGTCCAACGGCTTCAACGAAAACCTGGCGCTGTTCGCCAGCGGGCATTGCGGCATGTGGGTCGATGCCACCGTCGCGGGCGGCCTGCTGTTCGACAAGAAGCAGTCCCAGGTTGCCGACAAGGTGGGCTTTGCGGCCATGCCGACCGGCGACTTCAAGGGCGCGCCGACCTGGCTGTGGAGCTGGAACCTGAGCATCCCGACCTCCTCCAAGCAGAAGGACGCGGCGCGCACCTTCGTGACCTGGGCGACTTCCAAAGAATACATTCAGCTTGTCGCGAAAGAGAATGGCTGGGTGTCGGCGCCGCCGGGCACGCGGCAATCCACCTATGAGACCGCCGATTACACGAAGGCCGCGCCGTTTGCGGACTTCGTGCTCAAGGCTATCAGCTCCGCGAACCCGAACGGGCGGACAAAGGCGCCCCGGCCGTATGAGGGCGCGCAGTTCGTCGCGATCCCCGAGTTTCAAGGCATCGGCACCCAGGTCGGCCAAACCATTGCAGGCATCTTGGGTGGGCAAAGCACCGTCGAGCAGGGGCTAAAGGCCGCCCAGGCCGCGACGGAGCGGACGATCCGCCAAGCGGGCTACCCGAAGAAGTAGGAGCGCGGCATGTCGGCGACGGTTATCGGGGGAACAGCGCCAGCGGCGTCGGCCAAGTCGCCGCGCCGGACCGGCTCCAGGCTGGTGGTGCCATCGGTGGTGGTTCTGTTGCTGTGGATGATCGTGCCGCTGGTAATGACGCTTTGGTTCTCGTTCCAGTATTACAACCTGGTGAACCCGGACGTGAGCGGGTTTGCGGGGCGGGACAATTACGAGTTCCTCGTCACCGACCCAGATTTCTGGGTTTCGCTCCGCAACACGATGACGCTGCTGCTGTCCGTCCTGGTCATCACCGTGGGGTTGGGCACCCTGCTCGCCGTGTTGTTCGACCAGCCGTTCCCCGGGCAGAAGATCGCCCGGGTGCTGGCGATCTCGCCGTTCTTCGTCATGCCGACGGTAAGCGCGTTGATCTGGAAGAACCTGCTGATGCACCCGATCTACGGGGTGCTCGGCGCGGTGGCTGTCACGTTCGGGCTGCAGCCGGTGGATTGGTTTGCGTCCTACCCGCTCGCGTCCGTGATCGCCATCGTGTCCTGGGAATGGCTGCCGTTCGCGCTGCTGATCCTGCTCACCGCCGTGCAGTCGCTCGACCATGAGCAGCGGGAAGCGGCGCGCATGGACGGCGCCGGGGTGATCGCGCAGTTTTTCTTCATCACGCTGCCGCATCTGTCCCGCGCCATCAGCGTCGTTATCATGATCGAGACAATCTTCCTGCTGACGGTGTTCGCCGAGATCTTTGTCACCACCTCCGGCGGCCCCGGCAACGCCACGACCAACCTGGCCTTCCTGATCTACGCCCGTGCCCTGCTGCAATACGACGTGGGCGGCGCGTCGGCTGGCGGCGTGGTGGCGATCATCCTGGCCAACATCGTCGCTTTCTTCCTGGTGCGGTCCATTGCCCGGCGGCTGGAGGTCTGATCCATGCGCGAAAGCCTGTTGCAGCGCGTGCTCGCCACCGTCGTCGGGTGGGGCGTGGCGTTCCTGCTGTTTTTCCCGATTGCTTGGATGGTGCTGACCAGCTTCAAGTCCGAAACCGACGCGATCACGCCGAAGCTGAGCTTCACGCCCACCCTGGCTTCCTATGCGGACGTGCTGTCCCGGGCGGATTACGTTTCCTTTGCCTGGAACAGCATCGTGGTGTCGGTCGGCGGTACGGTGTTGGCGCTGTTGTTCGCGATCCCCGCCGCCTACTCGATGGCGTTCCACCCGACGATGCGGACCCGCGGCACTTTGCTCTGGATGCTGTCCACCAAGATGTTGCCGCCGGTTGGCGTCCTGGTGCCGATCTACATCCTGGCCCGTGACACGGGGCTGCTTGACACCCGAACAGCGCTGGTCATCACCTATGCGCTGGCCAACCTGCCGATCATCGTGTGGATGCTGTTCACTTTTTACAAGGAAGTGCCGAACGACATCCTGGAGGCCGGTCGCATGGATGGGGCGAACACCGCAAGCGAGGTCTGGTTCCTGCTGCTGCCGCTGACGCTGCCGGGTATCGCGTCCACCGGGCTGCTGTCCCTAATCCTGTGCTGGAACGAGGCGTTCTGGAGCCTGAACCTGACCGCCTCCGCGGCGGCGCCGCTGACGGCGTTCATCGCCTCCTTTTCCAGCCCACAGGGCCTGTTCTTCGCCAAGCTGTCCGCGGCCTCGACCATGGCGGTGGCGCCAATCCTGGTGTTCGGCTGGTTCAGCCAGCGCCAGCTCGTACGTGGCCTCACCTTTGGCGCCGTGAAGTAGGAGAGTTCCGATGGCAACACTGACTCTGCGCGACCTGCGCAAGAGCTACGGCTCGACCGACGTGATCAAAGGCATCAACCTTGATGTGTCGGACCGTGAATTCGTGGTGTTCGTCGGCCCTTCTGGCTGCGGCAAGTCCACCCTGCTGCGCATGATCGCAGGCTTGGAGGATATCACCTCCGGCGAGCTGCAGATTGACGGCAAGCGGGTGAACGACGTGGGGCCGGCCGACCGGGGATTGGCTATGGTGTTCCAGTCCTACGCGCTTTACCCGCACATGACGGTGCGGCAGAACATGGGGTTTGCCTTGCGCCTGGCGCGCGTGTCGAAAGCCGAACGTGACCGCAAGGTAGACGAGGCCGCGCGCATTCTGCAGCTCGGGCCTTATCTGGAGCGACGCCCCAAGGACCTTTCGGGCGGGCAACGCCAGCGCGTCGCCATCGGCCGCTCCATCGTGCGGGACCCCAAGGTGTTCCTGTTCGACGAGCCGCTGTCCAACCTTGATGCCGCGCTGCGCGGGCAGATGCGCATGGAGCTGTTGCGCCTGCACGAAGACCTGAACGCCACGATGATCTACGTCACCCACGACCAGGTCGAGGCGATGACCATGGCCGACAAGATCGTGGTGCTGCAGGCCGGGCTGGTCGAGCAGGTCGGCTCGCCGCTGGAGCTGTATCATCATCCCGACAACCTGTTCGTCGCCGGGTTCATCGGCTCGCCGCGCATGAACCTGTTGCCGGCCCAGGTGGTCGAGGCGACCGGATCCGGCGTGACGGTTGCCTTAGCGTCCGGCGCGCAGGTGACGGCTCCGACCTCCGCCAGCGGCGCGCGGCCGGGCGATACTGTCACCCTGGGCGTGCGGCCCGAGGGGCTGCGCATTGACCCCGCCGGGCCGGTTTCGGGCGAGGTCACATTGGTCGAGCGGCTCGGCGGCCTGACGCTGCTGCATATCAATGCAGCAGGCGGACAGGCGATGACGGTGCAGATCGAGGGTAGCGACTCCACCCGGCCGCACGAGGCCGTGCGCCTGTCGATCAACACCGCGGCTTGCCACCTGTTCGACAAGGGCGGCCAGGCGTTGTCACGGCTGGCGCGGCATCCGCTGGCGGCCTGACGCCCCCTCGTTACGCGTTAGAGGCGAAAGCGGACCTGCTGGGCAGAGCTTCGCCTGCATCGTGAAGCGTGCCTCGCCCGGATCGACACCCTGCCTTATGAAGCTTGCTGCACGACGTGGAATGCGGTCCCGGTGTTAGCGGCTACGCCGCTAGTGTTGTTCCACGGAATGGTCCTGACCGCGGCGGCGCTTCCGGCCCACTGGTCCATCACCTGGATGCCGCGGTCGTTCTGCCCCAGGTAGATCGCCGCGTGGTTGCTGCCGTCCGTCGCGTTCGCATAATGGTCAGCACCGTTGAACGTCGCGATTGCGGTGCCGGGCCGCAGGTCCGTGTTGCCCCGCACCGGCGGACCGCATCTCCAGGTTCGGGTCGGGCCGATGCCCGGACTTGTCGCCTGGACCAAGGCAACGCATTGGCCGGAGCCGGCAGACCGTCCAAGATATTGGGCAAAGTCCGACGCTACAAACGCGCCGGCGGTGCCCAGCTTCGCGGCCGCTCCGTTACCAGGCGCCGCCATTGCCCGTGGCCCGAACGCCCCGTTGCCCGGCATCGCCTGCTGGGCGGGAACCTTCGGCGTCGCGGCCATGGACGCAGCGGCAAGCGCCGCGAACGTTCCCATGGCGGCGTCGGGCACTCTCGGACCAGCCGGCAACAGGCGCACCTGAGCCGGCGGGTTCCGCAGTATGAGACCGAGATTTTGGATCAAGCTCACCCCCAATGCTGCGCCAAAGCCGGAGCGTAACGCGCTGGGGGTTGCAAAACCGTTAATCGGGTTGGCCGGTCGTCGTCAGCCTGGCGGACGGACCTGGAACTGGTTCCACCCGCTTGCCGCATAGTGCCCGACGTTACGGCCCACGGCGTAAACGCGCCAAGCATAGCGGCCCGGAACCCGATCCAGCCTCGCAAGCGTCGCGGTCTCGTCCAGGTAGGTCGCGAACACTTCCCGCGGCTCGACGGGATCAAGCGCAAGAAGCTGGACGAAGAACCGCACCGGAACCGGCTGTGCCGGACTGATCCAGACCAGCTCCACCTTGCCCGCAACGTCCGAGGAGCCGGCCATCACGGAGATCACGTCGCCGTCCATCGGCGTGGCCGGCTTCGCCGCTTCAACCGGGCGGCCCGCGTCTGCTGTGGCCGGGGAACGCGGCCGGGCCTCGCTTCCAGCGCGGCGCAACGCGGCCAGCCTTTCTGCCGCGGCCGGCAAGTCGGGGGCTGCGGCACGGAACCATGCCTCAGCCTGATCCAGGTTGCGCGGCACGCCGTCGCCTGCCGCGTAAAGCTGGCCCAGGTTGTATTGGGCGCGGCGATTGCCATGGGCAGCCGCGCGGCCGTACCAGAGGGCGGCCTCAGCCGTGTTGCGCGGCACGCCATCGCCGGAGTCATACATCGCGGCCACATTAAACTCCGCCGCCGGATTGCCAGCAGCCGCTGCAAGCCGATACCAGCCGTAGGCAACCGCTGGGTCGCGCGGCACCCCTTGGCCTAGATCGTAAAGGGTGCCCACTTTCAATTGCGCCGAGGGATCGCCGGCTTCGGCCTGTGCCGTCCAAAGCCGGCGCGCCTCGCCGTAGCGCCCGGCCGCATACGCCTGCTGCGCTTCGCTGGGGTCGCTTGGCGCGGGACCGGCTCCGATGAAACACAGCATAAGCAGCGCCGGCAACACCCAGATGGGCAATCTCGTTGCTGCCAATCCCTTGCTTCCGAGCTCCGGACCTAGCGCCAGGTAATCTCGACCCGTCTGTTCTGCGGTTCGGGCACGCCGCGCTGTCCTGGAACCGCCGGGTTCGACTCGCCCTTGGCCAAGATCTGCGTCCGTTCAGCGGGAATGCCGCGCGCAATCAGGCCGCGCACCACGGCCGTTGCCCGGCGTTGGGAGAGCAGCAAGTTTTCGGCCGGCTGGCCCACTGCGTCGGTGCTTCCGCTCACCATCATGATGATGGGTTGCCCTTCCCGATACAGCCGCGATGCTTGGTCCAAGATCGCGTCGTTGCCGCTATCAAGCGCCGAGGCTCCGGTGTTGAACAGAAGGACCAGCTTGCCGGCCGGCTCTGCACCCTGCACGGACCCACCAGGGACTGGTGCTGCCACGGGCGCAGGCGCAGTGGAAATTTGCGGATCTGCTTGCTGGGCCACCGCAGCGACGGCGGAACCAGCCAAAACAAGCGTTCCAAGAAAACAGGCCTTCATCGACACGGGCATCATGAACTTTCCCCAGAGCGCCATTGGCGCGTCTCGCAAGTGACGAACTTACAAGACTTCGGGCTGGGCCGCGATTAGAAAAGGAGACGCAACGCTTATTTGGCGATACTTTTGCTTCTCAGGCGGACGCTCAGCGGGCCGGGCTGGCCGTATGGGTCGTTAACACCGCGTCGCTTGCGGAATCCACTTCCTGAAGTCGGACCTCATAACCCCAAAGCGCTGCAAGCTGGCGCAACGTGGCTTCCGCATCCTTCTTTGCCAGCAGTTGGCCAGGCACAGTGCGATGTTCCAGCAACAGCCGCCGGTCGCCGAACAGGTCCACATCGACAACCTGGATGTCCGCGTCGCCCAGGCCAGGATCATAGGATCGCGCCAGGCTCCGGCGGATCGAGCGGTAGCCCTCCTCGTCGTGGATGGCATCGACCAGCAGCGTCGGCTCCGTCGTGTCGTCCATGAGCCGGAACATGCGGAAGTCGCGCATGACCTTGGGGGAAAGGAACTGCAGCACGAAGCTTTCGTCGCGGTAGTTTGCCCATGCATGGCGCAAGGTGCCTAACGCGTCGCCGTTGCCGGCCCAATCCGGAAACCAGCCGCGGTCTTCCGCCGTCGGCTCGTCGCAGATGCGGGCGATGTCGGTCATCATGGCATAGCCCAGGGCATAAGGGTTGAACCCCGGGCCGCCCGCCGGGTGGTCGAAGCCCGGCTGCATGATGACGTTGCTGGTGGAGTGCAGCACCTCCAGGAACGCGGCGTCATCGATCTGCCCGGTCTCGTGCAGCCGGGTCATGATGCGCTGGTGCACCCAGGTGGCACAGCCTTCGTTCATCAGCTTTACCTGGGGCTGCGGGTAGAAGTATTGCGCGATCAGCCGCACGATGCGGATGATCTCCCGTTCCCAAGCTTGCAGCCGCGGCGAGGACTTTTCCAGAAAATAGAGTAGGTTCTCTTCGGGCAGGCCGAGGCGTCGCCGCCGCTCCGCCAGCTTGTCCACCCCCGGGGGCGTCTTGACGCCGGGCACGGTGCGCCACAGGTCGTCGAACATGCGCTCGTCGTATTCCTGGCGCTCGCGCTCGCGTTTCTGCTCGGCCTTGAGGTTCATCGGGCGGCTGCCGCCGTGGCGGTGCACGCCGTGGCGGGATAAGCTGTGCGCCGCGTCCAGCACGCGCTCAACCGCGACGGTGCCGTGGCGGTCCTCGCACTTGGCGACGTAGCTGCGGGCAAAGCCGAGATAGTCGAGGATCGCCGAGGCTTCCGTCCACTGCCGGAACAGGTGGTTGTTGCGGAAGAAGTGGTTGTGGCCGAATGCCGCATGGGCGATGACCAGAGCCTGCATCGTCGCGCTGTTCTCCTCCATCAGGTAGGAGATGCAAGGGTTGGAATTGATCACAACCTCATAGGCGAGGCTGGTGTAGCCGCGGCGGTAGCTGCTTTCGTGTTGCAGAAAGCGCTTGCCGTAGGACCAATGCCGGTAGGTCAGCGGCATGCCATGCGCGGTGTAAACGTCAAGCATCTGCTCCGACGTGATCACCTCGATCCGGTTGGGGTAGAGTTCAAGCCCAAGCTCATCGACGCCGATCCGCTCGATGGCATCATAGGAGCGGCGCAGCGTCTCAAAGTTCCAGTCCGTGCCGGTGTAGAGCAGGGGCGAGTCCATCAGGCTGGCACCTTTCGCGCGAACAGTTCGCGGAACACCGGGAAGATATCCCGTCGCTCCGCCACCCGGCGCATCGCGAACTTCGGCGCCCGCTGAGCCAGCGGGGCGTAGCCGCGCCACAGGTCGGTCTCGCCCCGAATGATCGCTGCCGACATCGAAACCTCGATATAGGCGAAGTGCTGCACCACCGGCAGGATGTCAGCTTCCAGCATCGACACAGCCCGTTGTGTGTCACTGCCAGAGTTGTCGCCGTCGGATGCCTGCGCCGCGTAGATGTTCCAGGAACCGGATGGGTAGCGCTCGCGCTGAATGCGGGTGAGTTCGGTGAGCGCCGTGGACACCACGGTGCCGCCGGTGCGCGGATCGGTGAAGAAGACCTCCTCCGTCACTTCCTCCGCCACCTCGGTGTGGCGGATGAACACCAGATCAACACGCTTGTAGCGGCGCTCCAGAAACACGTGCAGCAGCAGGAAGAAACGCTTCGCCAGGTCCTTCATGCTTTCCGACATGGAGCCGGACACGTCCATCAGGCAGAACATCACTGCCCGAGTCGAGGGCTTGGGCACCTGGGTATAGCGCCGGTAGCGCATGTCGATGGGATCGACCCATGGCACGCGCGCCAAGCGGCGCAATGCCACCTCCAGCTCGCTGCGCAAGGTATGCAGGCGGTCGGCGTCGTCTCCGCTCGCTTCCAAGCGGGCGATTTCCGCCTCAAGCTCGCGCACTTCGGGTGGCTTCGGTCGGCGCAGGCCGATGCGCCGGGCCAGCGACTGGCGCATGGAACGCGACATATCAACCTGCGACGGCGTGCCATCGACGCTGATGCCGGCGCGCACCGGCGCCATGGTCTCGGTCGCGACCACCTGGCTTTTGACCAGGTCGGGCAATTCCAGATCCTCGAAGAACAGGTCAAGGAACTCGTCCCGACTCAGCACGAAGCGGAAGCCGTCCTGCGCTTCCCCACCGCCCTGGCCGGCGCCGTTGCCGCTGCCCCCTCCGCCGCCGCGTGGGCGGGCCAGCCGGTCACCGGTCGAGAACTCCTTGTTGCCCGACAATACCACCTGCCGCTCGCCGCTGGTGAACACCGTGTGGAAGGAGGGTTCGTGCAGCACGTCGGACGGGATGGTCACTGCTTCGCCGTGCCCGGTTTCCCGCAACGTGCCTTGGGCGATGGCCGCCCGGGCTGCCCGCGCGACCTCCCCGCGCGCCCGGGCCAGCACGCGCTGCCGGTTCTCCAGGTTCTTGCCGTGCGGGTTGGAACGGCGGTCGATGATGTCCAAGGTCTCTCCGTTCAGGCCGACTGCTTGAAGCGCATATACCACTCGACCAAGCGGCGCACCTGGCGCTCGGTGTAGCCGCGCGACACCATGCGCTTGACGAAATCGTTGTGCTTCTTCTCGGTTTCACCATCCTTCTTGGAACCGAAGCTGATCACCGGCAGCAGGTCCTCTACCTGGGAGAACATCCGCTTCTCAATCACGTCACGGATTTTCTCGTAAGAGGTCCAAGACGGATTACGCCCGCCGTTGGAAGCCCGGTTGCGCAACGCGAACTTCACGACCTCGTTGCGGAAATCCTTGGGGTTGGCAATGCCGGCCGGCTTTTCGATTTTGGTCAGCTCGGCGTTCAGCAGATCGCGGTTCAGCATCTGCCCGGTGTCAGGATCTTTGAAGTCCTGGTCCTCGATCCAGGCATCGGCGTAATCGAGGTAACGGTCGAACAGGTTCTGGCCGTAGTCGCCATAGCTTTCCAGGTAAGCCTTCTGGATCTCGTTCCCGATGAACTCGGCATAGCGCGAGGCCAGTTCCGACTTGATGGTGGCGAGGTAGGCGGCCTCCGTCTCCGGCGGGAACTGCTCGCGGCGGATCGCCTGCTCCAGCACGTACATCATGTGCACGGGATCGGCCGCGACCTCGCTTGACGAATGGTTGAACGTGGCCGACAGCACCTTGTAGGCGAACCGGGTGGAGATGCCGTCCATGCCCTCGTCCACGCCCGCGTTGTCGCGGTACTCCTGCATGGTGCGAACCTTGGGATCGGTTTCCCGGATATTCTCCCCGTCATACACGCGCATTTTGGCGAAGGGGCGGGAGTTGGCGTGCGGCTTTAGCCGGGACAGCACGGCGAAGCGCGCCAGCATCTCCAGCGTGTGCGGTGCGCAGGGCGCCTCCGCCAAGGCGGAGCCGCTGATCAGCTTCTCGTAGATCTTGCCCTCCTCCGTCACCCGCAGGCAGTACGGCACCTTGACCACCGAAACGCGGTCAAGGAACGCCTCGTTGGTGCGGTTGTTGCGGAAGCTCTGCCATTCCGCCTCGTTGGAATGGGCCAGCAGGATGCCTTGAAACGGGATCGCGCCAATGTTCTCCGTGCCGAGATAATTGCCCTCCTGGGTTGCGGTGAGCAGGGGGTGCAGCATCTTGATCGGCGCCTTGAACATCTCAACGAACTCAAGGATGCCCTGGTTGGCCCGGTTCAGGCCGCCGGAGAAGCCATAGGCGTCCGGATCGTTCTGGCTATACATCTCAAGCTTGCGGATATCGACCTTGCCGACCAGGGCGGAGATGTCCTGGTTGTTGTCGTCGCCGGGCTCGGTCTTGGCGATGGCGACCTGCTTGCGGCGCGACGGATACAGCTTGACCACGCGGAAGCGCGAAATGTCGCCGTCCCATTCCTCAAGCCGCTTCAGCGCCCAGGGGCTGGAAATGCCGGTCAGCACCCGGCGCGGAATGCCGTACCGTTCCTGCAAAGTGTCGGCCATGGTTTCCGGGTCGAACAGGCCAAGCGGACTTTCAAAGACTGGGCTCAGCTCGTTGCCCGCCTTGAGCACGTAGATTGGCTCCTGCTCCATCAGCGCCTTGAGCCGCTCGCCCAAGGACGACTTGCCGCCGCCGACCGGCCCCAGCAAATAGAGCACCTGCTTGCGCTCTTCCAGCCCCTGCGCCGCGTGGCGGAAGAAGCTGACGATGCGCTCGATCGTTTCCTCCATGCCGTGGAACTCGGAGAAGGACGGATACATGCGCACGGTGCGGTTGAGGAAGATGCGGCCAAGCCGAGGCGTGCGTGAGGTATCCACCAGTTCCGGCTCGCCAATCGCATGCAGCATCCGCTCGGCGGGGCTGGCGTAGCACCTGGGATCGTCACGGCACGCTGCCAGGTACTCGGCGAGGCTGAACTCTTCTTCCCGACGTTGGTCGCGAAGGGCAGCATGCAGGGAAAACACGTCGTCTTTAAGCATCATGAAACTCCCCAAAGGGACCGGGCGGGCGACCAATGCGCGCCCGGCTCAGCCGCCAGCAGATCCACGCGACCAGAAACACAGTTGGGCGGTCTTTCCACCCCGGCAAGCGAGGCCGACTCCTGCTGTGTCCGGCGACGCTACCTCCCTCTCGGCATCGAACGCACGTGAAACCCGCTCGCCCCGATTATAGCAAACCACGTTTCGAAACGTATTGAGAAACGTGTGGCGAAATGATGGTGCAAATTATGTACCATGCCGCGTGTTGCCTGAACGTGACAGCTTGGGCTTGTTTCCCGTGGATCAAACGGCAGCGCCGCGCATGTTGGGTCACGATGTCGTGCCCAATTCAATGTAGTTGTGCAACGCATGGGCACAGCGCAGCCGGGCCGCCCGGGCTGCGAGTCGCGCAGATCGTGACGTCGTGGTCGTCGCCGGGAACGGCATCCACCCGCTTGAATGCGCGTGACGAGGCCCGGCCGAAGCCGCATGATACCTTGACAACAAGAAACGGCAGAAACGGCAATGGACACGATGCTGCAAGCCGAGCGGAGCTACAGCGCCGAGGAGGCTTACAGCCTCCCGTTGGCGGAGCTTGACCCCGGCCATCCCAAACTGTTCCAAACCGACGCCCTGTGGCCCTACTTCGAGCGGCTGCGCGCCGAGGCGCCGGTGCACCACACGCCCGAAAGCATGTTCGGGCCGTACTGGTCCGTCACCAAGTACAAGGACATCCTGGCCGTGGAGGCCAATCACGAGGCGTTCTCCTCGGATTGGAGTCTGGGTGGCATCACCATCCGGGACCAACTCAAGGACTTTCCGCTGCCGATGTTCATCGCCATGGACCCGCCGAAGCACGGCGGCCAGCGGAACGTGGTCAGCCCCATGTTCGCGCCCGCGAACATCGCCGTGATGGAAACCGCGATCCGCGCCCGGGCGGCTGCCATGCTGGATGCCCTGCCGGTCGGCGAAACCTTTGACTGGGTGGACCGGGTTTCGATCGAGCTGACCACGCAGATGCTCGCCATCCTGTTCGATTTCCCGTGGGAGGACCGACGCAAGCTGACCCGCTGGTCGGACGTGGCGACCGCGCATCCGGATTCCGGGCTCAACGCATCGGAGGAGGCGCGCCAGGCCGAGCTGACGGCATGCCTGACCTATTTCACCCGGCTGTGGAACGAGCGGGCAGCCGCGGCGCCTAAGGCCGATCTCGTCTCGATGCTGGCCCATGCCGACACGACACGGCGGATGAACCCGCGCGAACTGCTCGGCAACGTGGTCCTGCTGATCGTGGGCGGCAACGACACCACGCGCAACTCGATCACGGGCGGGCTGCTCGCGCTCCATCAGCATCCGGAGCAGTATGCCAAGCTGCGCGCCGAGCCGGGCCTGGTCGGCAGCATGGTGCCCGAGATCATCCGGTGGCAAACGCCGATCGCCCACATGCGCCGCACGGCCACGCGGGACATCACGTTGGACGGTCAGCAGATCCGCAAGGGCGACCGCGTGGTGATGTGGTATGTTTCGGGCAACCGCGACGAAGAGGCGATCCCCGAGGCCAACTGCTTCATCATCGACCGCGCCAAGCCCAAGAAGCACTTGTCGTTCGGCTTCGGCATCCACCGCTGCGTCGGCGAGCGCCTGGCCGAGATGCAGTTGCGCGTGGTTTGGGAGGAGATCCTCGCGCGCTTCGCCGCGATCGAGGTGGTGGGCGAGCCGCGCCGAATTTATTCAAGTTTCGTCAAAGGCTACGAAACGCTGCCGGTGCGCATCTCCGCCCGCCTTTAACGACCCGCCTTGCTGCGCGGCGGCTTGGGCCGGCGCGGTTGCAAGGATAACACCGATTGGTCGGGGGAGGGCAGGGCCGCCCCGCGCCGGCACGCATGAGTCAGAGGCAGCATGGATCTGATCAAGCGTTTGTTGGGCACCGGCCATAGCGCGCGGCGTGCTTCCTGTGCTGAAGCGAATCAAGCCGGTGTCCTTCGCGATTTATGCGAAGGATGTGTTGATGTCGCACATGCATCCTCAGGGCACCGGCTTCCATGTGGACGTCGGCGCCTTCCACGCGCAGATGCGCGCGAACACCTAACAAGCTGCATCTGAAAGGCTGGAGCGGGGTGACGATCGAGCCGAACCCCAGGGTCGGCAACGGCGCCGCGCATGTGCCCGCTGCTGCCCCGCGGCAAACCGGCGGAGCGGCTGCACGTTGCTGGCCCTTGCGTCCCAACAATGCCGCAGACGGCGCTTGGGATGCGCGGACCAGGAACCAACACGCGGTGCAGGACTCTAGGAAGCCGTGCCCGGCCTTCACCCATCATTCTGGCCAAGCATCTCACTTTCGAGGGCACCCGGCGGCATTGCAGGAATCGAGCCTGGTAACGCGCGGCAGTTCCCGGCCGTGAGTCCCGGGCGCGACGGCGACTGGCTACCGCTTGACCAATACGCGGCCGTGGGCGACGGCCGAAGCGTGGCGCTGGTCGGCGCGGACGGCTCCATCGATTGGTGGTGCGTGCCCAACCTGGACAGCGCCCCGTTCTTCGACCGCTTGCTGGCCGGCGGGGACGGCGGGCGCTTCTCCATAGCACCTGCCGGCCCGCCCACGTTGGAGCGCCGCTACCGCCCGGGCAGCAACGTGCTGGAGCAGGTGTTCACCACGGCCACCGGCCGCGCCCGCGTCACCTACTCGCTCAACAGCAGCCCGTCCGGGCGGCTGCCGTGGAGCGAACTGGCGCACCGCGTCGAGGGCCTGGAAGGCGCCGTCGAGTTCAACGTCAAGGTGCGCTCCGGGCGCCGGCTGCGAAGCCAACCCGTGGCGCGAGGGCAGCCCGCACGGCGACGTGGTGCACCTGGACGGCATCGTGGCGGCCTTGCGCACCAGCGGCGACGTCGAGCGGCTGACCGAGGCCGATGACCGGGTGACCGCGCGGTTCGCGACACAGGCCGGGTCGTGCTCGGTGTTGGCGCTGCTGGCCACGTCGAACGAGCCGCTGATCCTGCCGCCACCCGCCGCGATCGACGCGCGGATCGATCGGTCGGACCAGGCTTGGCGCGAATGGTCGGGCAACCTGACCTATGGGGGCCGCTATGAAGAAGCAGTGCGGCGCAGCGCGTTGGCGCTGAAGCTGCTGCTTTACACGCCCACCGGCGCCACGGCGGCGGCG
>CALMVT010000358.1:0-2581 GCA_937873175.1 uncultured Acetobacteraceae bacterium | reverse complement strand
AACTATGATTACCGCTTCGCCTGGGTGCGGGATGTCGCCTACACCATCAAGGCGTTCCTGCGGGTCGGCGCGGTGGAGGAGGCCAAGGCCGCCTTTTCCTGGCTGACCGCCACCATCCTGCGGCATGGCGGCCAGCCGCGCACGATGTACAGCCTCGACGGCGGCCTCGCGCCGGACGAGCGGGAGCTGGACCTGCCGGGCTACGGGAACAGCCGGCCGGTGCGCAAAGGCAACCGGGCGCGGGAGCAAGCCCAACTCGGCGTGTTCGGCGACCTGATGGAAACCGCGGCGCTGTTCGTCCAATGCGGCCATGTGCTCGACCTCACGACCCGGCGCCTCCTAGCGGATCTTGCCAACCGTTGCGCCGACCTGTGGCGCTCGCGCGACTCCGGCATCTGGGAACTGGAGCAGGCCGAGCATTACACCATGTCGAAGCTTGGATGCTGGACGGCGCTCGACCGCGCGGCCAAGCTCGCCGGGTCGGGCCAGCTTGACGCAAGCCAGGCCGACCGCTGGCGGCGGGAGCGCGACCGCATCTGCGACTGGGTGGACGCGCATTGCTGGTCGGAAGCCAAGCAAAGCTACACCCTGCATCCCGGGACGGACCGGCTGGACGCTTCCCTCCTGCTCGCGACCCGCTTCGGCTTCGAGCGCCGGGACCGGCTGGCGCTCACCCGCGACGCGATTCGGCGCGAGCTGTGTCGCGGCCCGCTGGGGTTTCGCTATTCGGGGATGGAGGCGGAAGAGGGCACCTTCCTGGCCTGCGCGTTCTGGCTGGTGGAAGCGTTCGCCTTGCTGGGCGAGCAGGACTTGGCGGTGGGGAAGATGGACGCGCTGCTCGCGGCCACCTCCGGCAATCTCGGCCTGCTGCACGAGCAGATGGACCCGGGCGCCGGCGACATGCTGCGCAACATGCCGCAGGCGTTGAGCCATCTGGCCCTGGTGCACGCGGCGCTCGCGGTGGATGAGGGCGAAGGCTGACCGCATCGGTTCCAGGCAGCCCACGACGAGCCTCCCCTTCAGTTCGCCCATTGCGTTCTGCCGCGTCGTTTGCCAGCGTGCCCCAACCAACGTCGCGCGGCTGCGCAAAACAAGAAACCGGGGGGAATCGTGTTCCATCAATTGCTGACGCCGGTGGGGGGCAGCCTCCTGTTGTCGTTCGTGGTCGCGGCGCTGCCCATCGCGACCGTGCTGGTGATGCTGGGCGTGCTGCGCCGCCCGGCGTGGCAGGCGTCGCTGGGCGGTCTGGTCGCGGGCCTCCTGATCGCCGTCCTGGTCTGGGATCTGCCAGCCGGCCTTGCGCTTGACAGCGTGGCCGCCGGGGCGGTGTTCGCGCTGTGGCCGGTCATGTGGATCGTGTTCAACGCGCTGCTGCTCTACAACATCGCCGTCGTGTCCGGGCGGTTCGACGCTTTCCGCGATTGGGTGGTGGAGCACCTGCCCAATGATCGCCGGGTGGTGCTGGTGGTGATCGGCTTCTGCTTCGGCTGCTTGCTGGAGGGCATCTCCGGCTTCGGCACCCCGGTCGCCATCACCAGCGCGCTGCTGATCCTGGTGGGTTTCCCGCCGTTGGAAGCGCTGACATTCACGCTGATCTTCAACACCGCTCCGGTCGCCTTCGGGGCGCTCGGCGCGCCCGTCACCGTGCTGGGCCAGGTGACGGGGCTGCCGGCCGTCACGTTGGGCGCCATGATCGGGCGGCAGTTGCCGTTCCTGGCCATGCTGCTGCCGTTCTACGTCATGGTGCTCTACGGCGGCATGCGGTCGGTGCGCGCGCTGTGGCCGGTGCTGCTGGTGGCCGGCGGCAGCTTCGCGCTCGGGCAGTTCGTGTCGTCCAACTACCTCGACTACGCGCTGACAGATGTGCTGTCCTCGCTTTCCGCGCTGGTCGCGACGCTCGCTTTCCTGCGCGTCTGGTCGCCAGCGGATGCGCCGGAGTTCACGATGAACCTGCCTAGCCTGGCCACCCGCGGCGTGGGCGCGGAGGTGGTGCAGGCGCGGTCCGGGGCGACGGTGCCGGCCTGGCAGGGCTGGGTGCCCTGGATCGTGGTGTCCGTCGTCGTGATCATCTGGACACACTTCAAGATCTTCACCATCGGCCAGCAGGCGATCCCCTGGCCCGGCCTGCATAACCAGGTGCTGATCACGCTCTACAACGACAAGCCCTATGCCGCCGTTTGGACGTTCCAGCCGCTGGCGACCGGCACCGCCATCCTGCTATCCGCGATCATCACTGCGGCCCTGGTCGGCGTTGGCCCCGGCCGCTTCATCGAATGCGTCGGCCAAACCTGGCGGCAAAGCCGCATCGCCATTTTCACGGTCGCGCTGATCGTGGGCCTCGCCTACCTGATGAACTACTCCGGGCTGAACTACACGCTGGGCTTGGGCGTCGCCTCCGTCGGCATCTTCTTCCCGCTGCTGTCGCCGTTCCTGGGTTGGGTGGCGGTGTTCCTGTCAGGCAGCGACACGTCCGGCAACGCGCTGTTCGGCAACCTTCAGGTCGTGGCGGCCAACCAGCTTGGGTTGAACCCGGTGCTGATCGCCGCCACCAACTCGTCGGGCGGCGTGATGGGCAAGATGA
>CALMVT010000357.1 GCA_937873175.1 uncultured Acetobacteraceae bacterium | reverse complement strand
GCCTCACCGCCGACCAGCACCGGACCGCCCGCGACGCCGCTTTTTGCACCTGGCGTGAGGTCATAGCGATTACTGATGTCGCATAGGTACCGAAGCCGGCCTGAGGCCATCGACACCCTCCGCCTGTCAACCTGACAACGCCCCAAGGGCCGCTTCAGCGTTTCACTGCGCCTTCTCGTGCTCGGCAGCCGCGACGGCCTTGTAATCGTAGGCGGGATAGAACTCGGTGTGGTAGGCACCCCAAGCCGTGTCCTCCAGGACACGATTGACCTCGCGCAGGCGAGATGCCGGCAGGCGGAGAGTGACGACCTGCCCTATGCCCATGACGACATACCAGCTTACGACCTCAATGCCAGGAGGCGGGAAAGCCTTGTAGAAGCCCTGCTTGGCAAGTTGTGCGTTGAGCTCGCTGAGTGGTCGGGATTGATCGTGGCGCAAGAAGACCGTCAGCAGAACGGCGTTGTCCGCCGTCGCTGTGGCCGACCCAGCCTGCGGTGCAGCGACAGTTTGTGCAACCGTGCTGCCATCGCAAAACAAGCACATCCCGGCAAGCAGCAGCGAAATGAAGCGGCGCAATGAGCGCCTCTGCCAGGGTGCAAAGGTCATGATCTCTCCCCTTGCTGGAAGGACACGTCAAGGCAGACGCATGCATGAAGGATCAATGTATGCTCAACCTGAGCAGGTCTCGTTGACTCTCGGCCAGCAAGTCCGGACCAAGCTCCCGGACGCGCTGGCGGCGGCATGGCCAGGGACGGAGGACGTGCGGGCATTCGGGGGGCATGCAGCATGGGATCACCCTTGTCCTGAGATGGCCGGCCAACGCTGGAACCGGTGAGCAGGCTTCGCAACAGCCAATCCGACCGGGTCTCAACAATGTTCCGCGAATTCGGTTGGTGACGATCACAGCGCCATTCCTGGCCTGTTGCTGTCGCCCCTGCACGGTTTCAACGCCAGCATGGCCTGCTTACAGCCTGACGTGGCGCTTGCCGTCGCCATCGTCCCGGTCTCTGCTGCGGCAAACCAGGAGAATGCCATGGACCAGATCGGCGCGATGAACAGCGCCATCCTGCCGCCGGGGATCTCCGCGCGGCTGGTTGAGAACGGCAACGGGCTGCGCATGCACGTGCTGGAGGCGGGCCACGAGGCGCCGGGGCGGCCCTGCCTGCTGCTGCTGCACGGCTTCCCGGAGCTGGCCTACAGCTGGCGCAAGGTGATGCCGGCGTTGGCCGAAGCCGGCTACCACGTCGTCGCCCCCGACCAGCGCGGCTACGGCCGCACCACCGGCTGGGATCCGGAGTATGACGGCGACCTCGCGAGCTTCCGCATGCTGAACCTGGTGCGCGACGTGCTGGGGCTGCTGGATGCCATCGGGACCGCCCGGGTCGCGGCGGTGGTCGGGCATGACTTCGGGGCCTCGGTGGCGGCCTGGTGCGCGCTGCTCCGCCCCGACATCTTCCCCGCCGTGGCGTTGATGAGCGCGCCGTTCGCCGGTCCGCCGGGGCTGCGCCGGACGCCGCAGCCCGACATCCACGCGGCGCTGGCGGCTCTGCCGCGGCCGCGCAAGCACTACCAATGGTACTACTCGACCCGCAGCGCCGATGCCGACATGCGCCATGCGGCCCAGGGCCTGCACGCCTTCCTGCGCGGCTACTACCACCACAAGAGCGCCGACTGGCCCGGCAACCGGCCGTTCCCGCTTGCCGGCTGGACGGCGGAGGAACTAGCGAAGCTGCCGACCTACTACGTCATGGACCTGGACGCCGACATGGCCGCCACCGTGGCGGCCGAGATGCCGGACGCCGCCCAGGTCGCCGCCTGCCGCTGGCTGCCGGATGCGGAGCTGGCGGTCTATGCCGCGGAGTACGCCCGCACCGGCTTCCAGGGCGGGCTGCAATGGTATCGTTGCCGCACCTCTGGCCGCTTCGATGCCGAGTTGGAGGTGTTCGCCGGCCGCAGCATCGACGTGCCGTCCTGCTTCATCTCCGGCGCCGCCGACTGGGGCATCCACCAGGCGCCGGGGGCGCTGGAACGCATGCAGGGCACGGCCTGCACCCGCATGGCGCCTGTTACGCTGATCCAGGGCGCCGGCCATTGGGTGCAGCAGGAACAGCCTGGCGAGGTGGTGCGCCACCTGCTCGGCTTCCTGGGCAGGCCAGTGCAGCCGTAGCCGCTCGCTTCATTTGCTGAGCAGACCAGAGCAGACCGGGTCCGGCCCCTCACCACGCGTCGCGATTGGCGATCTGCACCCGGTAGATCGGCTTGGCACGCTCCGTCGCTTCCTGTTCGAAGGTCGCCTCCGTTCTTTCGGGGTCGTAGTCGCGCCACAGCCAGCTGAGCGACTCTGGCAGGTCCATGCTGCCCTGCGCGCTGGAGTGCGTCGCCGTGCCGAAGCGGAAGTGGAAGTCGTAGCCGCGCGTCTTCAGCGCGTTGGCGAGCTGGATGTTGTTCAACGGCCAACTGCCGGCGACGTAAAGATCCTGCCGCCCGTTGCTGTCCACCTCGATGTCGTTCATGCCGTCCGACATCCAAACCCGCATGTTGCGCTTCGGGTCGCGCCGGACCCGGTTGGACAGGATGTAGCCGCCCTCGAGGTGCTCGTCCGGCAGCCATTGCAGCCCGGTAAAGCTGCCGATGGTCGAATGCACCCGGCTGAACCGCTCGGGATGGAACCAGGCCAGCGTGAAGGCGCAGATGCCCCCGGAGGACTGCCCGATCGCGCCGCGCGAATACGCGTCCTGCCGCAGCTTGACCGTCTTCTCCACCTCGGGAAGCACCTCCTCGTACAGGTAGCGGCCATAACGGTCTGACACGGTGTCGTATTGCAGGCTGCGCATGACGTTGCCCTGATCTTCGCCCGTGAAGCGCAGGGGCCGCTTCTCGCCGCCGGTGCCCGGCGCAATGAGCAGGTGCACCATCGGCGGAATGCGCTTCTGGTGGACGAGGTTGTCGGTGACCGTCTGCATGCGGAAGTTGATCAGGTCGCGGGCGCCCACGCAGTTCTGCCCGTCCTGCCAGACCATCAAGGGCGCGCCGCGGACCGTGTCGATCCCGGCGTTGGCGTAAAGCCAGTAGTCCGCCTGCGCACCGCCGTAGATCTGGCTGGTGATGGTCCGCTTCTCGGACAGGGTGCCGCGCGCCGCACCCTCGATCGGGTAGCTGTCCGGGGTGTAGCCGGCCACCGCGTTGGCGCCGACGTCGCGCCCGCCGGAGAACAAGGCGAAGCGGTGGGTGGCGCCGATGCGAAGCGTCTCGAGACGGTACCAGTAGTCCGTCCCGCCCACGCGCATCATCGGCACGGGAGCCTGGGTGTCGATCGAGATCGTGGCCGGCTTGTCCGAGTTCAGCGCGAACAGCACGTCCTGGCCCCATACGGCCGCGACGTTGCTGGACGCCACGGTGCCGACCGTCGTCGTGCCCGCGGTGGGCACGATGTCGGATGGGGGAACCGCGGCGGCTCCGCCGACCTGCAAGCCCGGGAGGTGCCGGACCATCAGCTCCGCAAGCCCGGGCGAGTTGGCGCGCGCGGCCTCGATCAGCTGGCGCAGGGAGTCCATCGTGGGAGCGCCAGGCGGTGCTGCGGCTTGGGCAGGCTGGGCGGACGCCCTGCCCGCTGCCGCCAGCAATGCGCCCGTTGCGGACGCCGCGAGGATGCTCCGTCGCGAGGTGGCTTCCATTCCGTCTCCCCATACGCCCTGGTCATGCCGGTCTTGGTGACCGGATGGACGGAGGGTATTGCTGGAACTCGCGGCATAGCAAACTTCACGACCAGCATCGCTGTTGGAAACGGGCCGTCCAACGCCACCGGTCCCTGATTCGCTTTGTTCCATCAGCCTGCTCACCTGAGCCAGCGATCAGCACCGCATCGGCAGTCCCGGCACGCAGGAGAGGCTCGTCCAGCGCAGCAGGCGCTCCCTCAAGCTCAGACGGGAGGCCGAATGTAGAAGGGCGTCCAGCCTACGGCGCAGGTCCCGAACGCTGCTGCGAACGCCGAGCAAGTGCATGGCCCGGTTCAGATCCGCCCCCTCCGCGCGGGCGCAGCGACCATCGCCCGAACCACAAAGGCGAAATCCTTGCTGGAATCAACCCCCCTCCCCTGCCCACCACGCACGAGCTGTTACAGTTGGGTCGCGCGCAGGCCGCTTTCGCAGAAGCCGCTCCGCATTCGCTCGGCATCGTAGAAAGTGCCTGCGACCAGGCCAGCTCAGAAAAGTAATTACGCCGCCCGATACTCACGTTGCGGATGCTCAAGGCCGTGGATATCGTGGCTCAGCGCTGCCGCCATCGGAAGGTTGCTCCGCTGTTTCGTCTTTGTTTACGTAAACCAGCAATGACGCAAGCACGCCATTGCTGAAAATCTCAAATGCGGTGGTCTTGGGTTTCGGCGAGCATCATGTGGTTGCGGCATCGAAGCCGGGCAACATAGATACTCAGGCGCTTGTAGCTTTTTGGGTTGGGACACATGACGACGGCGATGGTGCCGTGCAGGGCGGCGGCGCCGTCATCAGCGCCCCGTTCCGCAATTCCTTCCATACTTACGTAAATGCGCGCTGACGCACATGCGTCATTCCTTGATGTTCTGAAAATAGCGGTCGAGGGCCTCGACGAGGATGTCCTGGTTGGTGCGCCGAAGCCGGGCACCATAGACCTTGAGGCGTTCGTATCGCCCCGGATCGAGGCGGACGGTGACGGCGATGGTGCCGTGCAGGCCGCGGGCCACGCCCGGTGTATCGGCCGCGGGCCACGCCGCCTCGGCCCGAGCGCGGTCCAGGTGCGGCGCGAAGGCGCTCGTCGTGGTCTGCACGGGATGAGCCGCGCCAGTCGGCTGTGACGGGCCAGCTGGCTTGGCCTCGCCCTTGCGGGCGATCAGGCCGGCGTCAAGCCGGGAGGCGTTGCGGCTGCTCATGACGCTTATCCTTCTGGGTTTTCCCTAGACGCTTACTTACGTAAGCCCATAACTCCGCAATCTCGCG
>CALMVT010000356.1 GCA_937873175.1 uncultured Acetobacteraceae bacterium | reverse complement strand
TTGGCCACCCAGCAATCCAGCTCGCGGCGTAGCGCCCCAGGTTTCTGACACTCCCGGCTTCATCTTCACCGTTGCCCTGTGTATGGCCTCCGTTGCCGGCGGCATTTGGGTCAGCGCCCGAAACTGGGCTCCTCGCCGCGCGATGGTCCTCGCCTGCCTTGTCGTGATGAGCGCGGGGGCAGTTCTCGTGGCGGCCAACCTCTCGGTCCCAGCGACGCTGGCGGGCGCGGTAATGGTAGGAGGCGTCCTGGCGCCGCTCAGCACGTCATACTCTCTTCAACTCGACGCGCTCGCACCGGTTCATCGAAGGGCAGAGGTGTTCGCCCTGTCCCGAACGGCGACGTCGATCGGTGTCATCCTCACGAGCACGATCCTTACCCTGGTCTCACTGGCGGCCACTCAAGTGGTGGCCGCCGCCGTGGTCTGCGTGGCGACCGCGGCCGTCGGGATCGCGTTGATTGCCGGCCGCACCGTTCAGCCATAATTGGCTTGCCACGTAGATATCCGGCGCGACTGTCCACTCATGGTGCAGCCCGTGTGAAAACGAAGTGTCAGGGACCAGTGGACGATGTTCGGCAGCTTGGGTGCGGCGAAACAGGTAAGTTGAGCCAAGCCGTCAGGCCCGGATGGCCTCCATCAGCGGCCTGACACCCAGGATCGCGATGACCCGCTTCATGTTGTAGGCCAGGACCTGCAGGCTCATCTCGGTTTTGACCCGGTTGAGCGTGCGGGTCAGGAAGTGGGTGGCACCCATCCAGGCCTTGATGGTGCCGAACGGGTGCTCCACCGTTTGCCGCCGCAGCACCATGGCCTGCGGCACCTGGTCGAGCCGGTTTTGCATGGCGTCCAGCACCGCCTCGTGTTCCCAGCGCTTGATCCGCCGCTCCTTGCCGGTCGTGCATTGCGGCTTGATGGCGCAGGTGGAACAGGCGTCGGTCCAGTAGTTCCGCAGGGTCATGTCCCGTTCGACGTTGTTGAACCTCCAGGTCAGCTGCTCACCCGCGGGACACCGGTAGACGTCCTGGCGCGGCAGGTAGACGAAGTCCTGCTTGCCGAACCGGTTCTCGGCCTTGGCGCCCGAGGTCAGCGGCTTGGACACATAGGCGATCACACCCGCCTTCTCGCAGGCCAGCACCTGCTGACCCGAGTAGTAGCCGCGGTCTGCCAGCACGGTCAGCCCCGTGCGTCCCGTGGCTGACTGGGCCAGGGCGGCCATCGGCACCAGCTGGGTGCGGTCATGACCGAGGTTGGTCACCTCGTGCGCCGCGATCAGATGATGCTTGGTGTCGACGGCCGCCTGCACGTTGTAGCCGACCAGACCGGTGCCCTTGCCGTTGGTGGCCATGGCCCGGGCGTCCGGGTCGGTGAGCGAGATCTGGCCGTCCGGTGCCGTCTTCACCGCCACCTCCATCTCGCGCAGGTGCCGCATCTTCTCCCGCAGCCCGACCAGCCGTTCCCGCAGGCGTTCGACCTTGGCGGATGGCACGTCCGGTTGCTGCCGGTCGGCCGTGTCGAGGGCGGCCAGGTAGCGGGCGATGGAGGCTTCCACCTGCTCGATCCGGCGTTGGATGGCACCGGGCGTGTAGTTCTTGTCGCGCGTGTTCACCGCCTTGAACTTGCTGCCGTCGATCGCGACCAGGCTCTCGGTGAACAGGCGCAGCTCGCGGCAAAGCAGCACGAACCGTCGGCAGGTGGCCTGGATGGCTGGACCGTTGTCGCGGCGGAAGTCGGCGATGGTCTTGAAGTCCGGCGCAAGCCGTCCGGTGAGCCACAGCACCTCGAGGTTGCGCTGCGCCTCGCGCTCCAGGCGGCGGCTGGAGGGCACGCGGTTCAGGTAGCCGTAGAGGTAGAGCTTGAGCAACGTCGCCGGATGGTAGCCGGGGCGGCCGGTGTCGGCGGGCGTGGCACGTCCGAAGCCCAGCGCGGCGAGATCCAGCTCGTCCACGAACGCGTCGACCACCCGCACCGGGTTGTCCTCGCCCACGTAGTCGTCCACGCTCTCGGGCAGCAGGAAGCTTTGTTGCCGGTTACGGCCCTCGATGTAACGCGTCATGGGTTCAGTTCTGCCAGTTCTACCTTTGCAGTTTCGCAGACACGACGTTGCTTGAGTACTGAATTCAGATCGTCCAAGGCATGGTCGCGGGGGTGCCGATTTGGATATCAAAGTCATGGCTGACTACGAGTGCCATCCTCTCTGGGCTGACAATGATCCCGACCGGATGGGTGACATCGATCCCGCTGAACTGGATTTGTCCGAGGATCTGCGACAAGCATTAGCCGCGTGGGCTGAGCGCTTCGATGTCATCCTCATCCAGGACGATCCCGCCCGCTCGGCATTTTCCTCACCTGAAGCCGAACTGAATTCCCACGAAGACGGACGCATGCTCGCTCGCAGAGTCGCACATGAACTCGGGGCATCATGCAATGTGAGGTACTGGCGTGACCCTCCCATTACCAGCAGACCACCACAACGCCTCGAGTAGCAGAAGCTGTTTTCACACAGCCTCGGTGGACAGCAGACCTACATGGCCCTGTAGCGCGAGCGCCTGAACGCCGTCTTCGGCGCCTGCTTGCGGCGCGCTCCGGCCGTGAACACGCTGCGCCACCTGTTCCTGGCGCTCGGCCGCGACAATCTCGAAGCCGCCTTCCGCTGCCATGCCTGCGACCTGAACGCGCACGGCAGACCGGAGGCGCCGCGCACGGTCGCGCTCGACGGCAAGACGCTGCATGGCAGCTTCGACCACCTGACCGAGCGCATGGCGATCCGCGTGCTCAGCGCCTTCCAGCGACGCCGCCCTAGTCCATCGCGAAGGTGATCACGTGCTGCAAGGGCTCGCGAAAGGCGGGGCTGGGGCCATCCGCCTGCTGAGACCGCACGTATGCTGGCCACCTTATGCCAGTTTCTGCGCGAAATCCCCCTCATGGTCTAGCTTGAAAGCGAGCGAAGACAAGGTCAGCGGCTCGACCCTACGTCGCTGGCTCGAACACTGGGCACGTTGCCTATGCCTGGTTGCAGGACGCCTCACTCGCGAACTCTGAAAATCGCCTTGAAGCGGCCTTGCGGCGACGCGCAAAGCCGAGGCCGCCGAGACCAGCACCGAGCAGCACGATCGACGCAGGTTCCGGCACGGGAGTGCTTTCGAACGCCAAAGCGTTGGCAAACAGCTGGCTATAGTTGCCAGATGCATGGTCGTAAGTGGCGACATTCGGGAACAACGTAATGTTGATCACATTTTGTGCGGCATTGATCGCTTCGAGCGGTTTGCCGTCACTCCAAGAAGCCACCAGCATTGCACCAATATCCAGGCCCGGATCATAGTCGCCACGGTAAATATCTGCCGCAAGACTTGTCACCCCCAGCATGAGCGGGCTGCTGGCATCGTAACTTCCAAGCGTTGCGGAGGAGTATGCATCAGATATCGAGTTGATCAAAGGATTGTAGCCTGGACTGTTTAGCGAGCCGGTGCTGCCAACCACCTGCCCCCAGAAAGTCGCGATGACCACACGCCCACCCGCATTCGCATAAGCAGCGAGTACGTCGGACAGAGCGGTGGGATCCTCAGGGGAATTGTTGGCCCATGTCAGAACGGAGTCGAACTGCTCAAGGTAGGCAAGGCTCGGCGTAATGCTGGAACTGTCCAACGCCGTGCTGCCGGCTTGACTGAACCGAGGGTCCGAGCCGATCAAGTCATTCATGACGGCTTCGTTTTCAGAATCAGCTCCGAGGAACAATGACTTGATCGGCGCGGCTTCTGCCGTTGAAATGGCGCCAATCGCCACTGCGCACACGACCGCAACCAGGAAGTAAGCCTTCACGATCCAACTCCCGACCAACATTTGAGAATGGAGAAGCAATTAACATGCCATTGTAAATACCTGACTGAAATCAAACAGATGTCATTCTACGCGTAGACATCTAATCTGAATACGTAACGTTTTTCGACGGATTGTGGGGGTGGCCCCGAGCGGCCAGTCGTGGCAGCAAAGTGGAGGTCACGATCATCCGCGAGAAGTCCGCCGTGCGGGTGCTGGGAATTTTTGGGGCTGACAACGCAGGCGCGTGCTTGCCCGCTCGTCGTCATTATCGGCCAAATCGACATAGGAAAGGTGAGCGGGCAATCGGGGGGACCGTCCAGAGTTTGGGGGGTTGAGACGGGAACGGTATGACCAGCTTGGCCGAGGCCGGCTGGGAGAGCGTGGATGGGGTTGGTGCTACAGCTGGTTGAGACGGGAGCTGACACTCGGGGACGCAGCATCGACCTGATGGAGATCGATCGGCCGCGCGACCTTTGTGACATCGCCAACCTGGGCCTGACGCTACCCGAAGCCAAGCAGTTGCTGGCCCGTGTCCAGCAGGCGGTCGTGGCCGTGCAGGCCCGCGACCACGCGGCGCTGCGGCCGGAGTGCTCGCATTGCGAGGCGCGCTGCCACGTCAAGGACTGGCAGTCGCGCCAGGTCGCGACGCTGTTCGGCAAGATCACGGTGCGGTTGCCGCGGTTCCGCTGCCCGGGGTGTGGGCGCGGCGAAGCCGGCGTCAGCTGGCCGGCATACTGCCGCTCGACCCCTGAACTGGATCAGCTGCAGGCGCACCTGTCCGCGCTGCTGACCTACCGGGTCGCCGCCGGCGTGCTGGTCCACCTGCTGCCGGTCGCGGCCGGGACGAGCCACGGGACCCTGCGCTGTCGCACGCTGAAGCTCGGCGAGCAGCTGCGCCATGCTGCCGCTGGGATGTCCGAGCCGGCGAAGGCCGCGGCAGCGCCGGCATCAGCGATCACGCTCAGCTTGGACTCCACCTACATCCGCAGCTGCCACGAAGGTGAGCGGCACGTGGAGGTGCGCGTCGGCAATGCCGAGGCATCCAAAGGTGGCGGCCGGCAGGTGTTCGGCGCTGTTGCGAACGCCGGCACCGACATCGTGGCACTGATCCGGCGCACCCTCGACGCCCTGG
>CALMVT010000355.1 GCA_937873175.1 uncultured Acetobacteraceae bacterium | reverse complement strand
CTGGGGATGGTCTCGGAACTTCCGAGCGAAAACCAGACGACGATTGCAAGCTTTCCGTCCTGTGAGGGCGAGGACGTAAAGGATTACTTCGTTGAGAGGGACGGCATGAAGTATGCCGGGACGCACCTTCTCGTGGATCTCTGGGGAGCCACCAACTTGGCGGACCCGGCGTTGATCGACATCGCGCTGCGCGATGCCGCGGTCAAGGCGGGGGCGACGATCCTCCACAGCCACTTCCACCACTTCACCCCGAACGGCGGGGTGTCGGGCGTGGTGGTGCTGGCCGAAAGCCATATTTCCATCCACACCTGGCCCGAGCGCGGCTTCGCCGCGGTCGATATCTTCATGTGCGGGGCCTGCGACCCGCACGACGCGGTGCCCGTGCTGCGCGCGGCGTTCCATCCGGACCGGGTGGACCTCGGCGAGCAGCGGCGCGGCCGCGTCGCTTAACTCCCGGCACAACTCGGCCCGGCCCGGCCTGGGGGAACTCCGGGCCGGGCCTCGCTGCTTGCGGGCTGGAAGGCGGACGCGCCATGACCGACGCTTGGTATGACGAGACGCTGCATTCCGGCTGGGGTCAGCGGTTCCAGGTTGTCCGCACCCTGGCGCGGGTCGCCAGCCCCTACCAGACTGTCGAGGTGTTCGAGAGCGCGCGGCACGGCCGGGTGCTGGCCTTGGACGGGGCGATCCAGATCACCGAGGCCGACGAGTTCGTGTATCAGGAAATGCTGGCGCATGTGCCCCTGCTGGCGCACGGCGCGGCGGGGCGGGTGCTGATCATCGGCGCGGGCGATGGCGGCGTGCTGCGCCGGGTCCTGCAGCACCGCGGGGTGGAGCGGGCGGTCATGGTGGAGATCGACGGGGAGGTGATCCGCCTGTCCCGCGAGTTCCTGCCCGGCATCGGCGGCGACGCCTGGACCGACCCGCGGGCCGAGGTCATCGTGGGCGACGGCATCGCCTACGCCGCGCAGGCCGCCGTCGGATCGTTCGATGCGGTGATCGTGGACAGCACCGACCCGGCCGGGCCGGGGGAGGTGCTGTTCACCGAAGCGTTCTACGCGGACTGCGCCCGCTTGCTGACGCCGGAGGGCTTGGTGGTGAACCAGTGCGGGGTGCCGTTCATGCAGCCGGACGAGTTGCGGGACACCAGCCGGCTGCGCGCCCGGGCGTTTCCGCATGTATCCGCCTACGTTGCCGCAGTGCCTACCTATGTCGGCGGGTTCATGACGCTGGGGATCGCGGCCAAGGCGGCCGGACTGGGGCAGGTGCCGGTTGAAACGATCCGTGCGCGGGCCGCGGCGGCGGGCATCCTGGGGCAAACCCGGTATTGGTCGCCGGAGGTGCACGCCGCGGCGTTCCAATTGCCCCCTTACATCGCCGAGCTTCTCGGTTTGGGCTGAGAAATGATGCTACGGTCGCGTCCATGAACGTCACGCTCCGCCAGCCGTCTACGAGCCGGGACCAGTTTCTCGACTGGGTGCAGACCCAGAAAGGGCGCTACGAGTTCGGCGGGCTCCAGCCGGTCGCAATGACGGGTGGAACGAGCAATCATGGTCAGATCTGCAGCGACAGCGCGTCCAGCCACTGGTGGTAGTCGGCCAGCAATCCGCTACCGCATTGTGCCACCGCTTCGACCGGCTGCGGCGGTTCACGGGCCTGCGGTTGCGCACTTTCACCACGGGTGATGGCCCTGCATGTGCGGACCGATGGAGGCGTGGCCCTGCGCAACAAAGCTGGCCAATGCTTCCGCCGCGATCTGCTTGCCGACGCTGGCCCAATACGTGTCATTAGGCGCATAAACATCCTGCACCCCTTCTGCTGTTGCAGCGCTCATTTCGTGGTCCAGCCGTAGCAGTTGGAGGCCAGGGGTGCGTGCGAGAATGTCCGTCATGTTGGGCAGGTGCAAACCCGGCAGCCAAGCAGAATAGACAACCGAGCGGTCAGGCGCCACCATCAGCACGAACCGCGTCCAGCCATTGGCCTCAACCTGCTCTTGCAGGTTGAGCAAGGTGCAGCCAATACGCTCCAACTCCGCAACCGGCGTCCGCGCACGCCGCAACTCATTGGCATAAACCAGCAGCTCACCCGCGCGCCGGTTGCTGAAAAGGTCTGACCGGGTAAGGTCATAATGCAGCACCTGTGTTGTGTTGACGCCCGCGACCCAGCGCGGCACCGCCTTGATCAGGAAGTCTATCGAGGCATCGATGGCTGTTGTCCCAATCCGATGGCCTGTGTCCCGCACGTATGTCCGAGCTACAGCCGGCACTGGCCGCCTCGGCAGGTCCGGACCTCCCCGATCCGGCCTGCCCTCGCAAGGAACTGCGGCTAGCGGCACTAACCCTAGATTGCGTTCGGCATATTCCAGTACGAGCAGCCGCGGTGGCGCGGTTCGCCACGCATCAGAACGAAGCAGGTCCTCAGGCCCGAGCATCTCTCGGTGAAATGTTCCGACATTCAGCCCGGTCAACTGGACAAAGAAGTCTGTCCAGTAGCCACGATCGGCACGCGGCTCGCCGGACCTGACGCCAGGCGGTATCGAGAATGAATCGCCAATCACCACGACGTCGTAGCTGTCGCCCAACACACCAAAGGGGGCCAACTCCGGGCTGAACCCAACCTGCGTGCCACGCCAGCCAAAATCGTTCTCCGGGTAGCCGCCCAAACGGGTCAGATCGCCGTCGAGCGGCTCCAGCCAAGCGCCAAGGCAAACCACCAGGACGGACAGCAGGCTTATTGGTACTGCCGCAATTATCAGGAATCGCCAGTAGATCCGGGAGGTCACGGCATTGCAGCCTAGAATTGAAAGTAGAGGAAATGGCTGACTTGGTTGAGTCGCGCCAGCGAGATTATGAATACCCCGACCACCACGACAGCCCAGGCGAAGTTGGGTGACCAAAGCAACTGTATCCGGGGCCAAAATCCCCCGTCCCAGCTGGGCACCGACGCAAGCACCAACTCGTGCCGCAGCATAATTTGGCGAAGGTTGGGCAGGAACAAGGCTCCGCCGAGTCCCGCTAGAAGCCATAAAGCCTGGTCCCGCTCGCCCGCAACCCAGCGGACGAACGAGCCGAACCCAGCTGAAGCAGCCTCACGGAGCTCTACGCCCTCTCCCAACCCTGCCATGAGCCGCAATACGTGTAGCGCACCGGGAAGATCAGGAGCGCGGAAGAACACCCAAGCCACCATGACACCTCCAAACGTCAGGACCCAGCCCAGGAAAGGCGGCAGCCGCACCCGCTGCCCCAGGCTAGCCCGCCACGCATGGTGTGCGCATAGATACGTGCCATGCAGGAAACCCCAGATCAGGAACGTCCATCCCGCCCCATGCCAGAACCCGCCAAGCACCATTGTGGCCATCAGGTTCGTATGCCGTCTGACCGAGCCATACCGGTTGCCGCCGAGTGGGATATAAAGGTAGTCCCGCAGAAAACGTGACAGCGTCATGTGCCAACGCCGCCAGAAATCACTGATCGAGCACGCGCGGTAGGGTGACTCGAAATTCGCCGGCAAAGTGATGTTGAGCATGCGCGACACCCCGATGGCCATGTCGCAGTATGCTGAGAAGTCAAAATAGATTTGTAGCGTATAGGCCAGCACGCCGCGCCAAGCCCCTGGCACCGTGAGCATAGCTCCGGGCGCAAAAGCCATGTCCGCGTAGACCGCTATATGATCCGCTACGAGCAGCTTCTTGCACAGCCCAATTACAAAGACCGTCATGCCGACGCACAACGCCTCCGCCGAAGGCCGATACACTACAGGCCGGCGGAACTGCGGCATCATCTCTGCGTGGTGCAGGATCGGCCCGGCAATCAGGTGCGGGAAATAGGTGACGAACAGAAGATAATGCACGGGTCGCGCCTGATCCGTGCCGTCAGTCTCGACCTTGCCTGCAAGCGTGTCCGCAAGGAACGCGATTTGCGTGAATGTAAAAAACGAGATGCCAATCGGCAGCGCTGCTGCGGTCAAAGCAGTGCCGGCGATGCTGGCAAAGAAGCTCGCGTACTTGAAGTAACCTAACGCAAGCAGGTCCGCCCCGATCCCAAGGCCGGCTAACCCCCGTGCAGCCCTTGTCCGCCCTCTGCCCAGGCATCGCCCAATTCCTTTGGCAACGAAGAAATTGAACAGGATCGAGCCAAAAAGGATGGGTGTGAACCTGACGTCCCACCAGGAGTAGAACGCTATGGAAGCAAATGCGAGCCATCCCGTCGCCCACTCAACGCTCCAGCGTCCCAAAAGAAAGAACACGGACACGACAAACGGCAAGAAGGCAAACAAGAAGACATATGAGTTGAAAAGCATCCCTGTCTTAAACCTGCTCACCACCCGTGTGCGCTGGAGCAGCGCGGAAGCAGCGGTTAATCTCAGACCGCCATCGGAATGGTCTTACAGTTGCACCTAAGTGCAGCAGCGTGCAATGAGTTCTATGAAGACGTGGACCTGCCCGGCACGCCGCCCGCGTCGGAAACGTAACGCCTCACCCTGCCGGCTCGCCGTGGAAGCGGCGGCCCAGCACGGAGGACACGCCGAAGCCGACTTCCAGCATCAGCCGGGGCGCGGTGCGGACCACGGTTCCCATGTGGAAGCCGAACGGGTCCACGGCGAAGCCCTGCCCGGCCCCGCCCAGCACCGTGGTCTTGTTCTCGGGGCCGTAAGCGTCCAGCACGTCCTGGTTCGGATGCCCGACCACCAGGGTCCACTGGTGCCGCGCCACCCGGCGGTTATGCGTCCGCCGGACATAGACGTGCGGCCCCCCACCCTGGCCCACCGGGGTCAGGTAAAAGAAGAATTTGAGCGCGCGCCAGTCATCAAGGTCGAAGTGCAGCTTCTCCTGCGACGCGAGGTTCAGGTCCGCGTCGCTCGCGCTGCGGGCCGGGAAGCTCCACCACAGGCGCGTGCTGATCACGCGCGCTTCGCGGCCGAGATAGCCGGCCGCTACCGCATGGAGGAACGGGTCGCCACGGATCATCGCCACGGCCGGACACGCTTCCACGCGGTCGAAGTAGTGGCCCGTGAGGACCGGGCGGCCCAGGCGGCGCACGGCGTCCCCGTGCGCCGACGCCAGGAACTCGACCCGGCGGCTCAGGTTGGCGAAGCACGGGGTTGCCCGCGCGAAGCGCAGAATGGTTTTGCAAACTGGCTCCGGCAGTTGCAGGCCGGTGAACAGGCCCTCCGCCCGCAGCGTGTCCACCGCACCCGATGCCGTGCCGCCCCCGAACATGGTGCCGCTGAGATCAGGCGGCGCGCCGTCATGCGCCAAGCGCCAAAGCGCCCGCCGTACCGGGAGAAAGCGCCCAAGGGCAAACATCGCCAGCCATTGCGGGCGGTCGCGCATGTTGGCCGCGTAGATGGGCAGACGCGCGGCCATGCGCTGGAAATGTTTGGAGCGGCGCGGGGCCTCCGCCTGGGCAGCGATGTCACTTCTTGCAAAGGCCAACCGGTTTCTCCTGGTGCGAGTTGCGGGCCGCCGCACGAGCATGGCCCTCCCTACAGGACAATCCCTTGTTGATTGCTTATCCGATGTTTAGCCCCCTGAGGTCAGGATGCCCGGCTTCCAGTGTACCCTTTGCAACGCCTGCCCGCCAGAAAAAGCGAGTCGGGCCGATTTTTAGCTAGCCGATCAAAAATGGGACGGCGAGCGCCGCTCCTGGATCAGGTGTCGTCGCCCAGCGCCCGGCGTTTCAGGTCGCGCAGCCGGGCCTGGCCGCCGGGGCTGTGCGGGTCGATCTCCAGCAGCTTCTGATGCGCCGCCAGCGCGCCGCGCCAATCGGCGCGCGCTTCCGCCATGCGGGACAGGTCCTGCAGGGCTGCGAAGCTGCGGGGTTCGCGGCGCAGGACTTCCTGGATATCCCGCACCGCCCCCGCCATGTCGCCCAGCCGTGAGCGCGCCTGCGCCCGGCCGCGCCAGGCTTCGATCAGGTCGGGATCAAGGTCGAGCGCCGCGTCGAAGCTGTCCACCGCGTCGCCCGGCTGCCCGTCCCCGACTTCCCGCAAGCCCCGCACCAGGAGCAGGCGGAGCGCGGGGCTGGCGGCCTCGACCCATTGCACGCGGATTTGCGCTTCCAGGGCGGCGGCGGCGTCCTCGTTCGGCGCGTTGCGCAGCGCGGTGAGCAGAGTGTCGAGCGTCGGGCCGGGGCGCGTTTGGCCGAAGGCGGCGGGGCCAGCCAGCAGAACCAGCAGAACCGCTCGGCGCAGCATCAGGCGGGAACGGCCGTGGCCACCTGCGGCAGCCCCGCCGGCGCCGGGCCGCCTGCCATCCAGTCCAGCAGCTCCACCGTATGGATCACCGGCGTGCCGTCGCCAGAAAGCTGGGTGATGCAGCCGATGTTGCCGGCGGCGATCAGGTCCGGCTTGGTCCGCGCGATGTTGGCGAGCTTGCGCTCCCGCAGCCGCCCGGCGATGGCCGGCTGCACCAGGTTGTAGGTGCCGGCCGAGCCGCAGCACAGATGGCCCTCCGCCGGCTCCACCACCGTGAAGCCCGCTTTGCGCAGCAGCGCCTTCGGTTCGTTCAGCACGCGCTGCCCGTGCTGCAGGCTGCATGCGGCGTGATAGGCGACGCGCAGGCCCGGCATGGGCCGGGTGGGGGCGTAGTTTAAGGTTGTCAGGTACTCCGAGATGTCCATGGCGAGCGCCGACACCCGCTCCGCCTTCATGGCCCACTCCGCCGGCTCCGCCCGGAACATGAAACCATAGTCCTTCACCGTGGTGCCGCAGCCGCTGGTGTTGATCAGGATGGCGTCCAGGCCGTCCCCTTCGATCTCCCGCGTCCAGCCGGCGATGTTGGCGCGGGCGCTGGCCATGGCCGGGTCGTGCCGGCCCATGTGGTGGGTCAGCGCGCCGCAGCAGCCAACGCCGCGGGCGATCACCACCTCGATGCCGTGTCGGGTCAGGAGGCGGATCGTCGCCTCGTTGATGGAAGGAGCCAGCACCGTCTGCGCGCAGCCGGCCAAGAGCGCCACCCGGCCGCGCCGCGCGCCCTCCGCCTTGTGCACCTGCGGTGACTGCATGGAACCGGAGGGCGGCAGCTTGCCCGGGGCCAGGTCCAGCATGGCGTGCACCCGGTCGCCCAAGGTGCTGCCCCGCGGGATCAGGCGGCGCACCGGGCGGGCCACCCGCGCGCCCAACACTGCCGCACGGAACAGCGCCGGGCGCGGGAGGACCATTTGCAGGACGTTGCGCAGCATCCGCTCGTGCCAAGGGCGGGTGTAGGTTTCCTCGATATACTGCCGGGCGTGATCGACCAGGTGCATGTAGTGCACGCCGGACGGGCAGGTCGTCATGCAGGCGAGGCAAGACAGGCAGCGATCGACGTGGCGCACGACCTCCTCGGTCGCCGGGCGCCCGGATTCCAGCATGTCCTTGATCAGGTAGATGCGCCCGCGCGGGCTGTCCAGCTCGTCCCCCAGCAGCACGAAGGTGGGACAGGTGGCGGTGCAGAAGCCGCAATGCACGCAAGTGCGTAGCACCTGGTTGCTGGACTGGACGTTGGGGTCGGCGAGCTGCTCGACGGTGAAATTGGTCTGCATGGCGCTCCTATATGCCGGCAACGCCGGCAAACCTTTACGCCGGCAACGCCGGCGGGCCTACACGCCGGCGTAAAGCCGGCCGGGATTGAGGATGCCGGCGGGGTCCATGGCGGTCTTGACCCGGCGGGTGATGCGGGCGAGGGCGGGCGCTTCCGGCGGCACCACGTCCACGGCGGCACGCATCGGCTCCGGGGCGCGCAGCAAGGTCCAGGTGCCGCGCCCGGCCAGCGCCGTCGCGGTGACGCGCTCGTGCAGGGCGGGGGGGCCGGCGATCCAGACCAGGCCGCCGCCCCAATCCAGGAAACCGCGGGCGCCGGCGGATTCCAGGGTGGCAAGCGTCGCCGGGCCGCTCGACGGGCGGACGGAAACGCGCCACACGGCATCGCCCGGCTCGGCCCGCAGCGGCACGGCGTCGCGGATCGCGCGCCACGCGGCGCCGCTCGCCTCGTCGTTCAGCAGCGCCGCCGCGCCGAACGGCGCAAGCCCTTCGGCCAGCCGGCCGAGGCGGTACTCGACGCTTTTGGCAAAATCCTCGATCCGCACCAGCGCCACTGCGCCGCGCCCGGCGAGCGCTGGCACCCGCTCCGCCGCGTCTGCCGGCAGCCAAGCCGCGCCCGACACGCCGAACGGCGAGCCGAGCGCCGAGGACAGCGCGGCCACCCCCCGAATTGCGTCCAGGCCCGGCAGCAGCAGCGATCCCGTCAGCTCCGCGCGCGGCAAGACCTTGAGCGTCACCTCCGTGATCACCGCAAGCGTGCCGTAGCTGCCGGTTAGCAGCTTGCACAGGTCCAGCCCGGTGACGTTCTTCAGCACGCGCCCGCCGGAGCGGATCACCTCGCCCGCGCCGTTCACCGCGCGCACGCCCATCACGTGGTCCCGCATCGCCCCCCAGGCGACCCGGCGCGGCCCCGACAGGTTGGTGGCGACCACGCCGCCCAGGGTCTGCACCCCCGCTTCCGTGCCCAACAGGGCCGACAGGTCCGGCGGCTCGGCGATCAACCCCTGGCCGCCCTCCGCCAGCTTGGCTTCCAGGTCGGGAATGGAAACGCCGGCGCCGGCGGAGATGATCAGCTCCTGCGGCGCGTAGAGCGATATCTCCGTCAGGTTGCGGGTGGACAAGCCCCGCGCCGCCTGCACGGGCCGCAGCATCCCCGCCTTGGTGCCGCGGCCCTGGACCAGCAGCGGCTCCTTTGCGGCGCGGGCGGCGAGAATCGCTTCCACGACCCCGCCTTCATGCGCCGGCGCCAACGCGACGCTCATGGCCCGGCGCTCAGGCGGCCGCGGGCAGGTCGGCCGCTTGCGGCGGCTCGACCAAGGGGAACACCTTGCTCGGGTTCAGCAGCCAGTCCGGGTCGAACGCCGTCTTGATGCGCCGCTGCTGGTTCAGCTCGATCTCGGTGAACTGCACGGTCATCAGCTCACGCTTCTCCACCCCCACCCCGTGCTCGCCGGTCAGGCACCCGCCGACCTCCACGCAGAGCTTCAGGATGTCCGCGCCGAACTTCTCCGCATCCTCGAAGCTGCCGGGCCGGTTGGCGTCGAACATGATCAGCGGGTGCAGGTTGCCGTCGCCGGCGTGGAAGATGTTGGCGACCTTGAGGCCGTAGGCGTCGCTCATCTCGCCGATGCGGCGTAGCACGAAGGGAAGCTGCCCCGTGGGGATGGTGCCGTCCATGCACAGGTAGTCCGGGCTGATCCGCCCCACCGCGCCGAACGCCCCCTTGCGGCCTTTCCAGATTGCGACGCTTTCCTCCACGGACTGGCTGACCCTCAGGCTGAGCGGGTGGAACGGCTCGCACAAGGCGGCGATGCGGTTCAGCAAATCATCCTGCTCCGCGACGCTGCCTTCCACCTCGATGATCAGCATGGCTTCCGCGTCCAGCGGGTAGCCGGCGTGGGCGAACTGCTCGCAGGCGTGGATGGCCGGGCGGTCCATGAACTCCAACGCCACGGGGATGATGCCGGAGCCGATGATCGCGTCCACCGCGCGCCCGGCTGTCTCGTTCGCGTCGAACGCCACCAGCATGGCGCGCTGGCCTTCCGGGGCGCGCAGGATGCGGACGGTCACTTCCGTGACCATGGCGAGCATCCCCTCGCTCCCGGTCATCAGGCCCAGCCAATCGTAGCCGGCGGCGTCCAGATGCTGCCCGCCGATGTCGAGGATCTCGCCCTGCATGGTCACGATCCTGAGGCCGAGCAGGTTGTTCGCCGTCACGCCGTACTTGAGGCAATGCGCGCCGCCGGAGTTCATGCCGACGTTGCCGCCGATCATGCAGGCAAGCTGGCTGCTGGGGTCGGGCGCGTAGAAGAAGCCCTCCGCCGCCACGGCGTTGGTGATGCCGATGTTGGTGACGCCCGCCTGCACCGTGGCGCAGCGGTCGGCGTAGTCGATGTCGAGGATCTGGTTCATCCGCATCAAGCCCACCACCACGCTGTCCGACATCGGCAGCGCCCCGCCCGACAGGCTGGTGCCGGCGCCGCGCGGGATCACGCGCACGCCGTTCTTGTGGCAAAAGGCGAGCACGGCCGCGACCTGCTCCGTGGTTTCCGGCAGCGCCACGGCCAGCGGGATCTGGCGGTAGGCCGGCAGGCCGTCGGTTTCATACGGCTTGAGACGCAACGCCTCGCTGATGACGCCCGATGCGGGCAACAGAGCTTGCAGCCCGGCCACAATCTCGGAGCGGCGGGCGATGACATCGGCCTTGGGCGGCGGTTGCGCGATCATTCGGTGTTCCCCCGAGGTTGCTTCTCCTGAAGATGGAACCGGTCAGCGGGATCGGCAAGACGCAAAAAAGCCCCGGAAGCAAGCTCCCGGGGCGGGTTCGGCGTGGCGGGATCGCGCCTGTCAGCCTTGGCGGGCCTTCATGCGCGGGTTCTTCTTGTTGATCACGTAAACGCGGCCATGCCGGCGCACCACGCGGCAGTTCTTGTCGCGGACCTTGGCCGACTTTAGGCTGTTGCGGATCTTCATGGCACGACTTTCGGGGCGCGGCGGCCCGGGATTGCGGTTGGATTGTACGGGTTGCGCCCCTTACTGGCCGGGGCGGGCGGTGTCAAGGCGGGCGGGCCGGAGCGTGGCCGCGGCCCTGTATCGGCGGCTGGTTCCGCTCCCCAAGGACGAAGCCCGGCGACGCGAAGAAGTCGTCCCAACCCGCATCGGACGGCACGACCACCCGGCGCGGTCCGTCCCGCGGCACCGTGGCCTCCCGCACCCCTTTCGGGAACGCGACATCCTTGTTCAACCGCACGGCTTGCGACGTGTTGGTGTGGAGAAGCGTCGTCCGGGACACGTCAGGATGCTTTCCGCTGGATGTTTATGGGGAGGGTCATCGGCAGCGGCGTCCGCCCCATATGCCGGGCAACCCATGCATAGGACAGCTTCCATGAACGACCGCGCCACCTGGACCGCGTTCCTGCTGATGTGCTTCGCATTGGTCGGCTTGACCGGGCTGTTCGCGACCTACGCCACCACCGTTCCGTGGGAGCGCGCGCTGATCCGCACCGGCGTGCTCGACCAGGTGCTCGCCGCCGCCCGCGCGCCGGACGCGGAGGCGCGGCTGGCGGCGCTGCGCCCGGCGCTCGGCTCGGCCGCCGACGCCGTGCTGTCCGGGCCCGGCGAGCTGTGCGACCGCGTGGCCGCCGAGCGCCGCGTCGTTCTGGACGAGCAAGGGCGGGAAGCGCGCAGCGTCGTCCACCGCATCCGCATCATGGTCGGCACCGTGACGGTGATGGCGGCGCTGGTGGGCGCGGGGATCATGGCCTTGGCATCGCGCCGGACGGCGCATGCAACCTCCGCCGCCGGGCGCGTTGTGACCCCCGGAAACCCCAACGGAGCAGCGCCATGAAGCAGCCGCACACCGAAGAGTCCATCGAGCACACGGACGGCCAGCAGGACACCGGCAACCACAAGAAGCCCGGCGCGCCCGACGCCGGCGGCGCGGACAAGGTGGGCGGCACCCGCGCCGGCGCCGAGAACCTGGAGCACTCCGGGGGCCAGGAGCCGCCGAAGCGTCCGGTCTGACCCTCCAACCACCAGTTTTTGGCCGGGGCCGCCGCCCATTCGGCAGCCCCGCCTCGCCCGGCGGAGCGCGGCGTCTCCAATTTGCGCGCCGCCCCTTTCGGCGATACTTGAACCCGAATACCCTGGGGCCACGTCCTTCGCATGAACCGCATCCCGCCTGTCATCGACATGGCTCCCGACGGCACGTTCCGCACCAAGCCGCCTGGCATGCGCGCGCCGTTGTCGTTCAAGCTGCTGCTGGGGGCCACCATCGTGGCCGTGCTCGCCGGCGCTGCGGCGGTGGCCGCGTTGGCGCTGTGGATCGCGGCGCTGTTGCTGCCAGTGGTGGTGATCGCCGCCGTGGTCGCCTGGGGCACGTTTAAGTACCGCGCTTGGCGGCGCCGGGGCGTGGCCGGCGGCAGCGGGCGCTCGGTTTACTATCGCTTCCGCTGAGCATCGGGCGCGGCCGCAAACGTTGCACGTTTCGGCGCAGCGGCCGCTGGCGCTGCGGTTGATTTCGCAAGAGCCATGATCCATGACTGCCGGCATGACATCCCCGCCGCCGCAGCAGCCCAAGCTGTCCACAGGAACCTCTGGCCTTGACGCCATCCTGGGCGGCGGCATCGAGCGCGGGCGTGTTTACTTGGTTGAAGGGACGCCCGGCACCGGCAAGACGACCCTGGCGCTCGGCTTCCTCCACGAGGGCGTCCGCCAAGGCGATGCCACCCTTTACGTCACGCTTTCCGAATCCGAGGACGAGTTGCGTTCGGTCGCTGCCAGCCACGGCTGGGACATGGATGGCGTTGACGTTTACGAACTCGCCGCCGCGGCCGGTTTGGATGGGGACGGCGAGCAAACCGTGCTGCACCCGGCGGAACTCGAACTGGGCGAAACCGCCCGCGCCGTGATGGACCGGGTGCGGGCAAGCAGCCCGGCCCGCATCGTGTTCGACAGCCTGAGCGAGATCCGCCTGCTTGCGGAGAACCCGCAGCGTTACCGTCGCCAGGCCCTGGCGTTGAAGCGGTTCTTCGTGCAGCAGGGCTGCACGGTGCTGCTGCTCGACGACCATTCGGCGAACTCATCTGCGTCCGGGGGCGACCTGCAACTGCACAGCCTAGTGCACGGCGTGGTGACGTTGGAGCAGATCCCGCTCGACTACGGGGCGGAACGGCGGCGGCTGCGCGTGGTCAAGCTGCGGGGCAGCTCGTTCCGCGGCGGCTACCACGATTTCGCGATCCAGCGAGGCGGCCTCGCCGTGTATCCGCGCTTGGTCGCCCAGGAGCACCGCGCCGCGTTCGACCCCGCCCCCGTCAGCACCGGCAGCGCCGGGCTCGACCAGATGCTGGGCGGCGGCCTCAGCCCCGGCACCAACACGCTGCTGATCGGCCCTTCGGGCGCCGGCAAGACCACCACCGTGACCAGCGCGTTGGTGGCCGCGCTGCGCCGGGGCGGGCGGGCCGCGTATTTCCTGCTCGACGAGGGATTGCCCACGCTGCTGGCCCGCTCCGCCGCGCTCGGCATGGACCTGCGCCCCTTCGTGGAGAACGGCCGACTCGCCTTGCGCCAGGTTGACCCGGCCGAGATGTCGCCGGGCGAGTTTGCCCACCGCGTCCGCCACGCGGTGGAGCGCGACGGGGCGCGCTTCATCGCCATCGACAGCCTCAACGCCTACATGCAGAGCATGCCCGGCGAGAAGTTCTTGCTGCTGCAGATGCACGAGCTGCTGACCTACCTCAACCAGCAGGGGGTTATCACGATGCTGGCGCTAGGCCAGCACGGCATCATCGGCCAGGTCACGGCGACCGTGGATCTCAGCTACCTCGCGGACGCCATCGTGCTGCTGCGCTACTTCGAGGCGGACGGCGAGGTGCGCAAAGCGGTGTCCGTGATGAAGACCCGCACCGCCAGCCACGAGCGCACCGTCCGGGAAATCACGGTTGGCCCGCAAGGCTTGTCCGTGGGCGCCCCGCTCACGGGCGCGCAGGGCGCGCTCAGCCGCTTGCCGGTCTGGTCCGGGGTGGCCCCGTCCGCCGCTGCCCGGCCGGGCTGAGGCGGCGGTGCCCGGGCGTCCCGTCCTGATCCTCGCCCCGCGCGGGCGCGACGCCGAGGTGATCGGTCAGGTGCTGGCCCGCGCCGGCGTGTCGACCCGGGTGGTTCCGGACGTGGCCGCCGCCATCGACGGCCTGGGCGCCTGCGCCGCCGTAGTGGCGACGGAGGAGGCGCTGGCCGGCCCGGACCTCCGTCGCCTGCTTGCCCTCACCGCCGCGCAGCCCGCCTGGTCCGACCTGCCGTTCCTGGTGCTGGCCACCAAGCAGCCGGGGCCGCGTTCCGCGCACCACGTTTCGGTGCTGGACGGCCTAGGCAACGCCATCCTGTTGGAGCGCCCGCTCAACGCGGAAACCCTGGTCAGCGCCGCCCGGGCCGCGCTCCGCGCCCGCAGCCGGCAGCTTGCGGTGCGCAACCTCCATGCCACGCTGGAAAGCCGGGTGCAGGAACGCACCCAAGCCCTGGCCGCTAGCGAAGCGCAGGCCCGCACGACGTTTGACAGCTTCCCCGAGTGCATATTCACCCTGCACGTTTCGGACGGTAGGGCGTTCCCCGTCGAGGCCGCGAACCCCGCCGCCGAGCGGGCCACGGGCTTGTCCGCCGCCGCCATCCGGGGCGGCGGGGCCTCGGCGTTCCTGCCGCCGGACGACGCGGCAACCGTGGAAGCGCAGTGCCGCGCCTGCGTGGCGGCCGGCGTCAGCTTGTCCTTCACCGCGGCGCTGCGCTTCCCGGCGCTGAGCGGCGCCTTTGAAGCGACGCTGACACCTTTGCGCAACGCGGACGGGCGCATCGCCCGGCTGCTCGCGGTGTTCCGCGACGTGACCGCCCGCAACGCGCTGGAAGCCCGGCTGCGGCAGGCGCAGAAGCTGGAAGCGGTGGGCCAGCTTACCGGTGGCGTCGCCCACGATTTCAACAACCTGCTGCAGGTGGTGATCAGCGGCCTGACCCTGATCGAGCGCTCGGGCGACCCGGCGCGCCGGGCGCTTCTGCTGGACAGCGTGCGCCGGGCGGCGCAGCGCGGGGGCGATCTGACCAAGCGGCTGCTCACCGTCGCGCGCCGCCAGTCGCTGCGCCCGGAGGCCATCGACATCGGCGCCTGGCTCGGCGACGGCGCGGGGGAGCTGCTGACCCGCACGCTGCGCGGCGACATCCAAACGGAGCTGCGCGTGGCGCCGGGCCTGCCGCCGGTGCAGGCCGACCCGGACGAGCTGGAGCTGGCCGTCTTGAACCTCGCGGTGAACGCGCGGGACGCCATGCCGGGCGGCGGCACGCTCACCATCACCGCGGTGCCGGTGTTCATCGACGGCCTGACCGATCCGGACGGGCTGTGCGGCGAGTTCGTCCGCTTCACCGTCGCCGACACCGGCACCGGCATGTCGGAGGACACCCAGGCCCGGGTGTTCGAGCCGTTCTTCACCACCAAGGGCGTGGGGCAGGGCACCGGCCTCGGCCTCGCCCAAGTGTATGGCTTTGCCCGGCAAAGCGGCGGCGGCGTGCGCTTGCGGAGCCGCTTGGGGGAAGGCACGGCCGTGTCCCTCCTGTTGCCGGTGTCGGATGCGGCGGTGTCCCGCCCCGCGGCCTCGGCAGGCGGAGCGGCCACGGCGCAGCAGGCCGGAGGCGCGGCCGTGCTGGTGTGCGAGGACGACGACGACGTGGCGGCGCTGGCCGTGGATATGCTGGAGCAGTTGGGCCACCGCCCGACGCGGGTGGGCACGGCGGCGGCGGCGCTGGGGGCGCTGGCGGACGGGCGGGCGGTGGACGTGCTGTTCACCGACGTGCTGATGCCGGGCGGCATGGACGGCCTGGCGCTGGCGCGGCAAGCCCGGGGCCGCCGCCCGGGCTTGCCGGTGCTGCTGACCACCGGCTACACCGGGGCGGGCGCCGCCGCCGTGCCGCGCGGCATGCTCATGCTGCGCAAGCCCTACCAGCTCCCGGACCTGGCGCAGGCCCTGCAATCGGCGCTAGCCGGCGCGCCGCCGGCGCTGGCGGCGGATTAAGCGTGAGGGTGCTCCCCGTGGCGACGCTGCTCGGAAGCCTGCTGATCAGCGCCTGCTCCGCCTTCGGCATCCGGAGCGGCACGGAGGAGCCGCGATACAGCACCGTGGAACGCCTGGGCAACGTGGAAATCCGCCGCTACGCCCCCCGCCTCACCGCCGAAACGGTGGTGCCCGGCGATGCCTACCATGCCCGGGGCGAGGGCTTCCGCCGTTTGGCCGGCTACATCTTCGGGGGCAACGCGGGCCGCCAGCGCATCGACATGACCGCGCCCGTGGCCCAGGCAAGCGCCGGCGAGCGCATTGCCATGACCGCGCCCGTTGCGCAGGCGCCGGGCGAGGGAGGCTGGGCGATCCGCTTCTTCCTGTCCGCCGCGCTGACCAGTCCGCCCGCGCCGAATGACGCCCGGGTGCGGATAGTGCCGGTGCCGGAGGAAACAATGGCCGTGCTGCGCTTTTCCGGCACCGCGACCGAGGACGCGCTCGCGGACCGCCGCAAGGCGCTGATAACGGCGCTGTCCGGCACCGCCTGGCGCCCGGCGGGCGAGCCGGTGGCGTGGTTCTACGACCCGCCCTGGACCCTGCCGCCGCTGCGCCGCAACGAGGTCGCGGTGCCCGTTTCGCGCTAAAAGGCGACGTGCCCGAAGATCGCCTGCAGCACCAAAAACAGCACCCCGCCCACCAAGAACCCCACCAGCGTACCGTTCACCCGCACGTATTGCAGGTCCTTGCCCACCCGAAGCTCCACTCGGTCGGTGATCTGCTTCGCGTCCCAGCCGGCCACCACGTCGCCCACGAAGTCGGCAATCTGCGCCTGGGCGCTTGGCAGCATGGAGGCGATCACGCCCTCTGCCGCCGCCTGCAGCCGTGCGCGGGCCGCCGCGTCCTCCGCGAGAAAGGCGCCGAGGTTGCCGAGCGCCGCCTCGATGGCAGAAAGCGTATGGCCGCCGGGCCGGCGGGTGTCGTTCTCCAGCGCCGCGCGCATCCGCGCCCACACGTCCCACAGCCATGCCTGCACCGTTTCATGCGCCACCACCCGTCGCACCGCCCGGCCGATCGCAGCGGCGCGCTGCGGATCGGTTTCCATGCGCTCGATCTCGCGACGCACCCACTCGTCAAAGGCTTCGCGGATGTTGCTGCCGTCGGGTCCCATGCGGTCCAGCTCTTCCCGCACCACGCCCAGCACGCGCTCCGCCACCTGCGCGCCGAGTGCCCAGCCGACCAGCCGCCCGCCCTGCGCCCGCACCTTGCCCTGGATGAATGCGTGCAGCGCCGCGTGCCGGCTGTCCAGCGCCGTGCGCAGCTCAGTGAGCAGAAAGCCCAGCACTTCCTGATGCCGCCCGCCGTCCACCAGGCTGCGCAGCGCACGCGCCACGATCCGCCCGGCGCCGGGTCCGCCGATCAAGCGCGGCACCAGGCGGGCCACCGTGCGCCGCGCCCGCCCGTCCTCCACGGTCGCGAGCACCCGGGGCAGCATCTCGGCCAATGCGCGGGCGGCGGGCCGGGCAGCGGCGGGGTCGGACAGGAAGCGCGACAGGATGGCCGAGATGTCGATGCGGCCGAGCACGCGCGACACTTCCGCCGGGGTGAACACGTGCCCCGCGACGAAGCGGCCCAGCGCCCGGCCCAGCCGCGCCTTCTGGTTCGGTATGATGGCGGTGTGCGGGATCGGCAGGCCCAGCGGGTGGCGGAACAAGGCGGTCACGGCGAACCAATCGGCGATGCCGCCCACGAATCCGGCCTTGGCGCTGGCCTGCAGCAGGTCCGTGCCCCAGCCCGGCGGCAGGGCGTAGCTCCCCAGCGTCAGCGCCGCCATCAGCAGCAGCAGTCCGGTGGCAAAGGCGCGGTGCCGGCGCAGCGCGCGCCGGGCGATGCGGTCGTGCTCCGGGATGGCGGAGGGAAAGATGGCGGGGTCGGCGGCGGCGTCCATGGGGGCGGGGGATAGCACAGATGGCCGGGGTGGCGAGGGGCGGGTCCGGCGGGGCGGGCGGCGTTGAGCGATGTTGCTGCGCAGTTTGGTGTCCGATGCGCCGTGAGGTTCTGCTTCGGACGCTTATCTGCCAAAGCGATGGAGCGCATTGACGCGCAGCCAGCGGTCTTGGGAGCTTGCGGGCACGATCGCCCGGGCAAAAGCCTTGCCGTAGCCTTCCCCTGATCCCGACCAGCGCGGCAGGTTCAGCCGCATGGTCCCTCCGAGCCGTGCCGCTTCTTTTAATGTGCGGCGGTTGTCCCGGCTTGAACGTCCGCCGTTTCGCTTGAAACGCCGATCGACCATTCGGTGCTGTCGGACGCCTGAACGACGTATCGGCAGCCAGCGAAATTCTCCGCCCGCACAGGCTCAGCCACGATCGGGGCGTCGGGCTGACAGCCCACGATCAGGCCGTTCCAGGTCTGCTCGATGCCGCTCGCAAACACCAGCAAGTTGTCCCGGTTCAGGCCGTAGCCTTCCGGCGAGGCATGGACCACATGTTCAAACTCTTCCATGGTCATGCTGCCAGGTGCCGTCCCGATCCCTTCAAAGTCGAGGACATGCCACCGCAAGTCGTTCGCCGGCAGCTTTTCCAGTACTTAGCGCAGCGTGACCAAGCCGCTTTCGGCGTGCATGGGCAACGTTGTGAACTGAAGCATGACTACCTCATCGGTTCTGCCGGTCCGCGTTGCGGCGGAACCGCTAGTCGGGTTTGAACGGTAGTTGTGCTGGTGCGGGTTTGCGTGCTGCCTGGGCCGGCCATCGTCGATGAAGTCGATGTCCCGCGTTGGAATGCCAACCCGTCGAATTCACGGGCTTGCGGGTAGTCGCCGCGCCGCCCCTTGTGGATGCCGAGCTGGGTATATGGACCCTGGGCTTCCGGATCGGGAACAGGCCGGCCGCCGCCGTCCCGGGGGAGCGGGCGATTGGGGAGGACGTCGCCGGGTGAGGACCGCTGGCCGGTTGGCGTTGTCGGCTGAAACCATTCACAGGCGGTTCCCGGGCGAACAAGCGTTCATGTTCGGCAGAGCCTGCCAAACCCCGCCCCGCAAGGGCGGCCAGGCTTGCCCCCGGCGCCCAGCCCGGCATAATCCGCACGCAACCCGGCCTTTGGAGACCCCCGCCCCATGAACATCCGCCGCATCGCGCCCGAAGCCCGGCTGTCCGGCGCCGTGGTGCACAACATGACGGTGTACCTGGCCGGGCAGGTCGCCGACGACCCGGCGGGCAACGCGGAGCAGCAGGCGGCCGACATCCTGCGGCAAATCGACGCGTTGCTGAACGAGGCGGGGACGGACAAGACATACCTGCTGTCCGTGCAGATCTTCCTCGCCGACATGGCGGACTTCCCCGCGGTGAACCGGGCCTGGGACGCCTGGCTCGACCAGCGGCACAAGCCGGCGCGGGCCACGGTGGAGGCCCGCCTCGCCGATCCCTCCTGGCGGGTGGAGATCACCGGCATCGCGGCGCTCCCCCCGATCCTGCCGCGCCCGGCGCAATCGGCGGAAAGCCAGTACGCCTGAGCCGCGGCTGCCTGCGCGCCGGCCGGCGGGAATGGCCTGGGGCTACGTGACGCTGGCGGTGGCGGCCGGCGCGATGCTGCCGCTGCAGGCGGCGATCAACGCCCGGCTCGCCCGCCTGGTTGGCTCGCCGTTGTGGGCGGCCGGCATTTCGGGCCTGGTGCTCACCGCCGCCTTGGCGCTGGTGGCGGGCGTGGCGCTGCGGGCGGGGCCGCGGGTGGAGGGCCTGGGCGGCGCGCCGTGGTGGGTGTGGACGGGCGGGCTGTGCGGCGCGGTGGTGCTGTCGGCCACCACGGCAACCGCGCCCCGGCTGGGCACCGCCGGCATGATCGCGCTGGTCATGGCGGGGCAGGTGCTGTGCTCCCTGCTGCTCGACCATTACGGGGTGCTCGGCCTGCCCATCCTGCCGGTCAGCGCGAAGCGGCTCGCCGCGGCGGCGTTGCTGCTTGCCGGGGCGGCCTTGATGCGCTGATGGCGGGGCCGGGCGCGTCAGTTGCGTCAACTCCCGCGTCAATTGATACGTCAATTCGTGCACCAATTCGTTTGGAGGGTGGCACCCCTTTTATTGCATAGAATCAGTAGTTTAGCTAAACCCGGTGCGTCAATTCCTATGTCAATTCCGGCGTGTTTGCGGCAATTCTGGCCCCCAACGTGCCCCCGGCTGGGAGCCGGTGCGTCAATTCCTCCCTCTCAAGGAAGGGGGGACTGGCGCACCGTGCGACCCGGGGCGGCGGCTCGTTGCCCGGCGAATTGACGTAGCCGGGCGCAACAGAGCCTATGCCGTTTCCCAAGGGAAAAAGCGGGGTTCAGCGTGAGGCCCAAATCGCGCCGCGTGGCCACGCGGGGTTCGGACCCGGCCAATGAATTTATCATGTTCTCATTGTGCCAGCATTTCCTTCCCGTCCGTCGCTGGTGCCCTGCCGTGCCGGGGCGGCGCAGGGCAGTCCCAAGCGACGATTCCGGCGGATTCGGCGCGCGCCGCCCTGGACTCTCGCCGGTGATCGTGCACCCTGATTGCCGCTGCCAGAGTTCGTTGGAGTTGCCGCTACAATAACATTTCGGAGGAGCACGACATGACGTTCGCCGAGCGCCTGTCTGACTGGAATCGCTGGTATGACGGACTGCCGCAGGAATGGCGGTTTCAGCTCATCCTTTGGCCGCTCATCATCCTCGGCGCCATCAACATGCTGCTGAGCCTGTCGTCGGTCGGGTTTCCCTTCGCCCTCCTGGTGCTGCTTGGCGTCTTGTTCGTGGCGACGGTGCGCGTGCCCTATCTCCTCGGCTGGATCACGCCGGACCATGCCCTGCCCTCCGGCGAACCCGGCACGCCGCGGCTGGCGATCGGGGGCGCCGGCGCGGACTGGATCGCCGGGCTGAACGAGCGATACGAGGCGGTGCCGGAAAGGCGCCGCTTCTGGATCTTCCCGGCCATCCTGCTGATCGCCGGGGCGATCAACATGCAGATGACCATCAGCTACGGATGGCCGTTCGGCCTGCTGTTCCTCCTCGTGCTGCTCGCGATGATCGTGGTGCGTGCGCCTTATGTGCACGGGCTGCTCCGGCCGGCATCGGGGGAGGGCGCCCCGGCGCCCGCGCTGCAATACAACCAGCGGATCACCGACGGGCGTTCCACGGCGCCCGAACCGGCCCGGCCAAGCAGACCGGCAACCCTCGCAACGCCGGTGCGGCACGACATGCCGGCGGTTGATGCGGAGAAAGCCGCCAAGCCCGCCCCGCCTCGTTCGGAGCCGAATAAGACAACCGCCCCGCCGCCCGACACCGGTCTCGCGTCGGAAACGGGGCCGCGCGGCGGGTCCGCCATTTCCTCGCCGTTCGCCGCCCCGCCCCGCTCGGAGCCGGGTGACACGGACGCCGCGCACGCCCCGGCGGCGTTGCCCAAGCCGCCGCCCAGCGGCAGCCCCGCGGCGTGAGGACGGCGGCCTCCGGTCCGCGGCCGGGCGTGACTTGACCGCGGCGCGCACAGGGCCTGTGCTGTCGGCATGATGCACGAAGATCACGTCGGCCGGACGGAAACGCGCATCAATGTCGTGGGCGCGCATCTGCTGCACGGCATGGCGGCGACGCTCGGGGTGGACGTGCCGGAGCGGCTGCCGCCCTTGTGGCATTGGACCCTGTTCCAAGACTGGGTGACGCCGGACCGGCTCGGGCCGGACGGGCATCCGCGGCGGGGCGGGTTCCTGCCGCCGGTCGATGAGCTGCCGCGGCGCATGTGGGCGGGGGGCCGGGTCAAGGTCCTCGGGCCGCTGCACGCGGGGGAGGCGGTGCTTCGCCGCAGCACGATCCTGTCGGTGAAGGAAAAGCAGGGCGGCAGCGGGCGGCTGGTGTTCGTCACCGTCGCCCACGCCATCGAAGGGCCGCGCGGCCCGGCGATCGAGGAAGAGCAGGACATCGTGTATCGCGGCACGGAGGGCGCGGCCGCCAAGCCTGCCGACCCGGCGCCGCCCGCGCCGTCGGGCGCGCTGCGCGGCACGGTGCTGCCGGACCCGGTACTGCTGTTCCGCTATTCCGCGCTGACCGGCAACGGGCACCGCATCCATTACGACATGGATTACGTGCGGGACGTGGAGGGCTATCCGGGCCTGGTGGTGCACGGGCCGCTGCAGGCGACATGGCTGGCCGGGCTGCTGGCGGATCGTAACATGGCGGCGTTCAGCTTCCGCGGCATGCGCCCGGCGTTCCACGGGGCGCCGCTGACGACCGAAGCGTGGGAAGAAGGCGGCGCGTGGCGGCTCCGCACGCTGGACGAGGGCGGGCGCGTATGCATGGCGGCGGAGGCGACGCTTGCCTGACGCCCTCCCATGCCGTTCCTGACGGAGTCGGAGCCGCCGCGCGGCGTGCCCTTGGCCGTCGCGCCCGGCATCCGCCGGGTGGTGGCGGCGAATCCGGGGCCGATGACCTATCACGGCACCAACACGTACCTCCTTGATACGCCGGAGGGCACGGCCGTGCTGGACCCCGGGCCGGACGACCCGGCGCATCTCGCCGCCGTGCTGGCCGCGGCCGGGGACACGGTGGCGCGCATCCTGCTGACCCACACGCATATCGACCACATCGGCGCGATGCCGGCGCTGCGGGCCGCCACGGGGGCGCCGGTGCATGCCTGGCACGCCCCCGCAGTGGCGGAGGTCATGCCGGACGTGGCGCTGCAGGAGGGGGACAGCGTAGGTGGCTGGCGGGCGGTGTGGACGCCGGGGCACGCAGCGGACCACCTGTGCTTTGCCGGGCCGGGCGGCGTACTGTTCAGCGGCGACCACGTGATGGGCTGGTCCTCCAGCGTGGTCAGCCCGCCCGGCGGCGACATGGCAGCGTATTTCAGGAGCCTGCACCGGCTGCTGGACCGGGACGACGCCGTGTTCCTGCCCGGCCACGGCCCGCCGATCCCGGAGCCGTGGGCCTTTGTGCGGGACCTGCTGGCGCATCGGGAAGCGCGGGAAGCGGTGCTGCTGGCGGCGCTCGGCCCGGCGCCGCAGGGCACGCGGGCGCTGACGGAGGCGCTGTATCCGGATGTGGGCGAGCGGCTGCGCCGGGCGGCGGAGCGCAACGTGCTGGCGCACCTGCTCAAGTTGCGGGCGGAGGGGCGGGCGCGGGAGGGGCCGGACGGCTGGATTGCGGCGTAGGATCGTCTTGCATTTCCGCGGTTCGTGACGCACATAAGCCGTGATCCAAGGCCCCCGCCGGGCGCTGTTCGTGGCGAGGGGCGCATGACAGGGCGCGCTGGGCAAGGGGCCTGGCGGCGCCCTTCATCGCATGCCCGGCTTACGAATGGAGCAGAACCGTGTCCGAGACCGAAGCCAACCCGCTTGCCCTGATCCGCAACATCGGCATCACCGCGCACATCGACGCCGGCAAGACCACCACCACCGAGCGCATCCTGTACTACACCGGCGTGTCCCACCGCATCGGCGAGGTGCATGATGGCAACACCACCACCGACTACATGGCGCAGGAGCGGGAGCGCGGCATCACCATCACGTCCGCCGCGGTGACGTGCGAGTGGAAGGGCCACCGCATCAACATCATCGACACGCCGGGCCATATCGACTTCAACATCGAAGTGAACCGCAGCCTGCGCGTGCTGGACGGCGCGGTGTTCATCATCGAGGGCGTGGCCGGCGTGCAGCCGCAGAGCGAGACCAACTGGCGCTTGGCCGACCGCTACAACGTGCCGCGCATCATCTTCATCAACAAGCTGGACCGCACGGGCGCGGACTTCTACCGGGCGTTCGACACGTTGAAGGAGAAGCTCGACATCGTGGCGCTGCCGCTGCAGCTCCCCATCGGCATCGAGGACACCTTTGTGGGCGTGGTCGATCTCGTGGAGATGAAGGCGATCATCTGGGAAGGCGGCGAGCTGGGCGCGAAGTTCCACGACGAGGCGATCCCGGCCGACCTGCAGGACAAGGCGCAGGAGTACCGGCAGCAACTGCTGGACACCGCGCTTTCCGTCGATAACGAGGCGATGGAGGAGTATTTCGACAAGGGCGACGTGTCCGTCGAGACCTTGAAGCGCTGCATCAAGGCGGGCGCCATCAGCGGCGCGTTCCGCCCGGTGCTGTGCGGCACCGCGTTCAAGAACAAGGGCGTGCAGCCGTTGCTGGACGCCGTGCTCGACTACCTGCCCAGCCCCATCGACGTGCCCGGCATCAAGGTGGCCGCCGAGGAGGACGAGGAGGAAACGGCCGACCGCCGCATCATCCCCGCCAACCCGACCGCGCCCTTCGCCGGCCTCGCGTTCAAGATCATCAACGACAAGTATGGCACCCTGACCTTCGTGCGGGTGTATGCCGGCACGTTAAAGTCTGGCGACACGGTGATGAACACCACCAAGGACCACCGCGAGCGCATCGGCCGCATGTTCCAGATGCACGCCGACAAGCGGGCGGAGATCAAGGAAGTGCACGCGGGCGACATCGCGGCGTTCGTGGGCCTCAAGGACACCGGCACCGGCGACACCCTGGCCGCCGCCGAGGACCCGGTGGTGCTGGAGCGCATGTCCTTCCCGATCCCGGTGATCGACATTTCGGTGGAGCCGAAGACCAAGGAGGGCGTCGAGAAGATGACGCTCGGCCTGCAGAAGCTGGCCGGCGAGGACCCGAGCCTGCGGCTGCGCACCGACCAGGAAAGCGGGCAAACCATCCTGTCGGGCATGGGCGAGCTGCACCTGGAGATCATCATCGACCGCTTGCAGCGGGAATACGGGGTGGACGCCAACATCGGCGCGCCGCAGGTGGCGTATCGCGAAACGATCAGCCGCTCCCATACCGAAACCTACACCCACAAGAAGCAGACCGGCGGCTCCGGCCAGTTCGCGGAGGTGAAGATCATCTTCGAGCCGCTGGAACGGAACGGCGGCGTGGTGTTCGAGAACAAGGTGGTCGGCGGCTCGATTCCCAAGGAGTACATCCCGGCGGTCGAGAAGGGCATCAAGAACCAGTGCGAAACGGGCGTGCTCGCCGGGTTCCCCACGGTGGACTTCAAATACAGCCTGGTGGACGGCAAGTACCACGATGTGGACTCGTCCGCGCTGGCGTTCGAGATTGCGGCCAAGGCGTGCTTCCGGGACGGCATGAAGAAGGCGGCGCCGATCATCTTGGAGCCGATCATGGACGTGGAGGTGACGACGCCGCAGGACCATGTGGGCGACGTGGTGGGCGACCTGAACCGCAGGCGCGGCACGATCCAAAGCCAGGACAGCGCCGGCAGCACGGTGATGGTCCGCGCGCACGTGCCGCTCAAGGAGATGTTCGGCTACATCAGCCAGCTCCGCGGCATGACCAAGGGCCGGGCCAGCTTCACCATGCAGTTCCACCATTACGACCCCGTGCCGCGCAACATCGCGGACGAGATCATGGCCAAGAGCGCCTAAAAACTGCGCAACTTCCCTGCCCCGGCGGCGCTGGGGCAGGGATGACGACAGACGCACCTGAAGAAAGGGCCTCGCCCGGCGCGGCGGGGCCGGACGCTGCGACCGACGCCGACCGGGCGTTCATGGCCCGCGCGCTCGAACTGGCCCGGCAGGGCGACCGGACGGAGGGCGCATCGCCGATCGGCTGCGTGCTCGTACTCGATGGCCGCGTCGTGGCGGAAGGGCACAACGAGGTCGGGCTGCGCCATGACCCGACCGCCCATGCAGAGATGGTGGCGATCCGCCGGGCCGGGGCGGCGCTTGAGCGCGACGAGCTGCGAGGGGCGACGCTTTACTCCACGCTGCAGCCTTGCGGCATGTGCACCATGGCGAGCATTTGGAGCCGCATCGACCGCATCGTGTATGGCGCCGGGCGAGACGACGTGCATCGGATGTATTTCGAGGACCGTCACCTCGACACCATGAACTTCATCCGCGATGCCTACCGGACTGACCTGCCGGTGGTGGGCGGCGTGCTACGGGAGGAATGCGCGGCGCTGTTCTACGGGCCGGACGATCATCCGCCCCTGGACGTGCAGGCCAACCTTTAAGCGGCAAGCAAACGGGCCAAGCTCTCTCGGGCTTTGGCCACAACGCTGGCGTCAAACTGATCCGGGAAGTCCAAGATAATCTGCTCCCAAGCACAATCCAGCCGACCATATTTCGAAAGCAGTTCGAGATCGGTTAATGTCGTAAGGTTAACAACAGTTCGCCTCACGCCTCCTTTTCTCCCCAGCGCTCAATCATTGCCCTCGTGCGTGACGCGCCGATGCGTTTGCCACCGTGCTTGTAGGCTGGGAATTTCTCATAAACTCGAATCGTTTCACGGACGCGCACTGCTAGGGTCAAATCGACCAGAGGTTTGCTGATAACTTGGCGCAGTGTCTGCTCACCAAGCTCGCGAAGCCGATTGTCGATTGCAGCGATGAATTCAGGTGCGTCAACGGCTTCCATCCGTGCTCGAAATCCCAGCAGCCAACTCTTGTCGCGCGACGACTTGATGGCAGCGATGGCCTTTGCAGAGTTGGTCGGCTTAACCGTTACAGTCTCGTTCCTAATTATCATGTCAAGGTAAATACCACCTTTCCCGCTTTTTCGCTCCCTTGGTTGGATTTAGATCTACCTTAGAGGCGGTTTTCACAACTACCCTGGGTTGAGCTGACCTGATTGCTGGCTTGGGTGTCGCTGCCCATCTCTGGATGTTT
>CALMVT010000354.1 GCA_937873175.1 uncultured Acetobacteraceae bacterium | reverse complement strand
CTGCAGCGCCTGGGCGCGGGCCTTTTCCTCCGCCTTCAACTGGTCGAACTCCGCCGGGTCAATGCCGTGCGGCGGGCGCACGTCCATTCTCACGTGATACAGCACCGTTCCCCTCCTATGCCCGCGCGTAGTGGCGTAGCCTGTCCTCGTCCACGGCCACGCCGATACCGGGTCCGGTGGGTAGGTGGACGTGGAACTCCTCGAAGCGCAGCGGCTCCGTCACGTATTCGCCGGTCAGGATCTGCGGGCCGAAATGCTCGCAGCCCCAGGCCAGCTCGCGCAAGGTGCTGAATACCTGCAGGTGCGCCGCCGCGCCCACCGAGCTTTCCAGCAGGCAGCCGCCATACAGGCCGATGCCCGCCGCCTCCGCCACGGCGGCCACGCGCTTCACGCCCAGCAGCCCGGCGTGCTTTACCAGTTTGAGCGACACCGCGTCGGCCGCGGCGGCATGGACCACCGCCAGCATGTCGTGCGCGTCGAACACGCACTCGTCCGCGAGCAAGGGCGGCGTGCCGGGGCGGGCGCGCAGCCGGGCCAAGCCCGCGACGTTCCAGGCCGGCACGGGCTGCTCCACCAGCACCACGCCCATCTCGGCGAGCTGCGGCAGGCAGCGGGCGGACACGGTCTCGTCCCAGGCCTGGTTGGCGTCCACGATCAGAGTCGCGCGCCCTTCCAGCGCCCGCGCCAGGTGCCGCATCCGGGCCATGTCGGCGGCCGGGTCCTGCGCGCCGACTTTGACCTTGAACGTGCGGTGCAGGCGGGCGTCGAGCTTGCACCCGGCTTCCTCCACCTCCTGCGCCGGGTCGCCGGAGGCGAGCGTCCACAGCACGGGCACGCGATCGCGCACCGCGCCGCCGAGCAAGGCCGCGGCGGGCAGGCCGAAAGTTTTGCCGACCGCGTCGAACAGCGCCGTCTCGACCGCAGCCTTGGCGGCGTTGTTGCGCTTGGCCGCCGCGTCCATGCGCAGCCCGGCCGCCTCGAACTGGTCGGCGCGCAGGCCCAGCACGGCGGGCGCGAGGTAGGCGTCGATGTTGGCCTTCATGGCCTCGACGCTTTCCTCGCTCCAGCGGGGTCCGCCGAGGGTCGCGGCCTCGCCGATGCCCTCCGCGCCGTTGGCCAGGCGCACCCGGACGAGGACGTAGCTTTGCGCCGTGACCGAGGTGTTGGACAGCTTGTGCCGCCGCACCGTGGGCACGTCCACGATCGTGCTTTGCACGTCCGCGATGGCCAGGTCACGGGCCATGCCGTGCGCGTCGGGGGGAAGAGAGTCGGGCATGGTGGCCTCCGTTGGGTGGGCGCGGCGCGGCCCGCGGATGGGCGGTGCCGCCGCGTGTCAGGCGGCCTTGGCGTGCTCGCGCACGACCACGGCCTCCGGCAGGTTCGCGGCGTCCCGGTTCAGGGCAAAGTCGAACCGGATGGTCACGAACGGCTCGCCCAGGCCGCGCGCCTTCATCTCCGCGGGGTCGTCGTGGCGCACGACCTCCGGGATCAGCCCGTCGCGCGTGGCAAAGGCAAAATCGTCGTGCAGGAACTTGTCGCCGGCAATGTTGATCTGCGTGGTCAGCTTCCGGTGGCCCGGCGCTTCCACGAAGAAGTGGACGTGCGCGGGCCGCTGCCCGTGCCGCCCGAGGTGGTTCAGCAGCTCCTGCGTCGGCCCGTCCGGCGGGCAGCCGTAGCCGGACGGGAGGATGGAGCGTAAGCGGTAGCGCCCTTCCCCGTCCGTCTCGATCCGGCGGCGCAGGTTCCAGGCGCTTTGCGATGGGTCGAAGAAGGAGTAGCCGCCCTTGGTGTTGGCGTGCCACACATCCACCACCGCGCCGGGGATAGGCGTGCCGTTCGCGTCCTTGACCTGGCCTTCCATGAACAGCACCGTGCCCTGCTCCGGGTCTTGGTCCAGCCGCGCTTCGCCCTTCTCCATCGGCGCGTCGGCCAGCCAGAGCGGCCCCTCGATGGTGCGCGGCGTACCGCCTTCCAGCCCGGCCCGGCGCTCCTTCTCGTCCATCAGCAGGTCCAGGAAGTGCTCAGTGCCCGAGCCGGCCACCAGCAGCCCGGCCTCGTTGGCCTGGCCGAGCCGGGTGAGATAGCCCACCGCGGTCCAGAACTCGCTCGGCGTCACGTCGAACTCCTCGACCATGCGGCACAGGTCGGTCGTGATCCGCTGCACGATGCGCTTCAGCCGCTCGTTCCCGCCGGCCCCGTCCAGCCCGGCGGCCCGGGCGAACAGTTGCTGCGCCGCGGGGCTGTCGATGATCGATCCGCTCATCTTTACGTTCTCCCAGTGCAGCGCCTGCCATGGCGCTTGCCCTCTGTGCCGGGTTCGGCCCGGCTGCCGTTCGCGCGCAAGCCACGGCCCGGCCGCGCCAACCCCAAAGTCAACCCAGGTCCCCGCCTGCCACGGGCAAGGTGGTGCCCGTGATGTAGGAGGCCGCGTCGGACGCCAGGAACCAGTCGTGCATCGCTCCCATTGCAGGGACGTTCCACCACCGCTGAAACGGCGTTCGAGATTGGGCCGAACGCGGGGGTATCAGTCGGCGTCCGCGGGCGCGTAGCGCCACGGCTCGACCGCAACGGGCCGTCCTTCGAGCGCCAAGGTCGCAGTCCGGGGCGCCGACTGCGCAATGATCCGCCCCCGGCGAATCACAGCCAAGCGGGCGGCACGAAGGCGGATGGCCTCAACGGTGTCCCGGGCCTCAAGCAGCACGAAGTCTGCATGGTTGCCGACCGCAATTCCGTAATCCTGCAGGCCGAACACCTCCGCGGCGTTTACGGTAACGGCGTCGAAGCTGTCCTTCATGGCCGCAAGGCTCGTCATGTGCCCCACGTGGACGGCCATGCTCGCCACATCCAGCATGTCGGCGTTGCCCAGCGGGTACCAGGGGTCCAGCATGGAGTCCTGGCCGAACGCAACCGTCACGCCGAGCGCCAGCAGTTCGGGCACGCGCATCAGGCCGCGCCGCTTGGGATAGGTGTCGTGCCGTCCCTGCAGCACGATGTTGGCGACCGGGTTCGGCACGCAGTGGACGCCGGCTTCGGCGATCAAGGCCAGAAGCTTGGAAGCATAGTAATTGTCCATGGAATGCATGGACGTGAGGTGGGAGCCGGCCACGCGCCTGCCCAGCCCGAGGCGCTGGGTTTCAAAGACCAGCGTCTCGATGTGGCGTGACATCGGATCGTCGGTCTCATCGCAGTGCAGGTCCACCATCAGGCCGCGCCCGGCCGCCAACTCGCAAAGTGCCGTCACCGAACGGCGGCCGTCCTCCATGGTGCGTTCGCCGTGGGGGATGCCGCCCACCACCTCCACGCCCATGTCGAGGGCGCGTTCGAGGTTGGCGGCCGTGCCGGGCCGGCGGAAATAGCCGTCCTGCGGAAACGCCACGAGCTGCAGGTCGAAGTAAGGCTTCACCCGGTCCCGCACCTCCAGCAGCGCCTCGACGCCGATCAGGCGATCGTCGGTGACATCGACGTGGCTCCGGACCGCGAGCAGCCCCTGCGCCACGGCCAGGTCGCAATAGCGCAACGCGCGGGCGACCATCTCCTCGCGATCCAGCATGGGGCGAAGCTCGCCCCAAAGCTGGATGCCTTCGAGCAGGGTGCCGGAGCGGTTGCGCCGCGGCCTGCCGAGCGACAGCGTCGCGTCCATGTGGAAGTGGATGTCGATGAAGGGCGGCGACAGAAGCCTGCCTCCCGCATCGACCACTTGGCCCGCATCCGCCGCGATCCCGGCTTCAAGGGCGGCGATCCTGCCCCCGCGGCAGCCGACATCGAGGCCGGTGCGCCCATCCGGCAAATTGGCGTTGCGAATGATCAGATCAAACATCGTGTCATGCCTTCCAGCAGGAAAATCGGTGACGTGCGGCCTCGGATGAAGTGTTGATTGGGCCGGCACTGATGCGCGGTTCGCACGGGTGTCGAAAAATCACGCGCTTGCCCGGCGCGGAGGCGGCACCCCGCCCGCCGGGTGGTCAACGCATGCGCGCCTGTTGCGCCGGGCGATCGGGATGGCTTCATTCCGCGATGCCGCTCACGGTTCGCGCGCAGGCCACGAAGTCGGAAACGATGGGGGCCGGGTCGCGCCGCCAGGCCAACACCGTGCTGACCTTCACGTCGTCACCCTCGATCCTGCGCGCGGCGACACCCGGCCCGGCGATCAACAGCAGGTTGTCCGGCAGGATGGTCGCGGCAAGCCCTGCCCTGACGAGGCCGACCAGAGCCAGGACGTTGGCAGACCGGTAGGCGACGTGGAGGCCGATGCCGTAGCGGCCGAAGATGTCGCGGAGCCGTTGCCGAAAGCTTTCCCACTCGCTCATGTCGCCCAATGCAAGCGGCATCGCGCCGATTGCGAAGGGGTCCACGCATGAAAGCTGGAGCAGGTCGTGCCCGTCCGGCAGGAGCAGGTAAAGCGGTTCGGACGCAAGGACGACGCTTTGGAAGTCATGATGGTCGAAGGGGCCGATGAGAAAGCCCGCGTCGAGCTCGCCGGCCGCCAGTTGGATCTTCTGCACCTGCGATGAGCTGTAGCGGAGGTTGACCGCGAGGTGCGATCGCACCTCGCGGAAGCGCGCCAAGGTTTTCGGCATGAGGTCGCCGGCCGCGAAAGCCATGTAGATCGGCGTCATTGGCGTCATCCTGCTGATCGGCATCGTGAAGAGGAGCGGCATCATGCTGGATGCTGTTCACCACGCCGGTCGTGTATTTCACCATGGACGCGCTGAGCCCGCGGCTGGACCGCCGCCGGGCAGCGGTCGAAGTCAGCCCTGTCCCTGCACCGGTCGAGTAGCCGTTCCGGGCGCCTGTTTTATGCATGGCTGGCGCGGTCGAGGTGCTCCGCGAGCGCGTCGATGAACACGCGGACCTTGGCCGACAGGCTGCGATGGCTGGGGTAAAGGGCGTGCACCTCGACAGAGTCGTCCTCGTGCTCCGGCAGCAGCCTGACCAGGGTTCCCGCGGCGACCGCATCCGCCGCGTGAAAATCCGGCAGGCGGCCGATCCCGGCGCCGCCGATCAGCACCGTCTTGAGCACGGCGGGTTCCGGGATCACCGTGCCGGGCACGACCTCGATCTCCTGCGGCGCACCGCCCGGCGCCCGGAACCGCCACGTGGATTTGCGGTCCAAGCGCCCGATCAGCTCGTGCGAGCGCAGGTCCTCCACCGCATGGGGCGTGCCGCGCGTTGCGAGGTAGGCGGGGCTGGCGCAGGTCCAAAGCGCAACCGTCGCCAGCCGGCGCGCGATCAGCTCGGAATCGCGCAGCGGCCCGATGCGGATGGCGATGTCGAAGTCCTCGGCGAGCAGGTCCACGTTGCGGTTGTCGATGCTGAGCGCGACGCGCAGTTCGGGGTAGCGGGCGAGGAACCGTGGCAGCATCGGCGCCAGCGGCCCCACGGCGAAGGTGAAGCCCACGCTCACCCGCAGCGTGCCGCGCGGCACGCCGACCAGCCCGGTCAATGCGTCCTCGGCCTCGCCGACGTCGTCGAGGATGCGCCGTGCGTGACGCTGCAGCAGGCGCCCGGCGTCGGTCAGCCGCATGTGCCGCGTCGAACGCTCGATCAGCGCAGCGCCGGCCGCCGCTTCCAGCCGCGCGAGCGAGCGGCTGGCGGAGGACTTCGGCATGCCGAGCGCACGGGCGGCGCCCGACAGGCTGCCGAGATCCGCGATGCGGGCGAAGGCGCGGAGGTCGCCAAGGTCGAACATGGCGCCAAGCGTTCCACCGCGGGAACGCGCTGTCCAGCTTTCGCGGACTAATCGAGGCCCAGGGAACAGCCAGATGGTTGAGGACGAACCCGAAAGGACACTGACCCATGACCCAAACCGTTCGCCTTGCCGGCGCGACCGGCATGCTGGGCAGCCAGATCGCCCGCCACCTGCTGAACCAGCCCGAGGCGCACCTGCGCCTTCTGGTCCGCGGCGGGGACGCCGGCAAGCGTGCCGCGCTCAGCCCGCTGCTGGCGCGGGGCGCCGAGATCATCGAGGGGACCTCGCTGACCGCGCCGCCCTCGACCACGCGACGCAAGGCGTGGACGTGATCGTGTCCGCCGTCCAGGGCGGGCCGGATGTGATCATCGGCGGCCAGGTGGCGCTGGCCGAGGCCGGCCGCCGCAACGGCGTGCGCCGCATCCTGCCGTCGGACTACGCGCTCGACCTGTTCAAGGCGACGCCCGGCGAGCACATGATGTTCGACCTGCGCCGCACCGCGGACGAGGCGATTGCGGCCACCGGCATTGAGCACGTCCATGTCCTGCAGGGCGCGTTCATGGACATGTTCAAGCCGGGGGCAGGCGTGATCGGCGGCGACGGCGTCGTGCGCTTCTGGAGCGACGGCACGCAGCCCATCGAGGTCACCTGTGTCGAGGACACGGCGCGGATGGTGGCGCGGGTCGCGCTCGACCGGACCGTGGGGAGCGGCAAGTTCGCGTTCGCCGGCGACCGCATCTCCATCCTGGACGCGACGGGGGTGATCGAGATGCAGACCGGACGCTCGTTTGAGCGGCGCTCGAACGGCTCGGAAGCCGCCCTGCGCGCCGCGAAGGCGGAAGCGCACAAGGACACGTCCAACCCGATGGAGGCGGTGATGCTGGCCTACCATCTTTATATGCTGACCGGCCAGACGGCGCTTTCCGGCTTGCAGAACGACCGCTATCCCGACCTGAGTCTTGAAAGCTTCGCCGCGTTCGCCGCACGGGCGCTGCCCCGCCGGGCTGCCGCCTGAACCGTGGTCCGCAATGACGCCGCCGCCCGCTTGGCGGCGCGTTGGCCCCGATCATCCAAGGAAAGTCCAGCATGACCACCGATGCCCCTGCCCCCTTGCCGCCGATCCCCGGGTCGGTGCCGTTCACCAGCAATGCCGACACGGCGCCCGCCTACTGGATGGCGGACGTCCTGTGGATGGTGCTCGCACATGGCGGCGACACCGGCGGCCGGTTCTCGATGATGGATCAGTTGCTGCCGAAAGGGTCCGGCCCCGGCCCGCACAAGCACACCTGGTCCGACGAGATCTTCTACATGCTCGACGGCGAGATCACC
>CALMVT010000353.1 GCA_937873175.1 uncultured Acetobacteraceae bacterium | reverse complement strand
CCGCCAACATATCCCTTCCATTACAACCAGATTCAAAGGTCAATGAACAAGCGCCCGAAGGCGAAAACTCGACCGGACGCGCCGTGTCCGGTGAGGAGCTATCTAGTCGCTGCACCCAGCCGTGTCAACGACGTGGCAAAACTAAGTCAGATCGACTTTGCCTTTGAAAACACTGACTTTCGGTACAAGACGATCTGACTCCAAATTCAGTCGAGCTTCTTCATAGCTGCTATGCGGGTCATGCCAAACGCTTGGCATGATCCAACACAGCCGCTTCGACCCCACTAGGCGGCGGCCGAAACCTGCTCGCCCACAACCAATCCGTCCCGGGTTGCCGATACCTCAACTGTCGAGTTGTCGCGGACCGCCCCTTCGAGAAGCTTCTGCGCCAACGGGTTCTGCAAGCTGCGCTGGATGACCCGCTTCAGCGGCCGGGCGCCGTAGACGGGGTCGTATCCCGCCTCCGCCAGCCAATCGGTCGCCCGCTGATCGAGGTGCAGCGTGATCTTGCGGTCGGCCAGCATGTCCCGCAGCCGGGCCAACTGGATATCCACGATCACGGCCATGTCACTCCGCTGCAAGCGCCGGAACAGCACGATTTCGTCCAGCCGGTTCAGGAACTCAGGCCGGAAATGCTCACGCACCACCCGCATGACCTGAGCTTGCGCCATCGCCGAGATTTCGCCGTCCGGCTGCGCCGCCAGCACGTCGCTACCCAAATTGCTGGTCAGCACGATAATGGTGTTGCGGAAATCAACCGTGCGTCCCTGCCCGTCTGTCAGCCGCCCGTCGTCGAGCACTTGCAGCAGCACGTTGAAAATGTCCTCATGCGCCTTCTCGACCTCGTCAAACAAGATTACCTGGTAGGGACGCCGACGCACCGCCTCCGTCAGCACGCCGCCCTCGTCATAACCGACGTAGCCCGGCGGCGCGCCGATCAGCCGGCTGACTGAGTGTTTTTCCATGAACTCGCTCATGTCGATCCGCAGCATTGCCCGGTCGTCGTCGAACAGGAACGCGGCCAACGCCTTGGTCAGCTCGGTCTTGCCCACGCCGGTCGGGCCGAGGAACAGGAAGCTGCCGATCGGCCGGTTCGGGTCCTGCAAACCCGCCCGCGCCCGGCGCACCGCGTTCGCCACGTGCTGCAGCGCGTCTTCCTGCCCTACCACGCGGCGGCGCAACTCGTCCTCCATGCGCAGCAGCTTAGCGCGCTCACCTTCGAGCATCCGATCCACCGGAACGCCCGTCCACCGGGACACCACGGCGGCAACCTGCTCGGCCGTCACGGCCTCGTTCACCAAGCCGCCCGCCGGACTTGCGCTGTCATGCGCGCCAGCGATCCGCCGCTCCAAGTCGGGCACCGTCCCGTAGATCAGCTCGCTGGCCCGGGCCAAGTCGCCGCGGCGCCGCGCCGCCTCGATCTCGCCGCGCGCTTGATCCAGCTGTTCCTTGAGCTTCTGCGTATCGGCCACCCGGCCTTTCTCGCTGGCCCAAGCAGCCGTCATCGCGTCCGACTTCTCGCCAAGGTCGGCGATCTCCTTGTCCAGCCGCTCCAGTCGCTCGCGCGAGTTGGCGTCGGGCTCCTTGCGCAGCGCTTCGCGCTCGATCCGTAGCTGCATCAGGCGGCGGTCAAGCTCATCCAATGCCTCGGGCTTGCTGTCCACGGCCATGCGCAGGCGAGACGCGGCCTCGTCCATCAAGTCGATCGCCTTGTCCGGCAGGAAGCGGTCGCTGATGTAGCGATTGCTGAGCGTCGCCGCCGCCACCAGCGCGCCGTCGGTGATGCGGACGCCGTGGTGCAGCTCGTACTTGTCCTTGATACCGCGCAGGATGCTGATGGTGTCCTCTACGCTCGGCTCGCCGACGAACACCGATTGAAAGCGCCGGGCCAATGCCGCGTCTTTTTCGATGTACTTGCGGTATTCATCCAGCGTGGTGGCGCCCACGCAATGCAGCGCGCCGCGCGCCAATTCGGGCTTCAACAGGTTGCTCGCGTCCATCGCACCGTCTGCCTTGCCGGCGCCTACCAGGGTGTGCATCTCGTCGATGAACAGCACGATCTCGCCCTCGGCAGACTCGATCTCCTTGAGCACCGCCTTCAGTCGCTCCTCAAACTCGCCGCGGAACTTGGCGCCGGCCACCAGCGCGCCCAGATCCAGCGCCATCACCCGCTTGTTGCGCAAGGATTCCGGCACGTCGCCGTTGACGATCCGCAGCGCCAAGCCCTCGACAATGGCGGTCTTGCCGACGCCGGGTTCGCCGATCAGCACGGGGTTGTTCTTGGTGCGCCGGGCGAGGATTTGGATGGTGCGGCGGATCTCCTCGTCACGGCCAATCACCGGGTCGAGCTTGCCGTCGCGCGCCAGGGCCGTCACGTCGCGTGCATACTTCTTTAGGGCGTCAAACCCAGCCTCGGCATTAGGGCTGTCCACCTTGCGGCCTTTTCGGATGTCGGTCACCGCCCGCTCCAGGGCTTGCGACGTGGCTCCGCCGGCGCGCAATGCCCGGGCTGCCGGCGTGTCGCTTGCGGCAAGCGCCAGCAGCAGCCGATCCTGCGCGACGTACTCGTCTCCCGCCTTGCTCGCGGCCTGCTGCGCTCCGTCCAGCACGCGGACCAGATCGGGCGTGGCCTGCGGCTGGCCGGCGCCGGAGCCTTGCACCTTGGGAATGCGCGACACCTCAGCATCCACGGCCCGCTTGATCGCGGCCGCATCGCCCCCGGCGGCCTGAATCAGCCCGGCGGCAGCGCCTTGCTCGTCATCCAGCAGCGCCTTCAGCAGGTGCTCCGGGGTTAGGCGTTGGTTGAACTCGCGGATTGCGATCGTCTGGGCGGCTTGCAGAAAGCCGCGGGACCGTTCGGTCAGTTTTTCAATATCCATTCCACGTTCCTATAAATCAGGCAACGCGCACGTGATGGCCCCTCAAAAGGCAGCCTTCAAAAGTGCTTGCACTGATAAAATAGGAACCCGGACCCGGCGGCTCAAGCGCCGCCGTTGCCCTTTGGCCGGAGCAAACTGCTCAGGCCGCGACGTTCGGCGGCGTCCCCCGCATCGCTGCGCCGAGCCAGCGCCGAAGGCCACTAATCCGCCCGACCCCCGCCAACCGCCGGTCCAGGAAGGCGAGCGTGGGTGCATCGTCGTCGCTGCCGTCATTGAGCCAATACAGCAGGGTCGAGCCATACACCCCCGCCAGAATGGCGCGCTTGGTATACCAACTGAAATCGGCCGAGCCGTCCCCCGCGGCATGCCAGATGGTGTCCACCGTCCGCGCCGTGCATCGCAGCGCAACGCCGGCATTGCCCGGCAAAGCCAAAACCGCCAACGCGCGGCGCACCGCATCCTTGTAAGGCCGGTTCTGCTGGAAGCGTAGCGCGATGACTGCCTGGACCCGCTTGGAAAGGCCTAAATTCGTCAAGTCGGCCGCAGCGGCGCCCTCCTCCATCCAGCGGTCGCCAAGGTCGCAATACGCCTCGATCATGTCGATCGTGCCGCCGGGAAACAGCAAGTCCGCATCCTGCCCGGCGGCGGCACGCAACGCGTCCAGCGTCCAGCCGTCGAACGGCACGTTCGGCAGCAGCGCCTCGATGGCGGCATCGCGCTCGGCACTGCGTTCAGGCGGTTGGAACATGGATCTCAGGTCCTTGGCTGGGGCGCGCTGGCGCGGGCCAGCTCCTCGTTGAAACCAAACAAGCGGAAGTCGGTCATCCGCATCGGATACAGGATGCCGTCCAGGTGGTCGTTCTCGTGCTGGACAACCCCGGCATGGAAGCCGCTGGCGTCGGCGCCGATCGGCTGCCCGTCCAGGTCTACCCCGCGGTAGCGTACCCGGAGGTGGCGCGGCACAGCGGCGCGCAGGCCCGGGATCGAAAGGCAGCCTTCCCAGCGGAGCACCATCCCCTCGCCGACCGCGGCAACCTCCGGGTTGATCACCACGGTGTTGCCCATCTCGCCGTCGCCCTCCGCCTGCTCCGCGCGGCCGGGCGGCACCCGGAACACGAACAGCCGCAAGGGGACGTGCACCTGGGGCGCGGCAAGCCCGGCGCCTTGCGCATCCTCCATGGTCTCGATCATGTCGGCAACCAAGCGGCGGATCTCGGGCGCGCCGGGGTCAGCGACCGGGGCGGCCGGGGTCAGCAGGACCGGGTGGCCCATGCGGGCGATCTTCAGGATGGCCATGGCGTCCTCAGCAGTTCAGCAGCCTCGCTGCAGATGGGGTGGCAAAAGGCTTTGGCGAGCCGGCGAGACGGTGCTATAGGCGCGGCTTCCGTGGTCCGAAACCGGACCCATACCATGCCCAAGCCTCGGCGTGCCCCGGGCAACAGGAGAAAGCGGCCAAGTGCAGGTTCTCGTTCGTGACAACAATGTCGATCAAGCGCTCAAGGCGCTGAAAAAGAAAATGCAGCGCGAGGGCGTGTTTCGCGAGATGAAGCTGCGGCGCCATTACGAGAAGCCGTCGGAGCGCCGGGCGCGCGAGGCCGCGGAAGCGGTGCGCCGCGCCCGCAAGATGGAGCGCAAGCGGCTGGAGCGCGAAGGCTTCTAGCCTCCTCTTCCCTGCCATCATTCTTCCATTCCGCGGCCCGGGCCACAGCCCGTTGGCCGCGGTCTGCGTTTGCATACCGGCGCAGCACCTCCATCGCGTGGGCGTCGCGCAAGCAAGCCTGCGCCCCTGCGGCGGGCCTTAGACGCTCCGCCCGCATCGTTCACGGCCTGGCCGTGCCGTAGCCTTCCAAGCCGGCGTTCCAACCGCTGCCAGCTACGCCGGCGGCGCATTGCGGCGCGTCCAGGCCATTCCTTCCCGTGGTCCTTGGCACGATCCGTGCACTCAGATTGCCTGCGAGGCGCGGTGCCGCGTTGGCGTTCACGTTTGCGTTGCAACGCAGCATAAATGCCGCGACCTTGGTACGTCGCCAAACAAATGCCGCTTTTGGCGATTATTCAGGCAACGTGAATGTGAGGAGAAGCCCAACAATGCGTATTGCGCAAATCGCGCCCCTGCATGAGGCGGTCCCCCCCAAGCTGTATGGCGGGACAGAGCGTGTCGTCTCGTTCCTGACCGAGGAGTTGGTCGCGCAGGGTCATGACGTGACGCTGTTTGCGAGTGGCGACTCTGTCACCTCAGCCAAGCTGGAACCGGTTTGGCCGCGCGCCCTGCGCTTGGACCCGACGATCCGCGACGCGATTGCGCCGCAGATGCTGATGATGGAAGCCGTGCGCCGCCAGGCGGACGAGTTCGACGTGCTGCACTTTCACCTGGATTACTGGTCGTTCAGCCTGTTCAGCCGTCAGCGCACGCCGTACGTCACCACCATGCATGGGCGGCTGGACCTGCCGGAATGGCAGCCGCTGTTCAACCTGTTCCCCAACGCCCCCGTCGTCTCGATCAGCGACGCGCAGCGCCGCCCGTTGCCCCAGGCCCGCTATGCCGGCACGGTGCTGCACGGATTGCCGGAAAACCTGCTGACCCCGCAGCCGGGTCCGAAGGACTACCTGGCGTTCCTGGGGCGGATCGCGCCGGAAAAGGGTCCGGACAAGGCCATCCGCATCGCCCGGGCCTGCGGCATCCCGCTCAAGATCGCCGCCAAGGTTGATCGAGTCGACCAAGCCTATTTCGACGAGGTGATCCGCCCGATGCTCGCGGGCGGCGGCGTGGAGATGGTCGGCGAGATCAACGACGCCCAGAAGCCGGAATTCCTCAGCGGGGCCAGGGCGCTGCTGATGCCGATCGACTGGCCTGAGCCGTTCGGGCTGGTGATGATCGAGTCCATGGCCTGCGGCACGCCGGTGATCGCCTTCAACCGCGGCTCCGTCCCCGAGATCGTGGAGGACGGCGTGAGCGGCTTCATCGTTGAGGACGAGCGGGGCGCTATGTCGGCGGTGGACCGCCTATCCAACCTATCGCGCGCCACCGTCCGTCAACGGTTCGAGGATCGGTTCACCGCCCGGCGCATGGCGGAGGACTACCTGGCCATCTACCGGTCGCTGGCCGGCGAGGATCGTTCGGTGCTCCGCGCCATACGTTAAGCTGGGACACCTTCCGGCCGGGGCTGCCCGCGCGTCGGGCAGCCCCTCCTCAGTAAAACGCGTCACCTCTTCCTTCTTGAAAAAGCTGGTTGCCCGCCCGCGTCGTCGAGACGTTCGCCATCTGCATGTAGGGCAGGTTCGCCAGGCGCTGCAGCACCTGCTCACCCGGTTCCTGGAACACCGGGCTGCCAAGTTGGGCAACGGCAAAGGCCGGGTCGCCGCCGGCGAGCGCGTTGGCCGCGGTTGTCAGGTGGTTCACCACCGCCTGAGATGATGTACCCGGCACCACGCCGAGGGCCGCCCGGACCTCCTGCCGCCCCTGCAGCAGCTGCTCCTTGGTTAGGGCGTCGATGTTGGCCCAGCGCGGGCTGGTGTAGAGTTGGCCGGCGATGTAGTCCATCGACGCCGCGGCCCGCGCCCCCTCAATCGGACGACCGCGGGTGCGCCCGCTGTCCGCAAAGGCCCATCGCGCCAAGTTCACCGCGGTCACATCCGGATCGAAGCCGCTGCCCAGCGCCCCGGGCGGCATCCGCGCCGTGTCGGGCACCACCGGCTGCAATCCGCCCGCGCAGGCCGCCGGTAGAAGGCAGGCCACGGCTAACAATAGCTTTTGAAACATCGGTCGTCCCCATTCGTCGGCCGCTCTCCGCGGCGGCTCGCGACGTCCACCAGATATGGTGGCTTACGACGCGGTGCGAAGCCCGATGCGGTAACGCGCGGCCAGTTCCACGTAGTGCGCGGCGTTGTGGTCCAAGCCTGCCCGTTCCTCGTCCGGCATGTCGCGCAGCTTGCGGGCGGGGACCCCGGCCCAAAGCTCCTGCCGCCCGATCCGCTTGCCCGGCGTGAGCAGGGCGCCGGCGGCCAGCATGCCGCCCTCCTCGATCACTGCACCGTCCAGCACGGTGGCACCCATGCCGACAAAGGCGCGGTGGTGCAGCCGGCACGCGTGGACAATCGCCGCGTGGCCGATCGTCACGTCGTCGCCGATCACGCAAGCCCACTCCGGGCCGGCATTCACATGCACAACCGTGCCGTCCTGGATGTTGCTGCGGGCGCCCACGGTGATGCTGTTGGTGTCGCCGCGCAGCACGCAGCCGAACCAGACGCTGCTGCGCATGCCCAACCGCACGTCGCCGATCACGGATGCGGTCGGCGCTATCCAGGCGTCCTCGGCAATCGTGGGCACGACGCCATCCCATGCGAACAGCGGCCCCATGCGGTCAGCCGGCATCGGCCATCTCCTGCGCCACCGGCTGATCGAGGCCCAGCATGAGGCGCAGGTTCTGCACCGCGGCGCCGGACGCGCCCTTGCCCAGGTTGTCCAGCCGGGCAACCAGCACCGCCTGGCCATCCCGGTCATTGCCGAACACCCGAAGCTCCATGCTGTCCGTGTCGTTCAACGCCGTCGCCTCCAACGTGCCCGTCCGCTCCGGCGGCAGGACGCGCACGGAGGGACTGTCGCCGTAGCGGGCGGCAATGGCGTCATGCAGGTCGCCCAAGCGCGGACGGCCCGGCAGCATGTCCAGATGCAGCGGCACCGACACCAGCATGCCTTGCCGCGCATGCACAACGGAAGGCACGAAGATCGGCCGCCGGGTCAACCGGGCATGGAGCTGCAGCTCGGGCAGGTGCTTGTGCTGCAGGCCCAGGGCATACAGCTCGAAGGCCGGGCCGCCCTGCGCCTCGTGCGCCTCGATCATGGTGCGCCCGCCACCGGAATAGCCGCTGACCGCGTTGACCGACAAGGGATGGTCGCGCGGCACCAGCCCGGCATCCACCAGCGGGCGCAGCAACGCGATGGCGCCGGTCGGATAGCAGCCCGGGTTGGCGACCCGCGCCGCGCTCGCGATCCGCGCTGGCTGCTCCGGCGACAGTTCGGGAAAGCCGTAGGCCCAGCCGGGATCGCAGCGATGCGCGGTGCTGGCATCCAGCAGCCTGGGCGCGCGGTCTCCCAGGCTGTCGGCCAGGACGTTGCTTTCCCGCGCCGCCGCGTCCGGCAGGCACAGGATGACCAGGTCCACCGACGCCATCAGTTCGCGCCGTGCCTCTGGGTCTTTGCGGTGCGCCGGGTCGATGCTGCGCAGGGTCACGCCCGGCACTGCGGCCAGGCGGTCGCGGATGCCCAGGCCCGTCGTGCCGGCCTCCCCATCGATGAACACGGTGGCGGGCGGCGTGGTGGTGGGCATGGCGGACCTCCTGTGTTGCTTGCGGCGGAGCCGCTTGGGGATGCTTGCGGCCGGGCCGCATGGGGCCGAAACGCGAAAGGGGCGGCCCGATGCGGACCGCCCCCTGTCGTGACTCTCGCCGGGTGTGCGGCTACCGCTTGCTGAACTGGAAGCTGCGGCGGGCCTTGGCCCGGCCGTACTTCTTGCGCTCCACCACGCGGCTGTCGCGGGTCAGGAACCCCGCGAGCTTCAGCACCCCGCGCAAATCCGGCTCGTAGTAGGTCAGCGCCCGGCTGATGCCGTGGCGCACCGCGCCCGCCTGACCGGACAGGCCGCCGCCGGTGCAGGTGCAGAACACGTCGAACTGATTATAGCGATCGGTGACCAGGAACGGCTGGGTGATCAGCATGCGCAGCACCGGGCGGGCGAAGTACTGGCCCACGCGCTTGCCGTTGACGTTGATCTCGCCCTTGCCGGGCTTGATCCAGACGCGGGCGATGGCGTTCTTGCGGCGGCCCGTCGCGTAGCTGCGGCCCAGCGCGTCGCGTTTGGCTTCCCGCTTCGGCGCATCGCTGGTCTCGACCGCCGTGGCAACTGCGAGGTTCTTCAGGTCCGCCAGGGTGCGGGTCGGCGCGTCTTGGGTGTCGGACATCGTCAGACCCTCTTGTTCTTGGTGTTCAGGGCGGCGACGTCCAGCGGCTTCGGTTGCTGCCCGTCATGCGGGTGGGCGGCGCCGGCATAAACATGCAGGTGCCGCATCTGCTGGCGCTGCAGCGGGCCGCGGGTGATCATTCGCTCGACCGCCTTTTCGATCACGCGCTCCGGATGCTTGCTTTCCAGGCGCTGGCGGACGCTGCGGCCCTTGATGCCGCCGGGAAAGCCCGTGTGATAGTAGAAGATGCTTTGGTCGGCCTTCTTGCCGGTGACGCGCACCTTCTCGGCGTTAACCACGACGATGTTGTCCCCGCAATCGACGTGCGGGGTGAACTGCGCCTTGTGCTTGCCGCGCAGGCGCTGGGCGATGATCGCGGCCAGCCGTCCGAGCACGAGGCCGTCGGCGTCGATCAGGGTCCAGCCCTTGCTCACCTCGGCAGGCTTGAGCGAAAGGGTCGTCTTCATGGTAGGTATCCCAACTGGATCAGAGCGGGGCATATGCTCTGAAACCCTTGCGGCGTCAAGCGTTTAGCTGTGTGGTATCCTGATACCGCAGGCCGGGTTGGGTTGGCTGCGCCGGGTTCGGGGGATAGTGTGCCGCGATGGACCCCATCCATGTCATCGGCGCGAGCGGCCGGTCCGGCGCGGCGCTGTGCCGCTCGCTGCTGGCCGATGCCGTCCCTTACGTGCCGGTCGTGCGCAGCGCCGCGCGCTGGGCGGCGATGGGCCTGCCGGGCGAGCCCGTGGTCGCTGACCTCACGGACGGCAGCCTGCGCCCGGCGCTGGCGGCGGCGGCGCGGGTCGTGTCCTGCGCCCATGCCCGGCACGTTCCCGCGGTCCTGGAGGCCGCCCCCGCGGCGACGCGCTTCGTCTTTCTCGGCAGCACGCGCAAGTTCACCCGTTGGCCCGACGCGCATGGCGGCGGCGTGCTGGCGGGAGAGGCGGCTTTTTTCGCCTCCGGCCGGTCGGGCGTGCTGCTGCACCCCACCATGATTTACGGCGCGGCCGGTGAGGACAATGTGCAGCGCCTGGCCGCCCTGCTGCGGCGCCTGCCCATCGTGCCGCTGCCCGGCAGCGGGCGGGCGCTGGTGCAGCCCATCCACCAATCCGACGTGACCCGCTGCCTGCGCGCCGCGCTGGACGTGGCATGGGATGGGCCGCACAGCCTGGTGATCGCCGGGCCGGACGCCGTGGCCTACAAGGCGTTCGTCCGCGCCGTCGCGAAGGCCACCGGACTGCGGGCGCCCCGGACCGTGCCGGTGCCCGCCACGGTGCTGCATGCACTCTCGCCGCTGACCGCCCTGCCCGGCCTGCCGCGCATCCGGGGCGACGAGGTGCGCCGGCTGATGGAGGACAAGGCATTTCCCATCGACGCCATGCGGCATACCTTGGGGATCGACCCCATTCCCCTGCCCGTCGGCCTCGCCATGACGTTCAAAGGAGCCTGTATATGCCCGTCATCAACCGGATCGCCGAGTTCCACGCAGACATGACGGCGTGGCGCCGCGATCTGCACCGCCACCCGGAGCTTGCGCTCCAGGAAGCGCGGACCTCGGCCGCCGTGCAGCGGCACCTGCGGGATTTCGGCGTGGACGAGGTGCATGCCGGGCTGGCCGGCACCGGCGTGGTCGGGGTGATCCGCGGCGCGCACCCGGCGCCAGAGGGTGCCGCCGGAGCCATTGGGCTGCGCGCCGACATGGACGCGCTGCCGATCCATGAGGAAACCGGCGTCGAGTGGGCCAGCCAAACACCCGGCGTCATGCACGCCTGCGGCCATGACGGGCACACGACCATGCTGCTGGGGGCGGCGCGCTACTTGGCGGAAACCCGCAACTTCGCCGGCACCGTGTATGTCATCTTCCAGCCCGCCGAGGAGAACAAGGGCGGCGGGCGGATGATGGTCGAGCAAGGGCTGTTCGAGCAGTTCCCCATGCAGCAGGTATATGGCCTGCATAACTGGCCCGCCGTGCCGGCCGGCGTATTCCAATGGCGGGACGGCCCGGTCATGGCCGCGGTGGCCAACATCGAGATCACGATCACGGGCCGCGGCGCTCACGGCGCCCAGCCGCATACCGGCATCGACCCCATCGTGGTCAGCGCCGCGGTCGTGCAGGCCCTGCAAAGCATCGTCGCCCGCAACGTGGAGCCGGCGCAGTCCGGCGTCGTCACCATCGGCAGCATCCAGGGCGGCCACATCTACAACGTCATCCCCGAAACCGTCCGCATGCTCGGCACCGCCCGCTGGTTCGACCCCGCAGTCGGCGACGTGCTGGAATCTCGGCTAAGGCGCTTGGCCGCCAGCATCGCCGAGGGCTTCGGCGCGGAAGCGGAGGTCGTGTTCGACCGTACCTACCCCGCCACCGTGAACGACCCGGACGCGATGGCGCTGGCCCGGCGCGCAGCCGAGTTCGTGCAGGGCACCGCCGGCGTCGAGCACATGGAGCGGCCGACCATGGGCGGCGAGGATTTCAGCTTCATGCTGAACGCGAAGCAGGGCGCATATATCATGCTGGGCGCGGGCCGGGGCGCCGACGACGCGATGGTGCATCACCCGAAGTACGACTTCAACGACGCGATCCTGCCAATCGGCGCATCCTATTGGGCGACGCTGGCGGAGCAGTTGCTGCCCCGGGCCTGAACCGAGTGCCTAATCCAGCCAGGCCAGTATGCCCGCGAACCGCCCGGGGTCGATGGCCCAGGCTTCGGTCTGCATGATGTTGGTCCAGGCTTCCGCGTCTTGGAAGAACACCCAGTCGAAGTGCAGGCCGATCAGCCGGGCGATGTCGTAGTAGAACGGATCGACCCGGCGGTTCGTGAACATGCTGACCCGGGTGCCGGGCCGCATGAACACTGTGTTGGCCAGCGCCGCCCCCATCGGACCGAGCACATGGTCGGCGCCGTGGAACAGGCCGACCTGCTCGGGAAAGCTGAGGCTGGCCGGCTCGATCACATGGTAGCCGCAGCTGCGGGCCAAGTCTTCCAACTGCGGCTGGTTGGCGATGGGGCGGATCGCGCCGGGCGGGCGCGTGGCGTAAAGCCGGCGTGGCAAGGAGGAAGCCGGGGCCGCGGGGCCGAGGATCTGCACAAGATCGCGCAGCGTCTGCGACTTGCGGCGGTCGTGCTGCGCGACCGGCCCGATCCACAGCACCTCCTCCACCCGCACGATCTGGTTGTTGAAGCAGACGACGTGCTCGAACGAAAGGCCGAGCACCTCGGCGGCGTATTGCACGGCCGGCAGGAACATCAGGCTGGACCAGGGAAATAGCAGGGTGAAGCGCCGGATGCCCATGGCCCGGATGTGCACCAGCTTAGGCAGCACCTCCACGAGCATGTGGCCGTAGTTGCAGTACACGTCCTTGAAGATGTGGAAGGTGGGCCACGCGCTGGCGGGGCAATGGTGCACCTCGCCGCGCAGGATCTGCTGGCCGATTTCGGTGATCACCGGGCGGTTCACCGCGCTGTCCTCGAAGTTGAACGTGTCGGCCAGCGCCTGGTCCGGGTACAGGATCAGGTAATGCCCGTGCACCACGTGCGCGTTTCGCACCCGGATCACGTATTCGTCGGGGCAGTCGATCGCGGTGTGCTGCAGCTCCTCGGGAAACCAGGACAGCAGCCGCGGGTCGCGGGTCCAATAGTTGAACAAGCGCGGCGGCCCCTGCACGGGGTAGGAACGGTGCGGGACCACCATCTCAACTTGATGCGGCACCTCCGTGTGGCGGTGCAGCCGCAGCGGCGCCGGGTTCACGCCCATTCAAACGCGAAGACCTCGTATCCGAACAGCGCGGGCGCGAAGCCCAGCCGCTGGTTGTGCGCCCCCACCGCGCGGGATTTCGCGATGTACGCCGGCGCGTCCGGGTCGTCGAGCAGGCCGTGGACGTGGGCCAAAAGGGCCGCATGCGATTCCCAATGGCACAGGAACAGCTTATTGCCGGCCCAGGCGAACGGTGCCAGCACCGTGCGGGGGTGGGCGGCGAAGTGCCGGCATAAACCCTCCATCACCCCGGGCGTCTGCGGGTTGAACACGTCGTCGGCGGCGACGACCGTGTGCTCCGCGATTAACGGTTCGACCAGCGCCAGGTCCGCCGCCACGTCAGCCGCCAAGTGGCCGGCGTCCACGCTGATGAAGCTGTAGCCGCCCGGACTGAGATCCTGCAACGTGCCCGCCTCTATGTCGGCGGTGAAGGCGACGATCAGCGTGGGGGGTGCCGAGCCGGGCGCCAGGGCCATGACCGTCGCCAGCGCGGCATCGCGTGCGTAGTCCCGGTCCGCTGGGGGGATCTGCTCGCCGACGCGCGAGGTGAAAGCATCGACGCCGACGACCGGCGCGCCCGTGCCCTGCGCCAGGCTCGCCAGCAGGCCGAGATACCGCCCCTTGAACACGCCGAGTTCCAATACCCCCGTCACCCTCCGCATCGAACGCTGCCAGTGGAACAACCGGCTGGTGAGGTCGGCCGCCTCGTCCACCATCCAGCCCTCGATCCCGCGGAACGCATCGAGGTCGAGCGGCGGGACCGCGGCCAGGACCGGCTTGGCGGGCAAGGTCCCCTTGTGCCGCGCGAGGAGGCAGGCGAACAGCGGTTCCGCCTTTCCCGTCCGCTCGGCTTCCTGTTCGAGGCGCATGATCCCGTCGATCAGCGCGTCGTCGCCGTCATTATCGGGGTCGAAGTTGTGAACGATGTCGAGCAGCACCTCGAAGGACAGGCTCATGCCCATCGGCACCACCTCCACGTCGAAGAACCGGCGCATCACCGGGATGATCTCGGCCGACCGCGCCGCCTCGCTCGGGTCGTGCTGCAAATAAAGTTCGTTGGGGCGGCGCGCGATGGCGGTCTTCAGCACGCCAAAGCGGTCGATCCGCTTCGCTTCCGGCAACGTGGCCAAGGCGGCGTTCAGGGCGACGAGATGCGCGTCCGCGTACTGCATGCGGGACGGGCCGATGTAATCGCTGGCGAACAGGACCCCGCCGGGCTGAAGCGTTCCGGCGACCTGGGCGAACAGGTGCTCCAGATTCTCGATGTGGTGGAGGGCGTGGCTCGCATATACGAAATCATACTGGTTGCGCGCCATCATCCAGGCGTTGCCGTCCAGCAGGTGGAACCTGAGCTTCTGCAGCCCCAGCTCGCGCGCCCGGGCCTGCGCAGCCGTGATCGCGCCCTCGGCGATGTCAAAGGCGTCGATTTGCTCGCAGGTGCCGGCCTCAATCAGCCCGAAGGCCAGGTCCCCGCCGCCGCAGCCGATCTCCAGCGCGTGCTGGGCCGGCGCCGCCATGCGCGCGCGCATCCAGGAAAACGGGTCGAGGCCGCCCAGATAAGTGTCATACAGCCCGGCCCGCAGCCGCGGGTGGTCGATGGCATACATCCAAGCCGCACGGCCCGGCGCCTGCCGCTCCTCCAGGCAGGCGGTCCAGAACTCGGACGTCTTGACGGCATCGGACAGCATGCTGCAAGGATCGCATCACACGTTCCGGTTGTCATCCCTGGATTTACTCGCGCAGCCCTGTCATTTGCTGACGTTCCACTCCGGCTCCTGCGCGGCGACAGCCGCGGGGAACACCGTGTGGTAGGTGCCGCCCTTAACCTGCTGGATCACCGGAGTCGCGTCTTGGTTCTGCCCGGTTTCGTCGAAGCGCACGCCCCTCCACGGCATGATCGTTTGCTCGCCGGGCACGTTGGTGGCAACCAGGGCCTTGCGGATGTCCTCGGGCTTCGCCGACCCGGCCCGGTTGATCGCGTCTGCCAGGACCTGCACCGCGACGACCTGGCGCGACGTGTTGTCGTTCAGGTCCTTGTTGGCCCGTGCCCGGAACAGCGCCATCACCGGCGCGATGGCCGGGCGTGATGCCACGGCGTCGCCGGCGAAACTCGACCTGCTGAAGATGCCCTCCGCAAGCGGCCCGGCGGCAGTCAGGAACGCCTGCTCCTGGAACCCCGCCGCCTGTGCCATCACTGCATGGGGCTTGTAGCCGAGTTCAGATAGACTGCGCATGATCAGGATGGCGTCGGAGGTGTAGCTGGACGGCATCAGCACATCGGCGTCGGCCGCCTTGAGCCGCTGCGCTTCGGCGGACAGCGACGGCGAGTTGGCGCGGTACTTGATGTCCGCCGCAACCGTCATCTTGGCCCCGGCGGCAAGCTTGCGCTGCACGACGCTGCTGTCCGCGCCGAAGATGCTGTCCTCATAGAACAGCGCCACGGTTTTCACGGGGTGCCCGGTCTTGCGCCCGACCTCCGCGAAGAAGTCGAACATCGCCTGCGTGAACATCTCGTCGTGCGGGCTGGTGCGGAAGAACCACTTGAGGCCGCGCTTGTGCAGGCTGGGCGATGAGTTGTCCATCGACAAGTATGGCACCTCGTAACGCTCCGCCACCTGGCTGATGGTGGCCGCGGTGGCGCTGGTGTAGCTGCCGATCAGCGCCACTACGTGGTCCTGGGTGATCAGCCGTTCGGCTTCCGCCCGGGCCTTTTGTGGGTCGTTCTGATGGTCGGCGTAAACGACGCGCAGCTTGGCACCGCCCAGGCGGTCCAGCCCGCCGCCGCCGCCCATCAGCATCGGCAACGGGTCGTGCGCGCCGTTGACGATCTCAAGCACCGTGTCGATGGCGGCGCGGGCGTCGGCGCCAATCTGCGCCGCGTTGCCGGTCAGGGGGTAGATCGCGCCGATCACAACATCCTCCGCAGCGCGGGCGGGCGGAACGGCCCATAGCAGCACGGCGACGACGGCGACAATAAAACGCTTCATGCCCACCCCTTCCGGATCACGCGCCGGGAGTGAAGCACGCGGCGTGCCGCCGTGCACTACGCGATGGATACGGGGATGCTGGGGCGAACGACGGGTCTCGAACCCGCGACATCCAAGACCACAACCTGGCGCTCTACCAACTGAGCTACGTCCGCCACACAGCAGGCGCGCGGTTTACGGCGTTCAGCCCGCCGCCGTCAACCGGGCTGTGCTGCCCTGCCCCCGGAAATGCCGCCGGAGGCGGGCCACCGCCTCGTCCAGCAGCACATCCTGCTTGCAGAAGGCGAAGCGGGCATAGTGGCCGGGCGCGTCCCGCTCAAAGAACGCGGACACCGGAATGGCCGTGACGCCGGCCTGCTCCGTGATGTGCCGGCAGAACGCCACGTCGTCCCTGACGAAGCCCAGCGGGCTGAAGTCTGCCGTGACGAAGTAGCTGCCCATCGCCGGCAGCACGGCGAAGCCGATGCCCGCAAGGCCCGCCGACAACCGGTCCCGCTTTGCCGCCAGCGCCGAGGCCAGCCCGGCGAAATACCCATCGTCCAGCCCCAGCCCGACCGCCACGGCGCGCTGCAGGTTTGGCGGGGTGGTGAAGGTCAGATTCTGGTGCGCCTTAGCAACGACACTACACAGGGCCGCCGGGCCGGAAACATAGCCGACCTTCCAACCGGTCAGGCTGAACGTCTTGCCGGCGCTGCCGATCCGCAGGCAGCGGTCGCGTAGGCCCGGCAGCGTCATCAGCGGGATGTGCCGCCAGCCGTCATAGGTCAGGTGCTCATACACCTCGTCACACACGGCGTAGGCGTCGTGCTTGACCATGAGGTCCGCGATGAAGGCGAGTTCGGCCGCGGTGAACACCTTGCCGCAGGGGTTCATCGGCGTGTTGAGCAGGATCGCCTTGGTCTTGGGGCCGAAGGCCGCGGCCAGCTCGGCACGCGGCAGTTCCCACCGCGGCGGCAGCAGGCGCACCAGGCGCGGAATGGCGCCGAGCATGCGGACAACGGGCAGGTAAGTGTCATACAGCGGCTCGATCAGCACGACCTCGTCGCCGGGGTTGAGCAGGGCCATCAGGCTCGCGGTGATCGCCTCCGTGGCGCCGGAGGTGACAACGACTTCCGTCGCCGAATCGATGGACAGACCGTAGAACCGACCGTTGGCGGAGGCGACGGCCGCGCGCAGTTCCGGCACGCCGGTCAGCGGCGGGTACTGGTTGCGCCCGTCCCGCAACGCGGCGGCCGCGGCCTGGATGACCTCCGCCGGGCCGTCGGTGTCCGGGAAGCCCTGGCCGAGGTTGATCGCCCCGTGCTGCGCCGCGAGGGCAGACATCACGGTGAACACCGTTGTTCCGGTGGCGGACAGCAACTGGTTCACAGGCTTCAAGGATCGGGCCTCCGGTGCAGGAGTATTCGAGTATGGGTCCAATCGGTCGCGGCTTCAACTTGCCTACAGGTTGGGCAGCCATGCCGCGCCGTGCCTGCTTCCGGCGCCATGCAACGCTTCCCGGAGCGCCGGAATGCCGCGCATTGCCGGCTGGCACGCTGCGTGCAAACCTTCGGAGCCGTCCCCCACTGGGCGGCCTATGCAGCAAGGGAGGACGCAGGGTTTACCGCCCGGCGCGGCACGCATGAAGAAGATCGAAGCGGTGATCAAGCCGTTCAAGCTGGACGAAGTGAAGGAGGCGCTGCACGAGGTAGGGCTGCAAGGAATCACGGTAGTGGAAGCCAAGGGGTTCGGCCGGCAGAAAGGCCATACGGAGCTTTACCGAGGCGCCGAGTACGTCGTGGACTTCCTTCCCAAGGTGAAAATCGAGGTTGTGTGCGATGATGCGGTCGTGGAGCGCGCCGTGGAGGCCATCGTCACCGCCGCGCGCACCGGCCGGATCGGCGACGGCAAGATCTTCGTGAGCCAGGTCGAGGAGGTCATCCGCATCCGAACCGGCGAGCGCGGCGACGACGCGATCTAGGCCCCTGCTTCCCGGAAGCGTCCCGCTTCCCGGAAGCACATCGAATGGATAAACGAACGAAGACGGAGGCCGCGTCGGGCGGCCTGCAAGCAAAGGGATAGAGAACCAGGATGGCAATGGAGCCCAATTCGTCCGAAACTGGCAGCGGAAGCGGCCCGGCCCCCGGCAGCGTCGCCCACGTCATGGAGATGATGCGCGAGAACTCCGTGGAATACGTGGACCTGCGGTTCACCGATCCGCGCGGCAAGTGGCAGCACACGGCGCAGCACGTCTCGACCATCGACGAGGACGCATTCCGCGACGGCATCATGTTCGACGGCAGCTCGATCGCCGGCTGGAAGGCGATCAACGAGAGCGACATGATCCTGATGCCGGACCCGGCCACGGCGGTCATGGACCCCTTTGCCGCCAAGCCGAGCCTGATCCTGTTCTGCGACATCTACGAGCCAAGCACCGGGCAGCCCTACGCCCGCGACCCGCGCAGCACAGCAAAAAAGGCGCAGGCCTACGTGGAAAGCAGCGGCGTCGGCGACACGGTGATGGTGGGCGCGGAAGCCGAGTTCTTCATCTTTGACAGCGTCCGCTTCGGCGTTGGACCCAATTCCAGCAGCGTCGCCATCGACAGCGTGGAAGGACCGGGCGCCAACCTCAAGGACTTCCCCGAAGGCAACATGGGCCACCGGCCCACCGTCAAGGGCGGCTACTTCCCCGTGCCGCCGGTGGACAGCGAAAGCGACCTGCGGGCCGAGATGCTGTCCTCCATGGGCGAAATGGGCTTGCCGATCGAGAAGCACCATCACGAGGTCGCGCAAAGCCAGCACGAGCTGGGCACCAAGTTCGGCACGCTGCTGAAGATGGCCGACCAGATGCAGATCTATAAGTACTGCGTCCACAACGTCGCCCACAGCTACGGCAAAACGGCGACGTTCATGCCGAAGCCGATCTACGGCGACAACGGCTCGGGCATGCACACGCACCAGAGCATCTGGAAGGACGGCAAGCCGATGTTCGCCGGGAACGGCTACGCCGACCTGTCGGAAACCTGCCTTTACTTCATCGGCGGCATCATCAAGCATGCCAAGGCCTGCAACGCCTTCACCAACCCGAGCACAAACAGCTACAAGCGGCTGATCCCCGGGTTCGAGGCGCCGGTGCTGCTGGCCTACTCCGCCCGCAACCGCTCGGCGTCCTGCCGCATTCCCTACACCACCAGCCCGAAGGCCAAGCGGGTCGAGATCCGGTTCCCCGACGCTTCGGCGAACCCGTATCTCGCCTTCTCGGCGTTGCTGATGGCCGGGCTGGACGGGATCAAGAACAAGATCCACCCCGGCGATCCCATGGACAAGGATCTTTACGACCTGCCGCCGGAGGAGCTGAAGGGCATTCCCACCGTGTGCGGCAGCCTGCGCGAAGCGTTGGGCGCGCTGGAAGCGGACCACGAGTTCCTGCTGGCGGGTGACGTGTTCAGCAGCGAGCAGATCGCCAGCTATATCGATCTGAAGTGGACCGAGGTGTATCGCTTCGAGCACACGCCGCATCCCGTCGAGTTCGAGATGTACTACTCCGTCTGACGCGGCAAACGGGCGCATCCGGCCCAGCCGGGTGCGCCCTAACGCGCAAAGGCGACAAACTCCGCCTGATCCGGCGGCTGTTCCGCAAACATGCCGAACGCTCCCGTCATGGATCCCACTCTTAAAACGGCACGGTTTGTGCAAGGTACTTAGCATGAAACATCATCGCACCTTCACCCGCCGGGCCGCGCGCCTTTCGTTCACCGCCGTCGCAGCGGCGCTGCTGGCAAGCACTGCCCTGTGCGGCGCCGCTTGGGCACAGGCTTCGCCGCCTGAGCAGACCCTCATGCCCGGCAACCCATCCGTGGCCCCAGAAGAAAAGCCTTACGTCGCCCCGGCCAACTTCAAGGAATGGGCCAGCAGCATCAAGCTGGACTTCCAAGGCGACGCCGGCATAACGATCAACCCGGCCAGTCCCGACAACCGCCGCAACTTCGGCCGGCTATTCGACGACAACTCGAACCGTCCGGTGCTGAACCAGTTGCTGTTGACGCTCAGCCGAACCGTGGACCCCAAGGCGACCAGCCCGGACGTCGGTTTCAAGCTGCAGCTCATGTACGGATCGGACGCCCGCATCGTCCACACGCTCGGGATATTCGACCAGCTCATCCATGATCGCAACCAGCTCGACGTTGTGGAGGCTAACGTGTCCGTGCGGCTGCCCAGCATCTTCGCGAACGGCCTGGACATCAAGGCCGGCCTTTACCCGACGCCGCTCGGTGTGGAACTGATCGACCCCAAGACGAACGCCTTCTACTCGCACTCCTACATCTTCAACTACGGGCTGCCCTACAAGCACATCGGGGCGCTCGCCACGGCGCACGTATCGGACCTGATCGACCTTTACTTGGGCGTGGACAGCGGCACCAACGTGGCGGTCGGCTATGGCAGCGGCGACAATAACAACCGGCCGGGCGGGATCGCCGGCATCGGCTTCAACATGCTGGACGGCAAGCTGACGGTGCTGGCGCTCACCCACATCGGGCCGGAAAACTCCAAGCGCAACACCCCGTTCGCCAATAGCGCGATTCGCTACTACAACGATGTCGCCGTTGTGTGGAAGGCAACGGACAAGCTGACGCTCACCACCGAAGGCAACTTCATCAAGGACGACGGCTTCCGGGCCGAGGCGTACGGCATCGCGCAGTATGCGTCCTATGCACTGTCCGACACGGTGACGCTGAATGGCCGGGCGGAGATCTATCGCGACAACACCAACTTCTTCGTCTCGACGCCGGTGGCCGAGCGCGATTTCGTGGCCTTGGAACGCGGCACGTTCAGCCGCTTCATCACCGCGCCCAAGCCCACGACCTACACCGAGTTCACCGCCGGGCTGACCTACAAGCCGAGCTGGGCGCCGCAGCAGCTTAGCACCCTGCTGATCCGACCGGAGATACGCTACGACCAAACGCTCAATAATTCCCGGGTTTACAACGACGGCAAGGACCGCGGCGCCGTGACCTTGGCCGCCGACGTCATCATCGGCTTCTGACCGACCATCCTCGACCCCGCCTGGCCCCGCGGGAAGCCGCGCTTTACCCGGCCATCAAGCGGTTCCTGGCCGCCCGGGGCTTTGAAGCCAAGGGCGAAGTTGGTGGTTGCGACGTAGTGGGCGTGCGCGACGGCGAGCCGCCCGTGCTGGTTATTGGGGAGATGAAGCTCGGCTTCACCCTGGACCTGGTGCTGCAAGGCGTGGACCGGCTGGCGTCGGCCGACGAGGTTTGGCTCGCGGTCGCTGCCACGCGGCGCGGCCGGGACCGCGACCGGCGCGCCCGGACCTTGTGCCGCCTGCTGGGCTTCGGGTTGCTGGCCGTGCACATGCCCGGCGGCCATGTCGAAGTCCTGGCGGAGCCGGAGCCGTACCGGCCCCGCGCCAACCTGCGCCGCCGCCGGGCGCTGCTGGCCGAGCACCGGGCGCGCCGCGGCGACCCCTCGCCCGGCGGGACCCGCAGCGAGCCGATCATGACGGCCTATCGTCAGGAAGCGCTGGCCTGCGCGGCGAGGCTCGCCGCCGGGCCGCTCCGCCCGCGCGACCTCCGGGCGGTGTCACCCCGGGCTGGCGCCATCCTGCTGCGGGACGTGTATGGCTGGTTCAGCCGGGTGGAACGCGGGGTTTACGGCCTCAACGACCAAGGGCGGGCGGCGTTGGCGCGTTGGGGGTCTGCTTAAGCGCCGTGTTTCGGCGGTGCGGCGTTCTGCCGCTGGGCGTCGGTGCTCCGGCGTCGGGCATCTGGTCTGCTCCTTTTCTTTAAACCGCTTCCAACGCGTGTCGGTCAGGTCGAGCTATGGTCATCTGACCGATTGAGCAGCGTTATCGGAGGCTTGTAGCCGATGGCGCCGTGTGGGCGAACCTTGCTGGGATGGGACGTGGAAGGACCGCAAAACCGGCTATCTCCGACCTATGGCAGCGCCGATGCCAGCAGCCATTCATGGCTCGGAACATGGAGTTGCGTCGGCCGTCCCGCGCGTTTCAGCCGTCGCCCTCATCGGGGATGCGGAGTACTACGCCGCACGCTTTGCAGTGCACTGCGTCGGGATCATGACGCATCAGGGCGCAAGCCGGGCACTCGAAGCGCACCTTTGCCGGACGAAAAAGAGCCTGGGCCAAGCGCAGGAACAGCGTGACGCCGCAGACCATGATGACGACGGTCAACAGGCGGCCCAGCGTGTCGTGCGGCGTGATGTCGCCGAAACCGGTCGTGGTCAGCGCCGTGACCGTGAAGTACAGCGAGTCGGCGTAGTTCCGGATGCCGGGGTTGATCCCGTGCTGCGACAGGTAAACCAAGCCTGTCATGGCAAAGACGAACACGAACATGTCCGTGGTCGCCACGATCACGTCCTCGCTGCGCCTGAAGAGGTCGAAGTCGGCTCGCAGACGTTTCAGCAGCATGGGACTGTGTATCAGACGAAGCGTGCGCAGCACGCGCAGGAACCCCAATCCCTCGCCGGTGATGGGCGCGATAAAGGACGCGATGGCTGCCACGTCGGCGAGCGTGGCCGGGTGCAAGAGTTCCCGCTTCAACTCGCGGGTCGCGTACATGCGCGCGCCGAACTCCGCCAGCAGGAAGGCGCCGATCATGGCATCTATGTAGTCCAAGACGGGCACGGGCGGTATAAAGGACGTGGCCACGACATACAGGATCGTGGCCAGGTCGAAGGCGAGCAGCCCGTATCGGAACGAGCGTGCCCGCGCCGTGTCTCCCTCGATCAACTCGCGCAGCCAGGCCCGCATCGTGGGTGTTTTCCTTTGTCGTTGCGGCGGATCACACCTGCTTCACGCGCCTGTCAAACGACGTAGCGAAGCCGATGCCCGTGTTTGGTTGCGGACCGTCGTTGGCATGCGGTTGGGGCGGCTACTGCAAAGCATGCGCCTCGGTTTGCGCGCTTGACGACGGCCGCAT
>CALMVT010000352.1 GCA_937873175.1 uncultured Acetobacteraceae bacterium | reverse complement strand
TGATCGCGCGGATCGGGCCGATGCTGGGCTTGATGCCGGAAACCGTGACGGCGGCAGCGACGCAGGCGGGCCTTGCCATGCCGCTGCGGCCCGGCCGTCCCGCGGGTTGGCGGCCTGCCCCGGACACCTCCCTCGCGCACGGCCCGGCGGCGCGTCCGCAGGCTGCGCCCGCCGTAGCGCCCATGCCGCGTGAGCCGGCCACGCCGCGGCAGGATGTCGGCCCCCTGGCGACCGACGCCCCGGCGACCTCCGTTGCGGCTCGCTGACATGCTGCAGCGTTTGGACATGGCGCCGCCACCCGGCTTGCGCGAAGGCGTGACCGGCATCACGGCCGACAGCCGCGCTGTCCGCCCGGGCATGCTGTATGCGGCGCTGCCCGGCGCTCGCGCGGACGGCCGCAGCTTCATTGCCGACGCCGTGGCGCGCGGGGCCGCGGCCGTGCTGGCGCCGTCGGGCACCGCCTGGCCGCCGGGCGTGCCGCCACGCCCGCTGATCCTTGATGCCGAGCCGCGCCGCGCCTTGGCCCGGCTCGCGGCACTGCAGTCCGGCCCGCAGCCGGAGCGGGTGGTCGCGATCACCGGTACCAACGGCAAGACCAGCACCGCCGAGTTCCTGCGGCAGATCCTGGGTGCCGCCGGCACGGAAGCGGCAAGCCTCGGCACGCTCGGGCTGATCACCAGGAATAGCCAAAGCAACCCCGGGCTGACCACGCCCGATCCGGTGGCGCTGGCGGACACGCTGGCGACCCTGGCGCGCGGCGGCGTGCGGGCGGTGGCGCTGGAAGCGTCGTCGCACGGGCTGGACCAGTTCCGGCTGGACGGCGTGCGGCTGACGGCGGCCGGGTTCAGCAACCTGACGCGCGACCACCTGGACTACCACGGGACGACCGACGCGTATCGCGCCGCCAAGCTCCGCTTGTTCGACGCGCTGCTGCCCCGGGGCGCGCCGGCCGTCATCAGCACGGCGCTGGATGCGGAAACCATGGATGCGCTGCGCAGCGTCGCGGCCCGGCGCGGCCTCGTGCTGCATCGGGTCGGCGAGGCCGGCGACCTGCTGCGCCTGCTGCGCGCCGTTCCGCAGCCCGGCGGGCAGGCGCTTCACATCGAGGCGGACGGCATCCGGCATGAGTTGTTCCTCCCGCTGCCGGGACGGTTCCAGGCCGACAACGCGCTGCTCGCGGCGGGGCTGGCGGTCGCGACGGGCACCGCGGACGCGCTGGACCATTTGCCGGCACTGCGCGGCGTGCGCGGCCGGATGGAACTGGCGGCGACGCTGCCCAACGGCGCGGCGGTGTATGTCGATTACGCGCACACGCCCGACGCGCTGGATCGGCTGCTGGCCGCGCTGCGCCCGCACACCGCCGGGCGGCTGCATGTGGTGTTCGGCGCCGGCGGCGACCGCGACCCTGGCAAGCGCCCGCTGATGGGCGCCGCCGCCCGTCGGGCCGATCGTGCCATCGTGACCGACGACAACCCGCGCAGCGAAAACCCGGCCGCGATCCGCCGCGCCATCCTGGCCGCCCTGCCCGGCGCTGTCGAGATCGGCGACCGCCGCGCCGCCATCGCCGCCGCCATGGATGGGTTAGCACCCGGCGACGTGCTGGCCGTCGCGGGCAAGGGGCACGAGCAGGGCCAGACGGTGGGCGCCATCGTGCTGCCGTTCGACGACGTGGCCACCGTGCGCGGCCTGCTATGACGGCGCTGTGGACCGCCGATGCGCTGCGGGCCGGGACGGGCGGCGTGTTCCGCAGGCCCTTCGACGCTTCGGGCGTGTCCATCGACAGCCGCACTGGGCGGCCCGGCGACCTGTTCGTGGCGCTCCAGGGCGAAACGGACGGCCATGCTTTCGTGGCGGACGCGCTGGCCCGGGGCGCTGCCGGGGCAATGGTGCACCGCACGGATGGGTTGCCGGACGACGCGCCATTGCTGGTGGTGGGTGACACGCTGGCCGGGCTGCACGCTTTGGGCCGGGCGGGGCGGACGCGCTTTGGCGGGAAGGTGGTTGCCGTCACCGGCAGCGTCGGCAAGACGACGACCAAGGAGATGCTGCGCACGGCCTTGTCCGCCTTCGGCCCGACCCACGCGGCGGAAGCGTCCTACAACAATCATTGGGGCGTGCCGCTGACCCTCGCGCGCTTGCCACCCGGCGCTGCGTTCTGCGTGGCCGAGATTGGCATGAACCACGCAGGGGAGATCGCGCCGCTGGCCCGGCTCGCCGCGCCGCACGTCGCGGTCGTGACCGCGGTGGCCAGCGCGCATATCGGCCACCTCGGCAGCTTGGAGGCCATCGCGGACGAGAAGGCGTCGGTGTTGGGGGGCCTGGAACCTGACGGCCTCGCGGTCCTGCCCGGCGACAGCCCGTTCCTCGCGCGCATGGCGGAAGCCGCGCCGGGCCGGGTGATCACTTTCGGCCAGGCGGAAGGCGCCGATGCGCGCCTGCTGCGAACAAGCCCGATGCGGGCCAGGATCTGCGGCGCGGATGTCGAGTTCCCCTTGGGGGCGCCTGGCGTGCACATGGCGCTGAACGCAGTCGCAGCCCTCGCGGCCTGCGGGGCGCTGGGTTTAAACGTTTCCCTCGCGGCGGCGGCGCTTTCGTCGTTCGTGCCGCGCGCGGGCCGCGGCTTGCAGCGCCCGATCCGCGGCGGCGACATCCTGCTGCTCGACGAAAGCTACAACGCGTCCTCCGCCTCGGTCCGGGCGGCATTGAGCGTGCTGGCGGCGCTGCCGGGCCGGCGGCGGGTCGCGGTGCTGGGCGACATGCTGGAACTCGGCGCGTTCGGCCCGGCGGAACATGCGGGCCTAGCCCAAGAGGTCACGGCCAGCGCCGACCTGCTGTATGCCTGCGGCCCGCTGATGCGGCACCTGTATGACGGCGTTCCGGACCGGCACCGCGGCGCGCATGCGCCGGACAGCGCGGCGCTGGCGCCCTTGGTCGCCGCCGCGGTGCGGCCCGGCGACGCCGTGCTGGTCAAGGGCAGCCTCGGCAGCCGCATGCGCCTGGTGGTGGCCGCACTGGAACAGCCGGGGGCACCGGGCTGATGCTGGTTTACCTGTCCCGCCTGTCCGCCGAGCAGTTCATCTTTGCGAACCTGTTCCGCTACATCACGTTCCGCTCGGGTGCCGCGTGCCTCACGGCGCTGTTCATCAGCTTCCTGCTGGGGCCGATGGTGATCCGCTGGCTGATTTCCGTGCAGCGCGGCGGCCAGCCGATCCGCACGGACGGCCCGGCCCGGCATCTGATCGAGAAAAAAGGCACGCCCACCATGGGCGGCGTGCTGATCCTCGCCTCGCTCACCATCTCGACCCTGCTTTGGGCCGACCTGCACAACGGCTATGTCTGGGCGGTGCTGCTGCTGACGCTCGGATATGGCACCATCGGCTTCCTCGACGATTTCCTGAAGCTGTCCCGCCGCAACACCAAGGGCGTGTCGCCGCGCGGCAAGCTGGCGGCGCAGTTGCTGCTCGGCCTCGGCTGCGCCGTTTGGATCGTGCTGCTGACCCGGGGGCCGCTCGGCACCGCGCTGACGGTTCCGGTGTTCAAGGAGGTGCTGATCCCGCTCGGCCTGCTGTTCCCGCTGGTTGGCATGGTGGTCATGGTGGGCAGCTCCAACGCGGTCAACCTGACGGACGGGCTGGACGGGCTGGCCATCGTGCCGACCATCATCGCGGCGGCGGTGTTCGCGCTGATCTCTTACCTCGTCGGCAACCGGGTATTCGCGGATTACCTGCAGCTCCATCCCGTGCCGGGCGTGGGCGAGCTGGGCGTGTTCCTGGCCGCGCTGGTCGGCTCCGGCCTCGGTTTCCTGTGGTTCAACGCCCCGCCGGCCGCGGTGTTCATGGGAGACACCGGCAGCCTGGCGCTCGGCGGCGCGCTGGGCGCGGTGGCGGTCGCGACCAAGCACGAGATCGTGCTGGCCATCGTCGGCGGGCTGTTCGTGGTCGAAACGTTCAGCGTGATCGTCCAGGTGTTCTGGTTCAAGCGCACCGGGCGCCGCGTGTTCCTGATGGCGCCGCTGCACCACCATTATGAGAAGAAGGGCTGGTCGGAGCCGACCATCGTGATCCGTTTCTGGATCGTTTCCATGATCCTGGCGCTGGTGGGCCTGGCCACCTTGAAGATCCGATGAGCGCTTTTCCGCCCACCCTGTTCGCCGGGCGCCGCTTTGCCGTGGCCGGCCTGGGCCGCAACGGCCTGCCGGCGGCGCGCGCCCTGCTCGCCATGGGCGCCGAGGTCTCTGCGTGGGACGACCGGCCGGAGGCCCGCGCCGAGGCCGGCCTGACGCTGCACGACCCGGCGCTTGGTTTGGCCGGGTTCGAGGCTTTGGTGCTCAGCCCGGGCATTCCGCACGCCCTGCCCGCGCCGCACCCGGCGGCCTTGGCCGCGCGCCGTGCCGGCATCCCGATCCTGTCGGACGCCGAGCTGCTGTTCCAGGCGGTGCGCGCCGCCGGGTCGGAAGCGCGCTTCGTCGGGATCACCGGCACCAACGGCAAAAGCACCACGACGGCGCTGCTCGCGCACATTCTGTCTGGCGCTGGCATCGAATCGGCGGCGGGGGGCAACCTGGGGGTTCCCGCACTGGCGCTGCCGCTTCTCGGCGAGGCCGGCGTTTATGTCCTGGAGATGTCGTCCTTTATGCTGGAGCGCCTTCTCACGCTGCGCTTCGATGCGGCGGCATTGCTCAATCTCAGCCCGGACCACCTGGACCGGCACGGCGACATGGCCGGCTACGTCGCGGCCAAGCGCCATGTGTTCGACCGCCAGCGCGTGGGCGATCTCGCGGCGGTCGGCATCGACGACGGGCAAAGCGCGGGCGTGACGCGGGGCCTGCACGGCCGCCGGGTCGTCACGGTGTCCGGCCACCGCCCAGCCGATGTTTGGTGCGGCGACGGCACCCTGCGCGACGGCGACGGGCCGATCCTGGCGATGAGCGACGCCCCCGCCCTGCCCGGCCCGCACAACGCGCAGAACGCCGCCGCCGCTGCCGCCCTTGCCCTGGTGCTCGGCGTGCCGCGCGAAGCCGTGGCTACAGGGATCGCCGGGTTCGCCGGCCTCCCGCACCGGCAGGAGCGGGTGGCGGTGGTGGACGGCGTCGCCTGGGTCAACGACAGCAAGGCGACCAACGCGGACGCCGCCGCCCGGGCGCTTGCCTGCTACGACCGCCTGGTCTGGATCGCGGGCGGCATCGCCAAGGCCGGCGGGATCGAGGCGCTGCGCCCGCTGCTGCCCCGCGTGGCCCACGCCGTGCTGATCGGCCGGGACGCGCCGGCGCTGGCGCGGACGCTAGCCGACGCCGGCGTGCCTCATGCTGTGGCGGGCACGCTGGACGCCGCCGTGCCAGCTGCCCGCGCCGCCGCCGCGCGCACCGGGTCCCCCGTGGTGCTGCTGTCCCCGGCCTGCGCCAGCTTCGACCAGTTCGCCGGCTTCGAGGCGCGCGGCGAGCGGTTCCGCCAATTGGCCCTCACCCCTGATCTTGCAAGGAGCGCCTGATGGCCTTGTCCCGCTCCGACGACTCCGTGCTTGGCCGCTGGTGGCTGACGGTGGACCGCTGGACCCTGCTCGCGGTCGCGACCCTGATCGGCTTCGGCTACGTCATGATGCTGGCGGCCTCCCCCGCGGTGGCGGAGCGCATCCACCAATCGCGCGACGTGTTCATCCTGAAGCAGGTCGTGTTCCTGGCGCTCGCCGGGCTGACCGTGGTGGGGGTGTCGCTGCTGTCGCCGCGCGGCGTGTGGCGCTTGGCGCTGTTCGGCTGCCTGGCGGCGCTGGCGCTCACCGCCGCGACCCTTGTGATGGGCGTCGAGATCAAGGGCGCGCGCCGCTGGATCTCCGTCCCCGGCATGACGGTGCAGCCCAGCGAGTTCCTGAAGCCCTGCTTCGCCGTGGTGGCCGCCTGGCTGCTCAGCGAGGGCCAGCGGGTGCGGCACTTTCCCGGCATGCTGCTGGCAGGCGGCGTGTTCGCGCTGATCGCCGTGCTGCTGAAGTCGCAGCCGGACATGGGGATGCTGGCCGTGGTGGCAGCGGTGTTCTTCACCCAGTTGTTCATCGGCGGACTCAACCTGGCGATGGTGGGCCTCGGCGTGGGCGGGCTGGTGGGCGCGGCCGTCAGCGCCTACGCCTTTTTCCCGCACGTCCGCAGCCGCGTGACCCGCTTCCTGGACCCGTCTTCCGGCGACAGCTACCAGGTCAGCACCGCGCTGGAAGCCTTCGGCAACGGCGGCCTGCTCGGCCGCGGCCCCGGCGAGGGCCGGATCAAAGACGTGCTGCCCGACGCCCATGCGGACTTCGTGTTCGCGGTGGTGGGGGAGGAGTTCGGCATGGTCATCTGCCTGGTCCTGCTCGCCCTGTTCGGCTTCATCGTGCTGCGCGGCCTGCTGCGCCTACTGGCGGAGCAGGACCTGTTCATCGTGCTGGCCTCCTGCGGCCTGGTCACCAGCTTTGGCTTGCAGGCGTTCGTCAACATGGCCAGCTCGCTGCACCTGATCCCGACCAAGGGCATGACGCTGCCCTTCGTGTCCTATGGCGGGTCGTCCGTTCTGGCGGTGGCGCTCGGCATCGGCATGCTGCTGGCACTGACCCGGCGCCGCGCCCGGACCGAGACGGTGTGGGGCGTCGCGACATGAGGGGCCAGCCGGTCCGCCCCGTCGTAATCGCTGCCGGGGGCACCGGCGGCCACTTCTTCCCGGCGGAGGCGCTGGCCTCTGAACTGCTGTCCCGCGGCCATCGCGTGGCGCTGATGACGGATGCGCGGAGCGGCGGCCTCAAGTCCGAGGTGTTCGCCCGGCGGGAAACCTTTGTGCTGCGCGGCGCGGGGATCGCCGGGCGCGGCACGCTGCGGGCCGGCCAGGCGGCGCTGGCGCTGGCAGCCGGCACCGGGCAGGCGCGGCGCATCCTTTCGACGCTCGGCGCCCTCGCGATCGTGGGCTTCGGCGGCTATCCGAGCGTGGCGCCCGTGCTGGCGTGCCGCCTGCTGCGCCGGCGCCCCATAATCGTGCTGCATGAGCAGAACGCCGTGCTGGGCCGGGCGAACCGGGCCCTGGCGCGGTTCGCGGACCGGCTGGCCCTTGGCATGGCGGCGACGACCCGCTTGCCGCCTTCGGTCGCGACGGCTGTGACCGGCAACCCGGTGCGCCCGGCGATCCGTGCCTTGGCCGGGCTGGACTACGCGCCGCCCGCGCCGGACGGCCCGGTCAACTTGCTGGTCATCGGCGGCAGCCAGGGCGCCCGCGTGTTCAGCAACGCGCTGCCCGAGGCCGTTGCCTGGCTGCCCGAGGCCCTGCGCGCCCGGCTCCGCATCGCGCAGCAATGCCGGCCCGAGGATCTGCCGCGCGTGCGCGCCGCCTATGCCGCGCAGGGCGTGCAGGCCGAGCTGTCCGCCTTTTTCCCAAATATGGCCGCGCGGCTGGCGTCGGCGCACCTGGTCGTGGCGCGCGCCGGGGCCAGCACGGTGGCCGAGCTGGGCGTCATCGGCCGCCCGGCGCTGCTCGTGCCGTTGCCGGCCTCCATCGACGGGCATCAGCGCGCCAACGCCCGCGCATCCGGCGCCGACGTGCTGGAACAGGCCGAGTTCGAGGGTGCCCCCAAGGTATTGACTGACGCGCTGGCCGCTCGGCTGTCGTCGCCCGGCCGGCTTGCCGCGCAGGCGGGCGAGGTCGCCCGCGCCGGCATCCCCGACGCCGCCGCCCGCCTCGCCGACCTGGTGGAGCAGGTGGCGCAGGCCCAGCGCGAAGGAGCACGGGCATGAGGGCGCTGCCGCTCGGCATCGGCACCATCCACTTCGTCGGCATCGGCGGCATCGGCATGTCGGGCATCGCCGAGGTGCTGCACACCCTGGGCTACGCCGTGCAGGGCAGCGACCTCAGCGACAACGCCAACGTGCGCCGGCTGCGCGACGCCGGCATCCCCGTGGCGGTCGGGCACGACCCGGCCAACGTCGCCAATGCCCAGGTCGTCGTGGTGAGCACGGCGGTGAAGCGCGACAACCCGGAGGTTGCCGCCGCCCGCGCCCGCCTCCTGCCCGTGGTGCGCCGGGCGGAGATGCTGGCGGAACTCATGCGGCTGAGATGGGCCATCGCCGTCGGCGGCACCCATGGCAAGACGACCACCACGAGCCTGATCGCCTGCCTGCTGGAAGCGGCGCGCATGGACCCCACCGTGATCAACGGCGGCATTATCAACGCCTACAACTCCAACACCCGGCTCGGCGAAGGCGAGTGGATGGTGGTGGAAGCCGACGAAAGCGACGGCAGCTTCCTGCGCCTGCCGGCGGTGATCGCCGTCGTCACCAACATGGACCCCGAGCACCTGGACCATTGGGGCAGCGCCGAGGCCATGGTGGCAGGCTACGACCAGTTCGTCGCCAACGTGCCGTTCTACGGCTTCGCCGTGCTGTGCATCGACCACCCCGGCGTGCAGCAGATGATCCCCCGCCTGTCGGACCGCCGGGTGATCACCTACGGCTTCTCGCCCCAGGCGGACGTACGGGCGGAGCGGGTGCTGACGGACAAGCTGGGCGCGACGTTCGAGGTGATCTCCGCCGGGCGCGGGCGCGGCCACGCCCGGCGCATGGGGCCGTTCCGTTTGCCGATGCTCGGCCAGCACAACGTGCAGAACGCCCTTGCCGCCGTCGCCATCGGCATCGAGATGGGCGTGGATGAGGCGACGATCCGCAGCGCCTTCGCCGGGTTCCGCGGCGTGAAGCGGCGCTTTACCAAGACAGGCGAGTCCGGCGGTATCACCGTGATCGACGATTACGGCCACCACCCGGTGGAGATCGCCGCCGTGCTCAAGGCCGCGCGCCAGGCCGGCGCCCGCGACGTGCTCGCCATCGTGCAGCCCCACCGCTATTCCCGGCTGCAATCGCTGTTCCCCGAGTTCTGCACCTGCATGAACGACGCCGGCACCGTAATCGTCGCCGACGTGTATGCGGCGGGGGAAGCGCCGATTCCCGGCATTTCCCGCGACTCGCTGGTGGACGGGCTGCGGGCGCGCGGCCACCGCAGCGTGGTGCCGCTGCCGGGGCCGGAGCACCTGGGCGAGATGGTGCACGCCATCGCCAAGCCCGGCGACTTCGTGATCTGCCTGGGCGCCGGGACCGTGACCCAATGGGCGGCGGCGCTGCCCGCCGAACTCGCGGCGCTGCAGGCCGCCAGCACGCGGCGGGCCGGATGATCCCCGCCGTGCAGTCCCCGGCGCTGGCCGACCGCTTGCCGCCAACCGCGGGCCGGGTGCAGGCCCACGTGCCGCTGGCCCCCTTCACCTGGTTCCGCGTCGGCGGCCCGGCGGAGGCGTTGGTGCGCCCGTCGAACACCGCGGACCTTGCAGGCTTCCTTTCGGCGCTGCCGTCCGACGTGCCGGTTCAGGTGCTGGGGGCGGCCAGCAACGTGATCGTGCGCGATGGCGGCATCCCCGGCGTGGTGCTGCGCCTGGGCCGCGGCTTCGGCGAGGTCCAGGTCGAGCCGGACGGCGTGGTGGCCGGCGCCGCCTGCCTGGACGCCGCGGTGGCCGAGCACACGGCGGCGGCGGGGCTGGCCGGGCTGGAGTTCCTGTCGGGCATACCGGGCGCAATCGGCGGCGCCGTCGCCATGAACGCCGGCGCTTATGGCGGCGACATCGCGGGCTGCCTCGACTGGGCGGACATCGTCACCCGCTCCGGCGAGCAGCGCCGCATGGACGCCGCGACGCTCGCCTTCGCTTACCGGCACGCCAGCCTGCCGCCCGGCGCCGTCGTAGTCCGCGCCCGGTTCCGCGCCCGCCCCGGCGACCGTGCCGTCATCGCCGCGCGCATGGCCGAGATCCGCCGTAGCCGCGAGGACACGCAGCCGGTCCGCGCCCGCACCGGCGGCTCCACCTTCCGCAACCCGCCGGGCCTGCGCGCCTGGGAACTGATCGACGCGGCTGGCGGGCGGGGCCTCACGCGCGACGGCGCCACGTGCAGCGACAAGCACTGCAACTTCCTGCTGAACACCGGCGGCGCTACGGCGGCCGACCTGGAGGGCTTGGGCGAGGAACTGCGCCGCCGCGTGCACGTGGCCTCCGGCGTCACGCTGGAATGGGAAATCAAGCGCATGGGCATTCCGTCCGGCCCAGCACCTTGGGGGACTGTCCCATGAAGCGCGTCGCGGTCCTGTATGGCGGCATCTCCGCCGAGCGCGAGGTCAGCCTGTCGTCCGGCCGCCAGGTGATCGCGGCGCTGGAAACCGCCGGGTTCGAGGTGGTGCCGATCCTGGTCGGACCGGACTTGGGCGCGGTGATCGCGGCGCTTGATCCCAAGGTGGGGCCTAAGCCCGATGCCGTGTTCAACGCGCTGCATGGGCGGTTCGGGGAAGACGGGGTGATCCAGGGCATGCTGGATTGGCTCGGCATCCCCTACACCCATTCCGGCGTCCGCGCTTCGGCGCTGGCGATGGACAAGCAGGCAGCCAAGGCGGTGTTCGCCGCCGCCGGCCTGCCGGTGGCGCGGGGGCGCGTCGTCGAGCTGGACGAGTTGGAAGCCGGGGACCCGGTGCCGCTGCCCTACGTGGTGAAGCCGGTGAACGAAGGGTCGTCGGTGGGCGTCGAGATCCTGCGCGGCGGCGACAACCGCCGGGCGGAGCTGGCGCGCACCTGGCGCTTCGGCCGCACGGCCATGGTCGAGGAGTACGTGCCCGGCCGCGAGTTGACGGTCGCCGTCATGGGCGAACGTGCGCTGGCGGTGACGGAGATCACCGCGGCGGCCGGCTTCTACGATTACGAGAGCAAGTATGCCGAGGGCGGCTCGCAGCACCTGATCCCGGCGCCGGTGCACCCGGACACCTATGCCCGCGCGCTCGACGTGGCGTTGGCGGCGCACCAGGCGCTGGGCTGCCGCGGCGCCACCCGGGCCGACCTGCGCTACGACGACACGCACTGCAAGCCGGGGGGGGAGCCGGGCCGCCTGGTGCTGCTGGAGGTGAACACCCAGCCCGGCCTGACGCCGACCAGCCTTCTGCCGGAGCAGGCGGCGCATCTCGGCATCGACTTCCCCGCCTTGTGCGCCTGGATGGTGGAGCATGCTGCGTGCCGCGCGTAGCGCCGCCCGATCGCGGGCCGGTCAGCAGCGCGCCCGGCCTGCGCTCCCCGCGAACGCCGGCCAAGCCGCCGCGCCCGCTCGATGACCGGCCGTCCCGCTTGCGGCTGCTGCTGCGCCGGCAACGCCGGGCGATTGGCATCGGGCTGGCCGGGGTGGCGCTGCTGGCCGGCGGCGCCGCGCTGGTGCGGACGCTGCAGCCGGCCCGCTCCGTTGCGCTGTTGCGGGACTGGATCGCTTCTGGAACTAGCCTTCCCGTGCGCAGCATCGTGGTGGAGGGCCGGTCGCTGACGCCCGAGCCGAAGCTGCGCGAAGCGCTTGGCGTGTCCAAGGGCGACAAGCTGCTGGGCGTGTCGCTGGACGCGGCGCGGGCGCGGATCGAGCGGCTGACCTGGGTGCAGCACGCCACGCTGGAGCGCCGGCTGCCCGGCACCCTCGTGGTGCAGATCACGGAGCGTCACCCGTTCGCCCTTTGGCAAACTGGCGGCAAGTTCGTGCTGATCGACCGCGCAGGCCAGGTCGTGGCCGACCAGGACCCGGCGAAGGACGCCGCCGCCTTTGCAGCACTTCCCTTGGTCGTCGGGGCCGGCGCCCCGGAACGCGCGGCGGCCTTGCTGGACCAGCTCGCCGCCCTCCCCGCGCTTCGCACCCGCGTGACGGCCGCCGTGCGCGTGGGGGAGCGCCGGTGGAACCTCCGGCTCAACAACGGCGCCGACGTGCTGCTGCCGGAAGGCGCGGAAGCCCCGGCCATGGCTCGGCTGATGGAGCTCCACACTGCGCAAGCGCTGCTGGACCGCCCGGTGCAGGCCCTCGACCTGCGCCTGCCGGACCGGCTGGTGGTGCGCCCGTTGCCGGAGCCGCCGCTGCCGGTGCCGCCCGAACCTCCGCCGGCCGAAAGGAGGCCGGGATGAATGACATGCCCCGCGCCGAGCCTCGCGCCACAAGGCTGGTCGCCGGCAAGCCGGACGCCGGCCGGTCGCTGGGTCCGCATTTGCCGCCGCCGATGGCTCCTGACCCGCCGCCCCGCCGCCCGCTGCGCGCCGGCCCGTTCGGCGTGCTGGACGTGGGCAGCAGCAAGGTCACGTGCCTGATCGGCCGCGTGGACGGCGACGGCAGGCTCCGCGTGCTCGGGGTCGGGATGCGGCAATCCCGCGGCGTGCGGGCGGGCGGGATCACCGACCTGGACGGGGCGGAGCAGGCCGTGCGCGGCGCGGTGGGTGACGCGGAGATCCAGGCGGACCACCGGCTGCGCTCGGTGGTGGTGAACCTCACCTGCGGCGCCCCGGAAAGCCGGATGTTCGGCGTGCAATGGCCGGTGGGCGGGCGCGCCGTAACGGAGGCGGACGTGCGGCGCGTGGTGCAGGAAGGCCGCGCCCGCGCGGCAGCCGAGGGGCGGGAGAACATCCATGCCCTGCCGCTCGGCTTCGCCGCGGACGGGACGCTCGGGGTTGCCGACCCGCGCGGCCTGCATTGCGACGTGCTGTCGGCCCGGCTGCACGTCGTGGACGCCGCCGCGACGGCGCTGCGCAACCTTGAGGCCACGGTGCTGCGCTGCGAGCTTTACATCGCGGAGCTGGTCAGCGCCCCGTTGGCGGCCGGGCTGTCGTCCTTGGTGGAGGACGAACGGCAACTGGGCGCCACCGTGATCGACATGGGCGGCGGCACCACGGGGATCGGCGTGTTCAGCGAGGGCAACCTGCTGCACACGGCGCAGCTTGCGGTGGGCGGCAGCCACGTGACCAACGACCTCGCGCGGGTGCTGTCCACCTCGGTCGCCGATGCCGAGCGGCTGAAGACCGTTTACGGCAACGCGGAAGGCAGCCCGGACGACGAACGGGAGATCCTGTCGGTTCCGCTGGTGGGGGAGGAGGAACACCACGTTTCCAAGATCCCGCGCAGCCAACTGGTGGACGTGATCCGCCCGCGCCTGGAGGAAACGTTTGAGCTGGTCCGCGAACGCCTGGACGGCGCCGGCATGGCGCGGGACGTCGGCACCCGCGTCGTGCTGACCGGCGGGGCCAGCCAACTGGCGGGCGCGCGGGAAATGGCGGGCCGGGTGCTTGATCGCCAGGTGCGCCTGGGCCGCCCCTTGCCGCTGCGGGGGCTGGCGGATGACCTGTCCGGTCCGGGCTTCGCAACCGCCGCGGGCCTGCTGAACTGGGCAGGCGGCATCGGGCGGACGTTAGCCGACATTGACACGTCCGACGACCACTCGGCCAGCTGGATCGGCCGCGCCGTTAATTTCATCCGAAACAGACTGTAACATTCCATACGCAACTGATATGTGTGCTAATACGTAACTAACGTTAATGCTGACTTATCGCCAGAACCCAGCTTGGGAGAGCCTCGATGACTTTGAACCTCACTGTCCCGCAGCAGAACCACACCGACTTCACGCCGCGCATCACCGTGATCGGGGTTGGCGGCGGCGGCACCAATGCCGTTGACAACATGATTGCGCTGAACCTTCAGGGCGTGGAGTTCGTGGTCGCAAACACGGATGCTCAGCAGTTGCAGCACAGCCGTGCCGACCGCCGGGTGCAGTTGGGCCCGCATCTGACGCAGGGCCTCGGCGCGGGCGCCAAGCCCGAGATCGGCCGCGCTGCCGCGGAGGAAGCGGCGGACGAGCTGATGCGTCACCTGGAGGGCGCGCACATGGTGTTCATCACCGCCGGCATGGGCGGCGGCACCGGCACCGGCGCCGCCCCGGTGATCGCCCGCATGGCGCGGGAGCGCGGCGTGCTGACGGTCGGCGTGGTCACCAAGCCCTTCACCTTTGAGGGCGCCCGGCGCGGCAAGGCGGCGGAAGCGGGAATCACCGAGCTGCAGCAGTTCGTCGATACGCTGATCGTGATCCCGAACCAGAACCTGTTCCGTTTGGCTAACGAGCGGACGGGCTGGAAGGAAGCGTTCAAGATGGCCGACCACGTCCTGTACATGGGCGTGCGCGGCGTCACCGACCTGATGGTGGCGCCGGGCCTGGTGAACCTCGACTTCGCCGACATCCGCACGGTGATGGCGGAAATGGGCAAGGCCATGATGGGCACCGGCGAGGCGGAAGGCGAGAACCGCGCCATCCGCGCCGCGGAAGCCGCGATCAGCAACCCGTTGCTGGAGGACACGAGCATGGGCGGGGCGCGCGGCCTGCTGATCAACATCACCGGCGGCGACGACATGACGCTGTTCGAGGTCGATCAGGCGGCCAACCGCATCCGCGAGGAGGTGGCGGACGACGCGAACATCATCTTTGGCTCGGCCATCGACGAGAACTTGGAAGGGCGCGTGCGCGTGTCCGTGGTGGCGACCGGGATCGACCTCGCCCAAGCGGAAACGCAGAAGCCGCGCCTGGTCGCGGTGGGCAGCGGCACGGCCCATGCGGTCTCGTCCGGCCCTGCCGCGCCGCCGTCGGGCCCGCCCCCTTCCAGCATGCCGCCGTCGTTCGGCATGGCGGGCCAGCCCGCGGCCTCGCTGGTGTCGGGGGAACTGCTCAAGCCCCGCGCGCCGGAATCGGCTGGCGAGCCTTCGGCCTACGGCGCGCAGCACGGCGTGGGACCGCAAAGCGGGGACGCGCAGCACGGGGGGCCACCGCGTTATGCGGCCCCGGCGC
>CALMVT010000351.1 GCA_937873175.1 uncultured Acetobacteraceae bacterium | reverse complement strand
CGGCAGCACCACGCGGTCCGCCGCCGCAACCCGGCCGGGATCGCCAGTGACTTCGACCCGCACATCCAGCCCGGCCTGCTCCGCCGCCGCGGCCAGGGCGCGGCTCGCGGAGGCAAGATTGCCGCTGCCGTAGTCCACCACGGCGACGCGCATCATCAAAGCGGCCGGATCACAGACGCATGGAGGTCGGCGCGGGCGTGCAGCAGCCGGGCCAGCGCGCTGTCCGCGTCGCCCGCCGCCATCACGTGCGTCAGCCGGTAGCCGCGTCGTTCCAGCGACCAGCGCACCGCGTCTCGCCCGAGCAGGCCCGCGAGCACGCCGAACCCCAGGCCGATCAGCCCGCCCAGGCCCGGCGGCACCAGGACCACCACCAGCAGGGCCGCCGCGCCGAACAGTACCGCCGGAAGCCAGGCGCGGTGCGCCAGCAGCCAGAACGGGCCAAACACTGCGGCGCCCCAACTCCAGCCTTCCAGCAGGACAACCGGGGGGCAATCCGGCTTGAGGTGCGCGGTGTAGCTTCTCATAGGGCGCCCTTGGTGGACGGGATGGCGCCCGCCGCGCGCGGGTCGGCCTCGGTCGCCATGCGCAGGGCACGGGCTACCGCCTTGAAGCATGCCTCTGCGACATGGTGGGCGTTGCGACCGGCCTGCTGGGTGACATGCAGCGTCATGAGGGCGTTCATCGCCAATGCGCGGAAGAACTCCTCGAACAGTTCGGTGTCCATTTCGCCGATCTTGTCGCGCTCGAACGCGACGGACCAGGCGAGGAACGGGCGGCCCGACAGGTCCAAGGCCGCGGCGACCAACGCCTCGTCCATCGGCACGACCGCGTTGCCGTAGCGCCGGACCCCGCGCTTGTCGCCGACGGCCCGGGCCAGCGCCTGCCCCAGCACGATGCCGATGTCCTCCGTCGTGTGGTGGGAGTCGATATGCAGGTCACCCTTCGCCCGCACCGAAAGGTCGATCAGCGCGTGCCGGGCAAACGCGGTCAGCATATGGTCCAGGAAGCCGACGCCGGTCGCAATTTCCCCCTCGCCGCTGCCGTCCAGGTCCAGCTGGACGGTGATGTCGGTTTCGGAAGTCGTGCGGGTGATCTCAACGGTGCGGGCCATGCGCGCCCCAATAGCGCAAACAGGCCTTTGGGAAAACCAGGTTCGGGGTATCCTGGCCCAAGTTGCCTATATCTTGTGCAGCCGGGGCGTGAACCCCATCTGGGCGGCACCATGCAAGCATCATCCCCCCACGATCCCGTCGGTTGGCACGGGACCACCATTCTTTGCGTTCGCCGCGGCGGCCAGGTTGCCATGGCCGGGGACGGCCAGGTGACGCTCGGCCAGACCGTCATCAAGGGCAACGCGCGCAAGGTCCGGCGCATCGGCGCCGGCGGCGCCGTGCTGGCCGGGTTCGCCGGCGCGACGGCGGACGCCTTCACCCTGCTTGAACGGCTCGAAGCCAAGCTCGAACGCTTCCCGTCGCAGCTTGAGCGCGCCTGCGTCGAGCTGGCCAAGGACTGGCGCACCGACCGCTACCTGCGCCGGCTGGAAGCGATGATGGCGGTCGCCGACGGGGTGCACAGCTACACCCTGACCGGCAACGGCGACGTGCTGGAGCCGGAGGACGGCGTGATCGCTATCGGCTCCGGCGGCAACTACGCCCTGGCGGCGGCGCGGGCGCTGCTGTCGGTGGAGGGGCTGGACGCGGAGGAGGTCGCGCGCCGGGCCATGCGGATCGCCGCGGACATCTGCGTTTACACCAACCACTCCCTGATCGTGGAGACCCTGTGATGGACGTTCCCACCTATTCCCCGCGGGAAATCGTGGGCGAGCTAGACCGCTTCATCGTGGGGCAGGAGGACGCCAAGCGCGCGGTCGCCATTGCGTTGCGCAACCGTTGGCGCCGCCAGCAGCTTCCCGAGGGCATCCGGGACGAGGTGGTGCCGAAGAACATCCTGATGATCGGGCCGACCGGCTGCGGCAAGACGGAGATCGCCCGCCGCCTCGCCAAGCTCGCCCAGGCGCCGTTCATCAAGGTGGAAGCGACCAAGTTCACCGAGGTCGGCTATGTCGGACGCGACGTGGACAGCATCGTGCGCGACCTGGTGGAGGCGAGCATCGTCATGCTGCGCGACACCGGTCGCAAGGACGTGCAAGCGAAGGCCGACCTGGCGGCGGAAGACCGGCTGGTCACGGCGCTCGTGGGGGAAGGGGCCAGCGCCGACACGCGCGGCAAGTTCCGCAAGATGCTGCGCTCCGGGGAGCTGGAGGACAAGGAGGTGGAGGTCGCCGTGGCCGACGCCGGGCCGGTGATCGGCCAGATGGACATCCCCGGCATGCAGCCGGGCCAGATGGCCAACATCGGCGAGATGATGAAGGGCATGTTCGCCCGGCCGCCGCAGCGCAAGCGCATGACGGTGTCCGCAGCCCGCGTGGCGCTGGCCCGGGAGGAAAGCGACCGCCTGCTGGACAACGAGCAGCTCACCAAGGACGCCGTGCACCACGCCGAGCAGAACGGCATCGTGTTCCTGGACGAGATCGACAAGGTCTGTGCCCGGTCGAGCGAGGGCGGCTTCCGCGGCGGCGACGTTTCGCGCGAAGGCGTGCAGCGCGACCTGCTGCCGCTGATCGAGGGCACGACCGTGAACACGAAGCATGGCCCGGTCAAGACCGACCATGTGCTGTTCATCGCGTCCGGCGCTTTCCATCTGGCCAAGCCGTCCGACCTGTTGCCGGAGCTGCAAGGCCGACTGCCGATCCGGGTCGAGCTGGCGCCGTTATCGCGGGCGGACCTGCGCCGCATCCTCACGGAACCCGAGCACAGCTTGCTCAAGCAGTACTCGGCCCTGTTGGAAACGGAGGCCGTCACCCTCCACTTCACGCCCGACGCCGTGGATGCCCTGGCGGACCTCGCGGCCGACATCAACGACCGGGTGGAAAACATTGGCGCGCGGCGGCTAGCGACGGTGCTGGAGAAGCTGCTGGAGGAGGTGAGCTTTACTGCGACCGACCGGGGTGGCGAACTGGTGACGGTGGACGCCGGCTACGTGAACGAGCGTGTGGCGCCGCTCGCCGCGAAGGGCGACCTGAGCCGTTTCATTTTGTAATTGCAACATTGACAAGGGCAGGCTTGTTGTTGTTTCGTAAGGTTCCAATCGGGAGCCATTCCATGCGCTTGAAGCTTGCAGCTTGTTTGATGATGGCGGGTGGCCTCGCCGCCTGCGGAAACACGCCGCCGCCTCCGCCGCCCATGACTGCGGCCGAGCCTGCCCCGGCCCCCGCGCCGATGGCCATGACGCCTGCTGACGGCATGTATTCGGGCACCGTCGTCTCAGCCGACGACTCGCGTTCGCGTTGCCGGAAGCTGCCGGCGACCGCCCGCGCCCAGGTGCGCAATGGCATGTTCATGCTGCAAGGCTTGCGCGGCAAGGTTGGGCCGGACGGCAGCGTGGCGGCGGTGGGGCGCCGTGGCACCACGATGAACGGCATGTTCGCCAACGGCACGCTCGACGTGACGACCATGGCTCGTGGCTGTGGCTATCACTATTCTCTGACCCACGCCTGACGGTCTAAACCGTCTCCACGCCGGCCCCGCCTTCCCCGAAGTCGGGGCCGTTTTGTTTGTGGGCGACGCGGCCAGGCTGTGTTTGACGGGCGCGTGGTGTAGCTTTCGCCGCCCGATGCCATATCTCAGCACTATGCCAGATCCGTTCGTCCATCCAGAAGACCCGTCTGCCGCCGCCGCCGTCGCCGCCATCGGCGAGGAGCTGGAGGTGTTCGATGATTGGATGGACCGCTACCAGTACATCATTGAACTTGGCCGCAAGTTGCCGCTGTTTCCCGCGGAATGGCAGGACGATGCCCACCGCGTGCCGGGCTGCCAAAGTCAGGTCTGGATGGAGGCGGGCATGCATGACGGCCGCATGATGCTGGCCGGCCTGTCCGACGCGGCCATCGTTTCGGGCCTCATCGCCCTGCTGCTCCGCGTGTATAGCGGCCGCCCGCCCGCCGAGGTGCTGGCGACCGATCCCGTGTTCCTGAAGGATCTCGGCTTGCTTGAGGCGCTGTCCACCAACCGCGGCAACGGCATCGCGGCCATGGCCCGGCGTATCCACGACGCGGCAAAGGCCTGCGCGGTCGCCGCCTGATTGGTGGCGCGGGACGGGCTGCGCGTCGGCCAGTTCCTGGCTGCGTTCTTCGCGGCGGGGGCGATCAGCACCGCTTACCTGCCGGTCTGGTTTGCCGGCCGCGGCCTGAGCAGCGCCGAGATCGGTCAGGTGCTCGGGCTGGGTTTCCTGCTTCGCGTCGCGGTGGTACCCGGCTGGGGGCGGTTGGCCGACGCGGTTGGCGGGCGAACCGTGCTGTTCGCCGGGGCCGCGGTTGCCGCTGGCGGCGCCGCCCTGTTGCCGGCGGCGCAGGGTTTCAGGGCCATCCTGCTCATCTCGGCGGTGCAGGGGGTGTCAGCCTCGGCGTTGACACCACTCACCGACGCCCTGGCTCTCGCTTTGGCGGCGGACCGGCGGCTCGAATACGGGCGCACCCGCGCGTTCGGTTCCGTGGCCTACATGGCCGCAACCGCTTCGGGCGGCGCGTCGCTCGGTTTGCTGGGCGCCGGCTTGGTGCCGTGGGCCATCGCCGGCTTCTACGCCCTGTCTGCCGGGCTGGCGCTTGTCCTGCCCGGCGTTGAAGCGTCGCCTCCAGCGAAACGCATCCAGCAAGGAACGTGGCGCTTCCAAAGTTTCCGCTTGGCGCTCCTGGCGACGGCGCTGATCCAGGGGGCGCATGCCGCCTACTACGCCTTCGCCACGCTGCATTGGCGCGCGGCCGGCATCCCGGACGGCGCCATCGGGCTGCTGATCGCCGAGGGCATTGTGGCGGAGGTCGCGCTGTTCATCTGGGGACGCCCACTGGTTGAACGGCTCGGGCCGGCCCGGCTTACCGCGTTGGCCGCGGGCGCTTCCCTGCTGCGCTGGACCGTGACCGCCTTTGTCACCGATGTTCCCGTGCTTGCCGCCGTGCAGCTCCTGCACGCCGCGACCTTCGCCTGCCAGCACCTTTCAACCATGCTGGTGCTGCGCACCCTGCCGGCGCAGCGCGCCGGGACGGCCCAGGCGCTGATGTCCGCGCTGGGCTTTTCCGCCCCGACGGGGCTGCTGATCTGGCTGTCCGGCCTGATCTACGGGGCCGCCGGCGGCCTGGTCTTCCTGCTCATGGCGGCAGTGGGAGGCTCTGCTCTGCTGATCGTGCCGGCGCTGGCGCGCGCCCTTCCTCCCGCCGCAGCGCCCCGTCCATGAGCTCGATCTGCCGCGCGATGCGCGCCATGGCGCTGCTTGGTTCATGCCGGGGTTGCCCGGGCGGCAATCCGGTGCCATCCACCAGCGCCTGGAAAGCCAGCCGCAGCCAATCGCGCCACGCCGCAAGCTCGGCCGCGCCGGGCACCGAAGCCGGGTCATGCTGGAACGACGACAGGCGGCCAGCCAGGCGGCGCAGCGCCGCATCGACCACCATCGCCGACTCCAAGCCGACCCGCGCGGCACGCCGCGGCTCCTGCAGCGCGCGGGCCAGCGAAGCCTCGAAGTTGTTGCTGGCGACCCCGGCCGCGCGGCGCACGGCGTCCAGCGCGGCTGCCGGCTGCTCGCCCAGCAGCACCGCAAGCTCGGTACCCACGTAGGTTGCGTGGGCTTCCAGCGCCCCGCGCTGCTCCCGGTTGAGGCGGCCGGGTTCCCAGCTCGGCCACAGCACCGCGCAGCCGAGCACCGCCAAGGTCCCGCCCAGCACGGTGTAAAGCGCCCGCATGCCGGCGATCACCCATTGGCTTTCCCCGGGACTGCCGATTTCCGAAAGCAGGACCACCAGCGGCGTCATGCAGGCCATGAACAGCCCGAAGCTGACATAACGCACGGCAAACGCCGTGACTGCCAACGGAAACAGCGCCGCCGCGGTCGCGAGCGGCGAAGACACCAGCAGCCCCAGCCCGGCCGCCACCACCCCGCCCAGCACGGTGCCGACGATCCGTTCAAGCGCCTTTTGCCAAGTCAGGGCGAAGAACGGCTGCAGGGTCAGCACCAGGGTGATGGTCAGCCAATGCGCGTAGGCGTTGCCGGACAGCAAGGTAATGACCAACGCCGGCCCGGCGGCCACGGCGGCGCGGACCGCGTGCCGGAAGGAGGCCGATGACCACGTGAGATTGGCCCGCAGCGGCCGCATGAGCCGGTCACGCCACCCGGCCGCGCCGGGCAGGTCGGCGCTCGGCAGCAGGCCGGCCCGTGTGGTCAGCAGCGCCGCGACGCGCAGCCGATCCACTAACGCCTCCGTGACCCCGGCCAACGCCGCGTCGGACCGTCCGATGCCGGCCAGGATGTCCAGCAGCCGCTCGACCATGGCGCGGCGGCCGGCGTCGGTCGCGGGAAGGTCCGCGCCGGTGTCGTCGGCGATGGCGGCCAGCAGCAGCCGGAGCGTGTGCAGCAGCCGGGCGGCGGCGGCGCGGGTGGCCGGCCCGGCGAACTCCAGCACGTCCGACAAGGCGATCAAGGCGCCGAACACCTGGTCCGCCGCCTCCACCTGGATCAAGGTCTGGTTAGCGCGCGAACTCGACGGCCCCCGCGCCCGCACGGTGTCGAGCACCAGGGTGCGCGCGTTCTCGATGCCGTCGCGCACGTGGCGGCGATGCCCGCGGGCGTGGTCGGCCCATGCCTCGGAAACCTGTGCGGGCAGGGTGGGCGACGCGGTGATCAGCCCGGAAAGGTCGCCCGCCAGCACGCCCATGCGCCGGAACACCTCGGCCACGGCTCGCCGGGCGGGGCGGAACGGGTGCAGGCGCCAGATCACCATGGTCAGGAGGAGCGCCCACAGGCTGCCGCCGACGAACGACGCCGCCAGCACGCCGGCATGATCCAGGCTGATGGCCCGGTCCATCGCCAGCACGGTCACGACGGTCAGCAGGTTGCTCACCTGCATCGCGCTCTGGCCCCAGATGCGGGCAAAGCTCGTGCAAAAGATCACGAGGCAGGCGCAGGGCACCACCACCGCAAGGCCGGCCGACCGCAGCAAGCCGAGTCCCGCCGTAAGGCTGGCGCCGATGGCGGCAAAGGCCAAAAGGGCCGGTACCCGGCGCCGGATCGGTCCGCCGGCGTCGCACAGGCAGGTCAGCAACGCCGCCAAGGCCGCTTCGCTCAGCGGCGGGAAGTCGGCCCACTCGTTGGCCGCGACGATGACGGCGACCGACAGGGCCGCGCGCACCCCCTCCGCGACGCTGAGCGCCCGCAGGTCAAGGCTGACCGGCAGGTGCGCCAGGTTGGCGTCCGGCCCCGCCTGCAGGAGGCGTGGCCGGGACAACTAAGCGGCGCGCGCCATCTCCCGCAGCACGTAATGCAGGATGCCGCCGTTGCGGTAGTACTCGACTTCATCGTCGGTATCGACGCGGCAGCGCACCGTCAGCTCGTCCGTGCGGCCCGGCGCGCGGTGGATCAGCACCCGCAGGTCCATGCCGGCGCGCAGCTCCGGCAGACCCAGGATGTCTACCGTCTCAGTGCCGGTCAGCCCCAGGGACTGCCGGGTGGCGCCGTCCTTGAACGTCAGCGGCAGGACGCCCATGCCGACCAGGTTGGAGCGGTGGATGCGCTCGAAGCTTTCCACGATCACGGCCTTGATGCCCAGCAGCGCCGTGCCCTTGGCCGCCCAGTCGCGGGACGATCCCATGCCGTACTCCTTGCCGCCGAACACCACCAGCGGCACGCCGTCCCGCTTGTAGCGCTCCGCCGCGTCGTAGATCGGCATCTGCTCGCCCGACGGCTGGTGCTTGGTCCAGCCGCCCTCGACGCCCGCGACCATCTCGTTCTTGATGCGGATGTTGGCAAAGGTGCCCCGCATCATGATCTCGTGGTTGCCGCGGCGGGAGCCGTAGCTGTTGAAGTCGCGCTGCATCACCTGGCGTTCGCCGAGGTACTCGCCGGCCGGCGACGCTTTCTTGATGTTGCCGGCGGGGCTGATGTGGTCGGTCGTAATGTTGTCGCCGAACATCGCCAGGACGCGGGCGCCCACGATGTCGGTCACGTCGCCGGGCGTCATGGTGATGCCCTCGAAGTACGGCGGGTTCTGCACGTAGGTGGAGCCGCTGTTCCAATGGTAGGTCTGGCTGCTCGCATCGACCTCGATGGCCTGCCATTCCTTGGTGCCCTGGAAGATCTCGCCGTAGCGCCGGATGAACTGCTCCCGCGACAGGCTGGCCCGCACCGTGTCCAGGATCTCCTTGTTGCTGGGCCAGATGTCCTTGAGGAACACCGGCTGGCCGTCATCGCCGGTGCCGAGCGGCGCCGTGGTGATGTCCTGGTTCATGGTGCCGAGCAGGGCATAGGCCACCACCAGCGGCGGGGAGGCCAGGTAGTTGGCCCGCACGTTCGGGTGCACCCGGCCCTCGAAGTTCCGGTTGCCCGACAGCACCGACACCGCCACCAGCTTGTTCGCCTCGATCGCGTCCGCCACCGCCTCGTCGAGCGGGCCGGAGTTGCCGATGCAGGTAGTGCAGCCGTAGCCCACAAGCTGGAAGCCCAGCGCGTCCAGCTCCTCGCTCAGCCCGGCCTTGTCGAGATACTCCGTCACCACCTGGCTGCCGGGGGCAAGCGAGGTCTTGACCCAGGGCTTCGGCCGCAAGCCCTTGGCCCGCGCCTTCTTGGCCAGCAGCCCGGCGCCCAGCATGACATACGGGTTGCTGGTGTTGGTGCAGCTCGTGATCGCCGCGATCACCACGTCGCCATGGGTGATCTCGTAGTTCTTGCCCGCGACCGGAACCTTGCGGTCCACGTCGTTCGCCGGCACGCCCAAGCCTTTGGTGAGATCGGCGCGGAACGCGGCGGAGGCGTCTTTCAGCAGCACGCGGTCCTGCGGGCGCTTCGGCCCGGCGATGCTCGGCATCACCGTGGACAGGTCCAGCTCGATGATGTCGGTGTAAACGGCGTCTGGCGTGTCCGCGTCCACCCACATGCCCTGCGCCTTGCTGTAGGCTTCTACCAGCGCGATGCGCGCCTCGTCCCGCCCGGTCAGGCGCAGGTAGTCGAGCGTCGTGCTATCCACTGGGAAGATGCCGCAGGTCGCGCCGTATTCCGGGGCCATGTTGGCGATCGTCAGGCGCGTGCTGACGGACAGCTCGGCCAGGCCCGGCCCGAAGAACTCCACGAACTTGCCGACGACGCCCTTCTTGCGCAGCATCTGCGTCACCTGCAGCGCCAGGTCTGTCGCCGTGCTGCCCTCGGGCAAGGCGCCGGTCAGGCGGAAGCCGATCACGTCGGGGATCAGCATGGCGATGGGCTGGCCGAGCAGCGCCGCTTCCGCCTCGATGCCCCCCACGCCCCAGCCGAGCACGCCGATGCCGTTCGCCATGGTGGTGTGGCTGTCGGTGCCGAACAGCGTGTCCGGGTAGGCAAAGGTCTTGCCCTCGATCTCCGCCGTCCACACCGTCTGCGCCAAGTACTCGACGTTCACCTGGTGGCAGATGCCGGCGCCCGGCGGCACGACGCGGAAATTCTGGAATGCCGTTTGGCCCCAGCGCAGGAAGCTGTAGCGCTCCCCGTTGCGGCTGAACTCCGCATCCATGTTCTGGTGCAGCGCGCTGGCCGTGCCGGAATAATCCACCATGACCGAATGGTCGATCACCAGGTCCACCTGAATCAGCGGGTTCACCTGGTCCGGCCGCCCGCCGAGCTTGGTGATCCCGTCGCGCATGGCGGCGAGGTCCACGACGCCGGGCACGCCGGTGAAGTCCTGCATCAGGATGCGCGCCGGGCGGAACGGCACTTCCCGGGTGCTGCTGCCGGTGCGTGCCCATTCGGCCAGCGCGCGGGCGTCGTTTACGGTGTAGCTGCCGCCGTTTTCGAAGCGCAGCACATTCTCCAGCAGGATCTTGAGGCTGACCGGCAGCTTGTCGGCCGGCTCGCCCAGCGCCTTCGCGGCTTCCGGCACGGAGTAGTATTCATAGTCCCGTCCGTCCGCCGTCAGGGTGCGGCGGGTTTTCAGGCTGTCTTGCCCGATCATCTTCATGGCAGTGTGCCTCTTCCTCTGGGTCGCACGCCGGCGGGAAGCAAGGCGGGCGGCTGCGTCGAATCCTGTGGGCCATAAACCATATGTGGCGGGCTGGCGTCCACAGACCGGCCCAACCTACACAGGTGGCATGCAGAATTTCAGCCAGGCGGGCCTTCGCGTCGCCAACCTTTCGGCGTTCCGCGGGGAACGGTTGGTGTTGCGCGACCTGTCGTTCGCCGTCCCGAACGGCGGCGCGCTGCTGCTGCTGGGCGCCAACGGGTCGGGCAAGAGCACGCTGCTCCGGGTGCTCGCCGGGCTGAAGCGGCCGGACGCCGGGCAGGTGGCCTGGCGCGGCCAGGACGTGCAGGAGCAGGGGGCGCCGGCCGCCTACCTCGGCCACCTCGACGCGGTGAAGCCGGGGCTGACGGCGGCGGAGAACCTGGCGCTTGCGGCCCGCATCGGGTGCGGCGACGCGGCGGAGGCAATGGCGGCGCTTGACCTTTCGCCGCTCGCGGACCTGCCCGCGCGGCTGCTGTCGGCCGGGCAGAAGCGGCGGCTGGCGCTGGCGCGGCTGCTGGTGTTGCGGGCCGGGCTGTGGCTGCTGGACGAGCCGACCCTGGGGCTGGATGCCGCCTCGGTCGCGCGGCTCGGCCAACTGATGGCGGCGCACCGGGCGGCGGGCGGCGTGGTGGTGGCTGCGACGCACCTGCCGCTGCCGCTCGGGGACGCCGCGGAACTGCGGCTGTGACCGTGTTCTGGGCGCTGCTGCTGCGGGAGCTGCGGCTTTCGGTCCGGCACGGCGCCGACACGCTGGCGGCGGTGCTGTTCTTCGTGTTGGCTGGGGCGCTGTTCCCGCTCGCCATCGGCCCGGCGCCCGAAACGCTGTCCCGCATGGCGCCCGGCATCGTATGGGTGTGCGCGTTGCTGGCGGCCCTGCTGCCGCTCGACCGGCTATTTGGCGCGGACTTCGACGACGGCTCGCTCGATCAATTGCTGTTGAGCGGCCTGCCCGCCGGCGCGGTCGCCGCGGTCAAGGCGCTGGCGCATTGGTTGGCGACCGGAGTGCCCCTGCTGCTGGCGGCCGGGCCGCTGGCGGTCATGCTGCAACTCCACCCGGCGGCGGTGCCGGTGCTGCTGGCCGGGCTGGTGCCGGGAACGCTGGTGCTGTCCTTGTTCGGCACGCTCGGCGCCGCCGTGGTGTTGGGCGCCCGGCGTGGCGGCGTGCTGCTGCCGTTGCTGGTGCTGCCGCTGGCGATGCCGGTGCTCATTTTCGGCGCCGCCGCGACTGAGGCGGCGGCCGCCGGCGGCACGCCGCGCCCGCATTTGCTGCTGTTGGCAGCAGTGCTGGCGGGGGCGCTGCCGCTCTGCCCCTTAGCCGCCGGGGCAGCGCTGCGTGAAGCTGCGGAGTGACGAAGGCTTTGGAGGTCCGGGCCGGAATCGAACCGGCATTCGAGGATTTGCAGTCCTCTGCATCACCACTCTGCCACCGGACCCCAAAAACAGCGACCGCGATCGGTCGGGAGCGGCCGGGTATATCGGGCACTCGCCGGTTGCGGTCAAGCACGGCGCTTTGCGCTGGCCGGAACCGCCACCTATAACATGGGCGCATTGCAGCACGGGCCTCCCCATGGATCAGCAGTCACTTCCTCCTGGCGATTACGCCGCGGCGCGCGACCACATGGTTGACGGGCAGATCCGTCCCAACAAGGTCATTGATCCCCGCATCATCCGCGCCATGCGCGCCCTGCCGCGCGAGCGGTTCGTGCCGCCGCATTTGGCCAGCCTGGCCTATGCCGACGAGGACGTGCCGCTTGCCCGCGGCCGGGCGTTGATGGAGCCGATGGTGATCGCACGCTTGGCGCAGCTCGCCCGGGTGCGCGAAGGCGAGCGCGTGCTGGTGATCGGCGCCGGCCCTGGCTACGGCGCGGCGCTGCTGGCGGCCTGCGGCGGCCGGGTCACGGCATTGGAGGAGGACGAGGCGCTGCTGGCCATCGCCCGTCGAATCCTGCCGGAGTTCGCGCCGGGCACGGTGCTGGTGCAAGGTCCGCTCACCGCGGGACAGGCCGACGGCGCGCCCTGGGACGCGATCTTGATCGAGGGCGCGGTCCGCGCGATCCCGCCCGCCATCGCGCCCCAGCTCAATCCCCGGGGCGGGCGCCTCGTGACGGTCCTGGCGCACGGAAACGCTGCCTCGGGCGGCCAGGCCGTGCTGGCGGAGGCGGGCCAGCACGGCGTGCCGAACGCCGCGCTGCGGCCGCAGCCGATGTTCGACTGCACGACGCCGCTGCTGCCCCCCTTGCTGCCCAAGCCGGCGTTCCAATTCTGAGAAACGCGGGCGTTGGTGCCGACGGAAAGCTTATGGCATAATTGCCACCGCGGCTGGGTGCCGCGACCTATGCAGGAGCTTTGCGCATGCGCCTTCCCAACCTATGCGTGATCGGCGCTGCCGCCCTCGCGTCCACCCTCGCGCACAGCGAAGCCGTGGCGCAGGTGCGCACGTTGCAGGAGGCGCTTGCAGCCGCCTATTCCAACAATCCAACCTTGCAAACCTCCCGCGCGCAGTTGCGCGCCACGGACGAGGGTGTGCCGCAGGCGCTGGCCGGCTGGCGGCCGACGGTTATCGTTTCCGGAACGGCCGGCTACGGACTCGGCGAATTGAACCAAGACGTGCGGAACGGGAACACTTCGACGACGACTTCGTCTCGCATAAACCGGCCGATCTACACGGCGCTTCCGACGATAACCCAGCCGATCTACCGCGGCGGCAACACCCGGGCCAGCACCAACCAGGCCGACAACCGGGTGTTCGCCCAGCGCGGCCGGCTGATCGCGACGGAGCAGTCGGTGTTCAACGACACGGTGAGCGCCTACGTCAACGTGATCCAGAGCCAACAGTTGAACCAGCTCAACATCAACAACGAGCAGGTGCTGGCCCGTCAGCTCCAGGCCACCAACGACCGGTTCCGCGTGGGCGAGATCACCCGCACGGACGTGGCCCAGGCGGAAGCGGCGCTCGCTGGCGCGCGGGCGACGCGGGAAACCAGTGCAGGCAACCTGCAAACAGCGCGGTCCAACTACCGGCGCTTCGTGGGCGAGGTGCCGATCGCGGACCAGTTGATCGAGCCGCAGCCGCTCAAGCTGCCGATCAAGAACCAAGATGAGGCCGTGCAGCTCGCATCGCAGAACAACCCGAACGTCATCGCCGCATCCTTCGACGCCGCGGCAGCCCGCGATGCGGTGGACGTGGCGTTCAGCCAGTTGATGCCGCAGCTCAGCCTTCAGACCGCGGGCGGCTACACCAACGGCCAGCAGGTCGTCGGCCAGCGCACGCTGAGCGCCCAGGTGGTGCTCAACGCTTCCATCCCGCTTTATCAGGGCGGCGCCGAATATTCGCGCGTGCGCCAGGCTCGGCAAACGGAGCAGCAGAACCGCAAGATCGTGGAGGATGTGCGCCGCCAGGCCATCGCGAATGCAACCCAATCCTGGGAAACGCTGACGGCCGCGCGCTCGACGATTGAGAGCACGCGGGCGGCGATCCGCGCCAACCAGATCGCGCTGGAAGGGGTGCAGCGGGAGGCAATCGTCGGCAGCCGCACCACGCTCGACGTGTTGAACGCCGAGCAGGCGCTGTTGAATTCCCGCGTCACCCTGGTGCAGAACCTGTCGAACCTGGTCACGGCGTCGTATTCCCTCGCGGCCGCCATTGGGCGGCTGACGGCGCGGGACCTCAACCTGAACGTGCCGCTGTATGACGAGACCGCCTATTACAACGCGGTTCGCCAACGCCTGGCCGGCACCGGCGACTACGCCACCACCCAGCCGGGACGCTGAGAATGGCAATGCAACCAACCGGCCCTGCTACGCCGCTTCCTTCGTCGGACCCGGCGGCCGATCCGTCGATGGAGGACATCCTGGCCTCCATCCGGCGCATCCTGAATGAGGACGAAGCGCCGAAGCCTGCGTCCGAACCCCACGAGCCCGGCCATACGCCGGACAGCGGGGTGTTGGTGCTCGATTCCTCCATGATGGTGCCGGAACCGCCACGCGACGCGCCGTCGCGCGAGGTCCCGCAACCGAAGCCGCCCGCAGAACGCCCGGCGAGCCTGGAGAAACCTGTTGTGCCTGAGTCCGATCCCCCCATATCCCGCGCCCCGCCATCCCCGCACCAGCCGGCGCCCCCTCCGCAGCCAGCGTCGGGTGCCCCGCCGCCGGGCAAGCCATCGCCTCCCACCAACTCGCGGCTCGTCGCGCCGGAAGCCGCAGCCGCAGCCGGCGCTTCGGTTGAGGCGCTGATGCGGACGCTGGCCTCCGAGCGCAGCACCGCCGTTCAGCGCGGCGGCCCAACCATCGAGGACCTGGTACGGGCCGAGATCCGCCCGTTGCTGAAGGATTGGCTCGACACTCACCTGCCGCCCCTGGTTGAACGCTTGGTGCAGGCCGAGATCGAGCGCGTCGTCGGGCGCATGACACCCTGAGCGCCCGGCGGCTTTCCGGGGCCGCGCCGCCGGGCTAGAAGCGGGACCATGCTCAGCAAATCCTTCAATGCAGCCGAGGTCGAGCCGGCCCTTTACGCCGGTTGGGAAGCTGCCGGCGCGTTCGGCGCCGACCCGGGCGCCGCCGCCCGGCCCTTCACGGTCATGATCCCGCCGCCCAACGTGACCGGCAGCTTGCATATGGGCCATGCGCTGACGATGACCTTGCAGGACGTGCTGATCCGCTGGCGTCGCATGCAGGGCCGCGATGCGCTGTGGCAGCCCGGCACCGACCATGCCGGCATCGCGACGCAGATGGTCGTCGAGCGCCTGCTCGCGCAGACCAGCAACCAGACGCGGCAGGAGATCGGCCGGGAGGCGTTCCTTGAGCGGGTTTGGCGATGGAAAGCGTCCTCCGGCGGCGCCATCACCGAGCAGCTTCGCCGTCTCGGCGCGTCGCTCGATTGGGCGCGCGAGCGGTTCACCATGGATGACGGCCTGTCCGACGCGGTGCGCGAGGTGTTCGTCACCCTGCACCGCGAGGGCCTGATCTACCGCGACCGCCGTCTGGTCAACTGGGACCCGAAGTTCCAATCTGCGATCTCCGACCTTGAGGTCGAGACGCGCGAGGTCCGCGGCAGCCTGTGGCACATCCGCTACCCCGTCGAGGGTACGGACGGGTTCCTTACCGTGGCCACCACGCGGCCGGAAACCATGCTGGGCGACACCGCCGTGGCCGTGCATCCGGATGACGAGCGGTATCACAGCTTGGTGGGGCGCAACGTCATCCTGCCGCTCACCGGGCGGCGCATCCCCGTGGTGGCCGACACCTATTCCGACCCGGCCAAGGGCACCGGCGCGGTGAAGATCACCCCGGCGCACGATTTCAACGACTTCGCCGTGGGCCAGCGGCACGGGTTGCCGATGCCGTCCGTGCTGGACCGCGAGGGCCGGATCACGCTGGCCGACCTCGACCTGCCACCCGCCGCGACGTTCGTGCGCGGCCTCGCCGGCCAAGACCGGGTGGCGGCCCGGAACGCCGTCGTCGCGGAACTGGAACGGCTTGGCCTGCTGGACCGCATTGAGCCGCACACCCATCAGGTCCCGCATGGCGACCGCTCCGGCGTTTCCATCGAGCCGTTGCTGACCACGCAATGGTATTGCAACGCCGCCGAACTGGCCCGCCCCGCAATTGCCGCCGTGGAGGGGGGTGACACTACCTTTGTGCCCCGGCAGTGGGAGAACACGTTCTTTGCCTGGATGCGCGACATCCAGCCCTGGTGCATCAGCCGCCAGCTTTGGTGGGGCCACCGCATCCCCGCGTGGTATGGCCCGGACGGCCACGTGTTCGTGGAAAAGTCGGAAACCGAGGCGCAAGCCGCTGCCCGCACCCATTACGGCCAGGACGAGCCGCTGGAGCGCGATCCCGACGTGCTCGACACCTGGTTCAGCTCGGCGCTGTGGCCGTTCTCCACCCTTGGTTGGCCGCAGGACACGCCGGAGCTGGCGCGCTACTACCCCGGCGATGTGCTGGTCACGGGCCACGACATCATCTTCTTCTGGGTGGCCCGCATGATGATGATGGGCCTGCACTTCCGAAAGGAGGTGCCGTTCCGCACGGTGTATATCCACGGCCTGGTGCGCGACGAGCGTGGGCAGAAGATGTCGAAGTCGAAGGGCAACGTGATCGACCCGCTCGACCTGATCAACACCTACGGCACGGACGCGCTGCGCTTCACCGTTTGCGCGCTGACCGGGCCGGGCCGCGACATCAAGCTCGGCGCCGCAGGCGTCGAAAGCAGCCGGCGCTTCGTCACCAAGCTGTGGAACGCCGCCCGGTTCTGCGAGATGAACGGCATCGTGCCCGTCGCGGAGTTCGACCCCGCCGCCGCTCGTTCGCCGTTGTGCCGCTGGCTGCTGGACGGCGCAAACCAGATGGTGTCTGACGCCGAGGCGGCGCTTGAGGCTTATCGCTTCGACGACTACGCCGCCGCGGCATACCGCTTCACCTGGCACAGCTTCTGCGACTGGTTCCTTGAGTTCGCCAAGCCCGTGCTGAGTGGCCCGGCCGGGCCGGACGCCGCCGAGCTGCGCGCCACCGCCGCGCATGTGCTGGGCGTGATCCTCCGCGTGCTGCACCCGGCGATGCCGTTCGTGACCGAGCATCTTTGGGACGAGATGGGCTACGGCGCGCCGTGCAGCCTGATCCGCGCGCCCTGGCCGCAGCCAAGACCGGTCGCCGATCCCGGCGCGGTGCGGGAGGAGCTTGACTGGGTGGTGCGGCTGATCGGCGAGGTCCGCGGCGTGCGGTCCGAGATGCAGATCGCGCCCTCGGTGCTCACGCCGATCCTGTTGCGCGATGCGAAGCCGGAAACGATGGCGCGCGCGGCGCGCTGGGCAGAAAGCATCCACCGCATGGCGCGGGCCTCCTCGGTCGCGGCGCTGGACGGCCCGCTGCCGCCGGGAAGCGCGCAGATCGTGGTGGACGAGGCGACCGTGGTATTGCCGCTGGCCGGCGTGATCGACCTGGGCGCCGAGCATGCCCGGCTGACCAAGGAGCGGGCCAAGGCGCTGGCGGAAGCCGAGAAGGTCATGCGCAAGCTGGGCAACGCCGAGTTCGTCGCCAAGGCGCGGCCGGAAGTCGTGGAGGAGAACCGCGGCCGGCTGGCCGCCTTTCAGCACGACGCTGCCCGGATCGAAGCCGCCATTTCGCGCATCGCGTCGTAGCGCACGGAGAGGAACATGCTGAAGAAACGTTGGGACAAGTCCCGCCTGCCGTCGCGCCACGTGACGGAAGGGCCGGGCCGCGCGCCGCACCGCAGCTACTACTACGCGATGGGCTTGACGGAGGATGAGATCAACCAGCCCTTTGTCGGCGTCGCCACCTGCTGGAACGAGGCGGCGCCGTGCAACATCGCGCTTAGCCGCCAGGCGCAGTCCGTGAAGCGCGGCGTGGCCGAGGCCGGCGCGACCCCGCGCGAGTTCACCACCATCACGGTGACGGACGGCATCGCCATGGGCCACCAGGGCATGAAGTCTTCCCTGGTGTCGCGCGAGGTCATCGCCGACAGCGTTGAGCTGACGGTGCGGGGGCATTGCTACGACGCGCTGGTGGGCCTGGCCGGCTGCGACAAGTCGCTGCCCGGCATGATGATGGCGATGCTGCGGCTGAACGTGCCGAGCGTGTTCATGTATGGCGGGTCCATCCTGCCCGGCCGCTACAAGGATCGCGACGTAACGGTGGTCGATGTGTTCGAGGCGGTGGGCCAGCATGCCGCCGGGCGCATGTCCGACAGCGACCTGCACGAATTAGAGTGCGTCGCCTGCCCGTCCGCCGGGGCGTGCGGCGGGCAGTTCACCGCGAACACGATGGCGATGGTCAGCGAAGCCATGGGGCTGGCCTTGCCGGGTTCGGCCGGGTCGCCGGCGCCGTATGAGGACCGGGACCGCTGGGCCTTGGAGTCGGGCCGCGCCGTCGTCAAGCTGATCGAGAGCGGGTTGCGCCCACGAGACATCGTGACGCGAAAGGCGCTGGAAAATGCGGCCGTCATCGTGGGCGCCACTGGCGGCTCCACCAACGCCGGGCTGCATCTGCCGGCGCTGGCGCACGAGGCGGGCCTTTCCTTCACGATGGACGACGTGGTCAACATCATGCGCCGCACGCCCTACATCGCCGACCTGAAACCCGGCGGCAAATACGTCGCGCTGGACGTGCACCGGGTCGGCGGCATTCCGGTGGTCCTCAAGGCGCTGATGGACGGCGGCCTGCTGCACGGAGACTGCATCACCGTGACCGGCAGGACACTGGCGGAAAACCTGGCGGACGTGGTGTTCCCGACCGACCAGGACGTGGTTTACCCGGTGTCCCGTCCAATCAGCGCCACCGGCGGCGTGGTCGGCTTGCGCGGCAACCTGGCGCCGGAAGGCGCCATCGTGAAGATCGCCGGCATGGAAAAGCTGCAATTCGAGGGCACTGCCTTGTGCTTCGACAGCGAGGAGGAAGCGTTTCAGGCCGTCCAGGATCGGGCCTACAAGGCCGGCGACGTGATTGTGGTGCGCTATGAGGGGCCGAAAGGCGGACCCGGGATGCGGGAAATGCTCTCGACCACCAGCGCCATCTACGGCCAGGGCATGGGCGACCAGGTTGCCCTGATCACCGACGGGCGCTTTTCCGGGGCGACCCGCGGCTTCTGCGTCGGCCATGTCGGGCCGGAGGCCGCGTTGGGCGGCCCCATCGCGCTGCTGCGCAACGGCGACCGCATCCGCATCGACGCGACGGCGGGCACGATCGAGATGGCGCTGTCGGATGCCGAACTGGCGGAACGGCGGACGGCCTGGACCCCGCGCCGGACCGACTACAACAGCGGCGCGATCTGGAAGTTCGCTCAAACCGTCGGCCCCGCGCACCTTGGCGCCGTCACCAACCCTGGCGGCGCCGCGGAAACGCACTGCTACGCCGATATCTAACCGACCCGGCCCGCTTGCCCTGCTTGGGCGAGCGGGCTACATCTGCCACCGTGCTGTCGTCCTTGTCCCTGCAGATGTTGGCCCGTGCGCTTCGTTCCGCGTTGCGCTATACTGTGCGCCTGCTCGGCTTCGCGCTTCTCCTTCGACTTATCCGCCCCTAGGCGCCTCGCCGGGCTGATCCGTGCCGGCATCGCTTAGGGGACCTGCCCTGAGAGCCAGTCCGCACACGCATTTCGAGGACCCCATCCGTGGCCATCAACCATCCCAGCTTCGGCGCCATGCCGGACAACCGCGTCATCATCTTCGACACCACGCTGCGCGATGGCGAGCAGTCGCCGGGCTTCTCCATGAACCTGGCCGAGAAGCTCCGCATGGCGCAGGCGTTGGCCGAGCTGGGCGTCGATGTCATGGAGGCCGGTTTCCCCATCGCCTCGCCCGGCGATTTTGAAAGCGTGCAGGAAATCGCCCGCACGGTGCGCGGCCCAGTCATTTGCGGGCTGGCCCGCACCGGGCAAGCCGACATCTTGCGCGCCGCCGAGGCGCTGCTCCCCGCTGAGCGCAAGCGCATCCACGTCTTCCTCAGCACTAGCCCGCTGCACATGAAGTACAAGCTGCGTATGGAGCCGGACGCGGTGCTGGAACTCGCGATTGCTTCCGTGACGCTGGCCCGGCAGCACGCGGATGACGTGGAATGGTCGGCCGAGGACGGCAGCCGCACCGAGCCTGATTTCCTGTGCCGCTGTGTGGAGGCCGCGATCAAGGCCGGTGCCACGACGATCAACATCCCGGACACCGTGGGCTACTCGGTGCCAGAGGACATGAGCCGCATCTTCCGCATGCTGCTGGAGCGTGTTCCCGGGGCGGACAAGGTTGTGCTATCCACCCACAACCACAACGACCTGGGCCTCGCGGTCGCCAACACGCTCGCCGCGTTGCGCGCCGGGGTGCGGCAGGTGGAGTGCACGATCAACGGCATCGGGGAGCGCGCGGGCAACGCGGCGCTGGAGGAGGCGGTGATGGCCATCCGCACCCGCCCGGACGCGGCGCCCTACCAGACCGGCATCGAGACCAAGAACATCCTCCGGGTGTCGAAGCTGCTCTCGACGATCACCGGGTTCGACGTGCAGCCGAACAAGGCGATTGTCGGGCGCAACGCTTTCGCCCATGAAAGCGGCATCCATCAGGACGGCGTGCTCAAGAATGCCGCCACTTATGAGATCATGACCCCAGAAAGCGTCGGCTGGACCAAGAGCACGCTGGTGATGGGCAAGCACTCCGGCCGGGCGGCGTTCCGGGACAAGCTGCAGGCTATGGGCTACGGCACGCTCGGCGACAACCAACTGAACGATGCGTTCCGCCGGTTCAAGGACTTGGCCGATCGTAAGAAGGTCGTGTACGACGAGGATATTGTGGCGCTTGTCGATGATGAGGTCGGCCGGGATCACGAGCGGGTACGGTTCGTGTCGCTGGACGTACGGGCAGGCTCGCGCGGCCCGCAGAGCGCGGAGCTGGAATTGGAGATCGACGGCGCGGTTTCCCACGCGCAGGCAATCGGTGACGGCCCGGTGGATGCGACCTTCAACGCCATTCGCGCGCTGTTCCCGCACGAAGCGACCCTCGTGCTGTTCTCCGTAGGCGCGGTGACGGAAGGAACGGATGCCCAGGCCAAGACGACGGTGCGGCTTGAGGAAGGCGGCAAGATGGTGGACGGGCAGGGCGCGGACACCGACACCATCGTCGCGTCGGCCCGCGCCTACATCCATGCCCTGAACAAATTGCTGGTTAAGCGGACCCGGACCGAACCGGTTGCGCTCTCCGCCTGACCCGGCGGCATGAGAGCGGCCGGTCCGGCGCTGCCGGGCCGGCCATTTCCTAGACGCCGCGGTGCCTAATAGCCGTAGGGTCTCGGTTGATAATACCCTGGCGCCGGTTGATAGGCAGGCTGCTGGTAGGAGGGCGCCTCCTGGTAATACGGCTGTTGCCGTGTCGGAGTCGTCGCCGCGCCGCCGAGTGCCCCGGCACCCCCGCCCACGAGTGCCCCGATTGCTGCGCCGCGCCCGCCGCCGGCGAGGCTTCCGATCGCAGCGCCGGTGCCAGCGCCCAGCAACCCGCCGCCGACGGCACGCTGACCAGGATCGTAAGGGCTGGTGCAGGCGGATAGGCACATCCCGGCCACCAGCGCCAGGCCTATCGCAGATCTGCTACACATTCTGAACCCTCCTTCTCGATGTCAGTAGCGGCGTGGTGCCGTTGCAGCGCCGCCAATCGCGCCGATGCCCCCGCCGACCAAGGCTCCCGTTCCGGCGCCTGCTCCTGTTATCCCGCCGACTGCCGCGCCCGTTCCGGCCCCCAACAATCCGCCCGTGACGGCCCGCGTGCCGGGCCGGTCTCCACACGCTGTCAGGCCCACTGCCAGGATCGCCACCAAAGCCGCCATCGTTACAGAGCGCATCGTATGTTCTCCATGAGGTTGCATTCATGACTAACGCATGAACTGAATACGAGTATACAACCAACCTGTGTCGCAAATATGGTTCACTGAAATTTGAGCAAATATCTTGCGGAAACGCAATGTTAAAGGTAAGCCTAACGCGTGCCATGCTTCTGCCGGAACACGGCATTTCCGGCGACTCAAGGAGGGCAACCGCGTGTTCAGACGTCTGCTCGGGATGACGCCCGCTGACATGGCGATTGACCTCGGGACGGCCAACACCCTGGTCTATGTGCGCGGCCGCGGCATCGTGCTGAATGAGCCAAGCGTGGTGGCGATTGCCGACGTGCGCGGCAAGAAGCACGTGCTCGCGGTGGGGGAGGAGGCCAAGCGGATGCTGGGTCGCACGCCCACCAGCATCAGCGCAGTGCGCCCCCTGCGGGACGGCGTGATCGCCGACTTCGACCTGGCGGGAGAGATGATCAAGCATTTCATCCGCAAGGCGCGTCGGCGGAAGCGGCTCGCCAGCCCGGTGATTATCATCTGCGTGCCCTCCGGCAGCACGGCCGTGGAACGCCGCGCCATTCAGGAAAGTGCCGAAAGCGCCGGTGCCCGCAAGGTCCTGCTGATCGAGGAGCCGATGGCGGCGGCGATCGGCGCCGGTCTTGCGGTCACGGAGGCGTCGGGCAGCCTGATCGTCGATGTCGGCGGCGGCACGACTGAGGTGGCGGTGATCGCGCTGGGCGGCATCGTTTATTCCCGCAGCGTGCGGATGGGCGGCGACAAGATGGACGAGGCGCTCATCAGTTATTTCCGCCGCACCCACAGCCTGCTGATCGGCGAAAGCACAGCCGAGCGCGTCAAGATCGACATCGGCGCGGCGATGCCGTTTGAGGAGGCTGATGACGGGCCATCACAGGAGGTGAGGGGCCTGGACCTGCTGAACGGGGTGCCACGGGAGATCACGGTGAGCCGGCGCCAGGTTGCCGGCAGCCTGGCCGAGCCGGTCGCGGCCATCATCGAGGCGGTGAAGGTCGCGCTGGAGAACACGCCGCCGGAACTCGCCGCTGACATCATGGACAAGGGCATTGTCCTCACCGGCGGCGGCGCCCTGCTGCACCGCTTGGACCACGCCCTGCGCATGGCCACCGGCCTTTCGGTGGTGATGGCGGAGCAGCCGTTGAACTGCGTGGCGCTTGGGACGGGCCGGGCACTTGAGGAAACGAACCGTTTACGGAATGTCTTGACGTCGATGTACTAAACCGCTCGAATCCGCCCGTGTGGTTTGGAGGCGCAGGCGCGTGATTCGGCCGTCGATTCCCATGCGCCAGGCTTTGGCTCGGCTGGTTCTGCCGTTGTTTGTTATGGCCGGCTTTGCCCTGCTGCTGCTTGGCCGGGCCGACGCGTTGCTGGCGGAGCGGGCGCGCATGGCGTTGGCGGACGCCGTGGTGCCGGCGTTTTCCGTGGCGGGCATGCCGCTGGCCGCGGCGCGCGCCGCTTTGGAGAAGTTGCGGGAACTGCGATCCCTCCGCGCCGACAATGCCCGGCTGCGGGCTGAGAATGAGCAGTTGCTCCGGTGGCAAGCCGCCGCGGCGGCGCTTGACTCCGAGAATGCCACGCTCAAGGAGGCCCTTCACTGGACCCCTGTACCCGCAGCGTCCTACGTCACGGCGCGCGTCGTTGCCGATGCCGGCGGCGTTTATGCGCGTGCGGTGCTGCTCCCCATCGGGCGCAGCCACGGCATGACCAAGGGCCAGGTTGCCCTGGACGGGCAGGGGCTGGTGGGGCGGGTCACGGAGCTGGGCGCGCGCAGCGCCCGCGTGCTGCTAGTGACCGACCTGAACAGCCGCATCCCCGTGGCCCTGGAAAGCAGCCGCGGACGCGCGATGTCGATGGGCACCAACGGGCCGCGCCCCCGCCTCGCGCATTGGCCGGAGGAGGCGCCGCCGGTTGAAGGCGAGCGCGTCGTGACCTCGGCGGAGACCAACGCATTCCCCGCCGGGCTGCCGCTCGGCACCGTGCGCTACCGCGCCGGCGTGCCGGAGGTGGAGCTTGCGGCGCGGCTCGACCGCCTCGATGCCGTTCGGCTGTTCGACTACGGGCAGCGCGGCGTGCCGCCGCCGGAAGCGGCCGCCCGTTTGGCCGAGCGGCGGGGGAAGTAGCCTTGGCCCCGCTGCGCACGCCCGGCATCCGCCCGCGCCCGACGCTGCGGCGCCGGCTTGATGCTGCATCCCGCCGCTTGTTCCCGGCCGCAGGTACGACGGTGCTGCTGCTGCTGGCCGCGGCACCGCTCGGTTTGCCGGGCCAAGCGCAGGCGCAGCCCGCCGTGGCGCTCGCCTGCGTGTTCTTCTGGTCGTTGGCCAGGCCGGCCAGCATGACGCCCCCGGCGGTTTTCCTGCTGGGCCTGCTTGCAGATCTGCTCGGCCTGACCCCGCCGGGCGTTTCGGTGCTGATCCTGCTGGCGGCGCACGGGCTGGCAGCGGGCTGGCGGCGGGCGTTGGTCCAGCAGGGCTTCCTGACAGTCTGGCTCGTGTTCGCCGCCGTGGCGGCGGGGGCGGCTGCCCTGGAATGGGCGATGGTCGGTCTGCTGAGCGTCCGGCTGCTGCCGGCCCATGACGCGCTGCTGCAGTTCGGGCTAACAGCCGGGCTTTTCCCGGCGCTCGCGGCTCTGTTCACCCAGGCTCATCGCGGCCTTGCCGATCCGGATCGGGCGTGACATGGCCCGGACCGGGGGCGAGGCGAAAGGGGGCGACGCGAAGGGCGGGGGCGTGTTCACCCGGCGCGCCCTGCTGCTCGGCGCCGGGCAGCTCGGAATCTTCGGCGCGCTGGCGGCGAAGCTGTATCGGACCCAGATCATTGAGGGCGAGCGCTACGCCACGCTGTCCGACAACAACCGCATCAGCGAACGGCTGATCGCCCCGCCCCGCGGGCGCATCCTTGACCGGTCCGGCGTTTTGCTGGGCGGCAATCGGACCAACTGGCGCGCCCTGTTCACCCCCGGGCAGGCTGATGCCAGCGCGACGCTTGATGCGTTCGCGCGGCTTGTGCCGCTGGCCGACGCCGAGCGTGCCCGCATCGACCGCGAACTGCGCACGCGCCGCCGCTTCGTCTCGGTCACATTGCGGGAGTTCCTGACCTGGGAGGAGATGGCGCGGATCGAGGTGAACGCCCCCGACCTGCCCGGCGTGGTCGTCGATGTTGGGACGACGCGCACCTACCCGAAGGGGCCGGCGCTCGCCCACGTCGTCGGCTACGTCGCGCCGCCGAACGATGAGGACGTGGCGGAGGAGCCCTCCCTGGGGCTGCCGGGCCTGCGCATCGGCCGGGCCGGCATGGAAAAGGCGCACGACGCTCGGCTCCGCGGCCTGCCCGGCGCCGTGCAGATGGAGGTGAACGCAGCCGGCCGCATCATCCGCGAGCTGGACCGCCAGGAGGGCATGGCGGGGGAGGACCTGGAGCTAACCCTCGACGCCGGCCTGCAGGCGTCGGTGCTGGAGCGCCTGGGCGACGAGAGCGCGTCCGCCGTGGTGCTGGACGCGCGCAACGGGGAAGTGCTGGCGATGACCACCACCCCATCCTTCGATCCCACGCTGTTCAACTCGGGCGTCAGCCAGGCGCAGTGGGTGGAATGGACGCGCAACCGGCGGACGCCGCTGATCAACAAGGCGTCCGCCGGGCTGTATCCGCCGGGCAGCACGTTCAAGATGGTTGTCGCCATGGCCGGGCTGGAGGCCAACGTCATCGGCCCCAAGGACCGCATCACCTGCCCGGGCTTCTTCGACCTCGGCGACACGCGATTCCATTGCTGGAGCAAGCACGGCCACGGCGCGCTGGACATGCGGGGCGGGCTGAAGAATAGCTGCGACGTGTTCTTCTACGAGGTTGCCCGGCGCGCCGGGATCGACCGCGTGGCGGCCATGGCCAACCGGTTCGGCATCGGCGTGGACCTGGAGATCGAGCTGCCTGGCGCGCGCAAGGGCCTCATGCCGACCCGCGCCTGGCGCCGGGCGCACGGCAAGGCGTGGAACATCGGCGACACCATCAGTTGCGGCATCGGCCAGGGCTACATCCAAACGACGCCGCTGGCGCTGGCGACCTACGTGGCGCGGATCGCCAGCGGGCGCGCCTTGCAGCCGCACCTGACCCGCAGGGTCGCCGGGGTAATGCAGCGGGGCGCGGCACCGGAGGACTGGCCCGCGCTCGACCTGCCGGAGCGCGGACTGCATTTGCTGCGCGAAGGCATGTGGGCAGTGGTGAACGAGGGCGGCGGCACCGCGCCGGGCGCGCGGATCAACCTGCCCGGCATGCAGTTGGCGGGCAAGACCGGCTCCAGCCAGGTGCGCCGCGTGTCCCGCAACCAACGGGAGCACGGGTTCAACTCGGCAAAGCTCGCCTGGGAGTTCCGGCCGCATGCCTTGTTCGTCTGCTATGCGCCCTATGACGCACCGCGCTACGCCGTGGCGGTCGTGGTCGAGCATGGCAACGCCGGCGCCGCCGCGGCGGCGCCTCTGGGCCGGGACATTATGATCGCGGCGCTGACCCGCGATCCCGCTGTCCAACCGGCCCCGGCGCAGCGGGTGGCCGAGGGGCGACCTTGATCGCAAAGGGGCGATCGTGACCGCGCAGCGACGGCTGATCCGGGCGGAGCCGTCCTTTGGCGTCCTGGCCAAGCTATGGCGGATCAACTGGGGGCTTGTGCTGCTGCTCTGCGCCTTGGCGGGGGTTGGCTACGTCGCGTTGTACTCCGCCGCCGGCGGCGCGCCGGAGCCTTATGCGTCCCGCCACCTTCTGCGCTTCGGCGTCGGGCTAGCCATGATGCTGGGCATTGGGCTGATCGACATCCGCTGGGTCGCCCGGCTGTCCTGGCCCGTGTACGGCGTGTCCATCGGGCTGCTGGTCCTGGTGCTGCGGATCGGCCATGTCGGCAAGGGGGCGCAGCGCTGGCTTGAGCTGGGTGGCTTGCAGGTGCAGCCGAGCGAGCTTGCCAAGATCGGGCTGGTCATGGCGCTTGCGGCGTGGTTCCGCCGGGCAAGCTGGGCACAGATGGGCAACCCCTTGTTCCTGCTGCTGCCGGCCCTGCTGGTCGCGCTGCCGGTGGGCCTGATCCTCAAGGAACCCAACCTGGGCACCGCGGTGATCGTGGGGCTGGTCGGCGCGGCGATGTTCCTGGCGGCGGGTCTCCGCTGGTGGACAGTTGTCTTGGCCCTGTTGCCGACGCCGTTCGCCGCGCGGTTCGCGTTCGACCACATGCACGACTACCAGCGCACCCGCATCACCACCTTCCTCAACCCCGAAAGCGACCCCTTGGGCGCCGGCTACAACATCATCCAATCCAAGATCGCGATGGGGTCCGGCGGCCTGTGGGGCAAGGGGTTCCTGCAAGGCACGCAGGGGCAGCTCGACTTCCTGCCGGAGAAGCAGACCGACTTCATCTTCACGACGCTGGCCGAGGAGTTCGGTCTGGTGGGCGGCCTCGCGGTGCTGGGGCTGCTGGCCTGCATCGTGTGCGCGGGCATGCTGATCGCGCTCCGCTGCCGGCATCGCTACGGGCGGCTCCTGGCGCTCGGCATTTCGACCAACTTCTTTATGTATGCGTTCGTGAACCTCGCCATGGTGCTCGGCGCGATCCCGGTGGGCGGCGTGCCGCTGCCGCTGGTTTCACATGGCGGGTCGGCCATGCTGATGGCGATGTTCGGCTTCGGCTTGCTGATGTCCGTGCACGTCCACCGTGATGTGGAGTTCGCCGCGAAGCGGGGTGGCTGACCCCCCGCCGGTTATGGACCGCCCTGCCGTGCCGCCGGCCCGGCAGGCTCAGAGGGTGGGCGTGCCGCGCCGTCGCCGGGCGACTCCAGCGTTTTGGAGGCCGCGATGAGCGCCGACGCTTGTTCGATCGACCGCACCACGGCTTCGCCCGCCTTTCGGATGGCAGGGTCGGTGCTGGCGACCAAACGGTCCGAAAGGATCAGTGCCGGGGACAGCGCGCCGCGCAGGTCGTGCCGAAGGCTGGCGACGCCCGCCTCGATCGCATCGATGCGGTTCTGCGCGGCGGCGTGGCCCGGCGGCGTGGTTGCCGCCGGCACCAGGCCGCAAAGGACAAGGCCCACGCAAACCGATGCGCCCAGCGCCGCAAGGAGGAACGGCGCGCCCACGCCCATCAGCGCCAGCACCACGCCCGACGCGCCAAAGGCGGAGGCGGCACCGACCAGTGGGATGAGCACGCGGGGCGGGATCATTGCGCTGTATGGACGCCAATCGCGTTTCCATTCAAGAGTTCCGCGACCCGGCTTGCATTGACTTGGCCGGTAGCAACCAATTATAAGCCGCCTCTGCCATTGAAACGCCGGGCTAGGCTGCCCGCATTGCTTGTTGTCCGGTTGCCGAGCGGCGTGCCCGCCTTGGCTCGCAGCCGCGCCACCGAAATCGGAGTTCACCGTGAAGCGCACGTATCAACCGTCCAAGCTGGTCCGCAAGCGCCGTCACGGCTTCCGTGCCCGGATGTCCACCGTGGGTGGGCGCAAGGTCCTGGCGAACCGCCGCGCCAAGGGCCGCAAGCGCCTGTCAGCCTGACGCGGCCAATGCGGCGATGCCGCCGGAGCTTGCCAAGCCGCCGGAGCGCCTGAAACGCCGGGCCGAGTTCCTGCGGGTCGCCGGCAAGGGACGAAGGGCGTCGGTGCATGCCCTAGCGCTGCAAGCCTTGTCCCGCGGGGATGACGGGCCGGCGCGGATCGGCTTCACCGTCACCAAAAAGGTTGGCAACGCCGTGGTCCGCAACCGAACCAGACGGCGCCTGCGGGAAGCCGCCCGATTGTTCGTGCGTGAAAATCCGGTCTGCGGCGTAGATCTCGTGCTGGTCGGGCGCGACGCAACGCGGTCCCGGCCTTTTGCCCTGCTGTTGGATGACCTGCGGCGGGCGCTCAACAAGGCAGGAGTGTTTTGATCGCGCAGATCTTGGTTGGCTGCATCCGGGTCTACCAATGGACGCTGCGCCCGTTCATCGGCGCCCATTGCCGTTTTGAGCCGACCTGCAGCGCCTATGCAGTTGAAGCCTTGCGGCGCCATGGCGCCGCGGCCGGTGCCTTCATGACCGCGCGGCGGGTGCTGCGCTGCAATCCCTGGTGCGACGGCGGCCTTGACCCGGTGCCTTCCTGCCCTTGCTTCGGAAAGTGACGGCCTTCCTATGGACCAAAAACGCCTTCTCCTCGCGATTGCGATCTCGATCGCAATTTTGTTGGGTTTTCAGTTGCTGCTGCCGAAGCCGGCGCCTCAACGGGTTCAACAGGCTACGCAAGCCACGCCAACCGAACTGGCGCCCCGTCCCACCGGAGATGTCGCCGCCCCTGGCACTCAGCCCATGGCCGTCCCGCCGCCGCGCGACGTGCCGCGTTTGAGAATTTCGGCGCCCCGCGTCGAGGGCAGCATCAACCTGCTCGGCGCCCGGCTGGATGACTTGGTGCTGCGCGACTATCACGAGCAGGTTAACCCGGACTCGCCTTTGGTGCGCTTGCTGGAGCCGCGCGCTGATCCGCAGCCCTACTACGTGCAGTTCGGCTGGACGGCGGACAGCCCGGATGCGAAGGTCCCCGACCTCGACGCTCAGTGGACCGCATCCGCGCCCGAGTTGACGGTGGCCAGCCCGGTCACGCTGTCCTGGGACAACGGGGCCGGACAGGTGTTCGAGATCGCCTTGTCGGTCGATGCCAACTACCTGTTCACGGCGGAGCAGCGCGTGCGCAACACCGGGGCGGCCGCGATCAGCGTGCACCCTTGGTCCCGCATCCGCCGCGATTACACGCCGACGACGGCAGGCTACTACATCCTGCATGAGGGCCTACTGGGCGTGCTGGGCGGACGCTTGCAGGAACAAACCTACGACAAGGTGAAAAGCGAGAGCAACAAGACGCACGGTCCCTCGCTCGACGTGCCGACCACGGGTGGCTGGGCCGGGATCACCGACAAGTATTGGCTTACGGCGCTCATCCCTGACCAAACCGTGCCGGTAATCGCGAGTTTCCGCCACCTGACGGAGAACAACGGCGACCGGTATCAGGCTGACTTCGTGTCGAAAGACCCGCTGGCGGTCGGACCCGGTGCCGTGGGCAGCAGCACAACGCGCCTGTTCGCCGGCGCCAAGGTGGTGCAGCTCCTCGACCGCTACGAAAGCGAGCTGGGCATACCGAACTTCGATAAGGCGATCGACTTTGGCTGGTTCTATTTCCTGACCAAGCCGATCTTCTATGCCCTGGACTGGCTGTTCAAGCTGACCGGCAACTTCGGCGTGGCGATCCTAATCTTCACGGTGTTTGCCAAGGCCGTGTTCTTCCCGCTGGCCAACAAGTCCTACAAGTCGATGAGCAAGATGAAGCTGCTCGGCCCGAAGATGCAGGAGATACGCGAGCGCCTCAAGGAAGACCCTGCCAAGATGCAGGGCGAGATCATGGGCTTGTATAAGTCGGAGAAGGTCAACCCGGCCAGCGGGTGTCTGCCGATCCTGGTGCAGATCCCGGTATTCTTTTCGCTTTATAAGGTAATCTTCGTCACGATCGAAATGCGGCACGCGCCGTTCTTCGGATGGATTCATGACCTGTCTGCGGTTGATCCGACCAACGTGTTCAACCTGTTCGGCCTGCTCCCGTTCGACCCCGCCGCCTATTCGCACCTGCTGCACCTGGGCGCTTGGCCGCTCATCATGGGCGTCACCATGTTTCTGCAGCAGAAGCTCAACCCGCCGCCGCCGGACCCGGTGCAGGCCCGGCTCTTTCAGTACATGCCGATCATCTTTACCTTCATGCTGGCAAGCTTTCCCGCCGGGCTGGTGATTTACTGGAGTTGGAACAATCTTCTCACGATCGCGCAGCAATGGATGATCATGCGCCAGACCCGGCTCACGGTCCCGCGGATGGCGCAGTCCTAACTGGCGGGCTGCCTCCGCCCAGCCCGGAGCAGATTGAGGCCGGGCGGCTGCTGTTCGCGGCCGAGTGCCGGTTCTTCTACGCCGCGCAACGCCTGGACCAGTTGCCCGAGCCTGGCTTGCCAGAGGTTGCGTTCGCCGGGCGGTCCAACGTCGGGAAATCAACGTTGGTGAACGCCTTGACCGGGCGCAAGTCGCTGGCGCGGGCTTCCAACACGCCAGGGCGCACCCGCCAGCTCAACTTCTTCGATCTCGGCGGGCGGCTGACGCTCGTGGACATGCCGGGCTACGGCTATGCCCGGGCGGCGAAGGAGATCAAGGAGGATTGGCAGGGGCTGATGTTCGAGTACCTCCGCGGCCGGCCCACCCTGCGCCGGGTCGTCCTGTTGCTGGACGGCCGGATCGAGATCAAGGCGTCGGACCTTGCGGTGATGGATCTGCTGGACCGGGCGGCGGTGACTTACCAATTCGTGCTCACCAAGGCGGACGGCGTCAAGCCCGGGCCGCTTGCCCGCAAGCAGGAGGAGGTTTCTGCCCTGATCCGGAAGCATCCAGCCGCTTATCCGGAGCTGTTCACCACCAGCGGCGAGAGCGGATTGGGTATGGACGTGCTGCGGGCCGAGCTTGCGGGCCTGGGATTGCCGGCTTGACCAAACGCGGGCCGCCCCGGTAGGGAACCCGCATGGCACTCACCCGCGAGCAACTGCAGGCCGCCGCCGACCGGGCGGACATCCTGGTCCAGGCGTTGCCCTACCTGCGCCGCTACGCCGGCATCACGGTGGTGGTCAAGTACGGCGGCCACGCTATGGGCGACCAGACCTTGGCCGCGCAATTCGGCCGCGACATCGCGCTGCTCAAACAGGTGGGCGTGAACCCGGTGGTGGTGCACGGCGGCGGGCCGCAGATCAACGCGATGCTGGAACGCCTGGCGATCCCGTCCCACTTCGTGGACGGGCTGCGGGTCACCGACGCCTCGATGGTGGAAGTGGTCGAGATGGTGCTGGCCGGCACGGTGAACAAGCACATCGCCGGGCTGATCAACATCGCGGGCGCCTTGGCCGTGGGCATCTGCGGCAAGGATGGCGGCCTGATTCGCGCCCGCAAGCTGACCCGCACGGTGCGCGACCCGGACAGCCACATCGAGCGCGCGCTGGACCTGGGCTTCGTCGGCGAGCCGGAAAGCGTGGATGTCCGGGTGATCCACGCGCTGACCGGCGCCGGGCTGATCCCGGTGATCGCGCCCGTCGCCATGGGCGAGGATGGCCAAACCTACAACATCAACGCCGACACCGTGGCCGGCGCCGTCGCCGGCGCGTTGGGCGCGCAGCGGCTGCTGATGCTGACGGACGTGGCGGGCGTGCTGGACGCAAATCGCCAGTTGGTCCCGGACATGACGGTGGCCGAGGTCGAGGCGGGCATCGCGAGCGGCATGATTTCGGGCGGCATGATCCCCAAGGTCGAGAACTGCGTCGAGGCCGTCCGCAAGGGCGTGCGCGGCGCGGTGATCCTGGATGGCCGCATGGGGCATGCCTGCCTGCTGGAACTCTTTACCGAAGGCGGCATCGGTACCCTGATCAGGGCGTAACAGCCGAATGCCGAGCCGCGCTTGACAACTCTGGCGCGTGGCATTGGTGTGCCGCCTGCTATGAAGGATGCCCGCACGCCATGTCCAATCCCGGGGACGCCGACACGACGCCGATCGGCTCGATCCAGCAGTTGGCGGACTACATCGCCGCCGGATGCAAGCCGCGGTCGGAGTACCGCATCGGCACGGAGCACGAGAAGTTCGGCTTCGTGGCGTCGAACCTCCGGCCCCCACCGTATGAGCCTGACGGCATCCGCGCGGTGCTGCAGGGCTTGGCTGCGGCCGACCCCGAAGGATGGCAGCTCATTCTGGAGCATGGCGCCCCGATCGGCTTGAAAGGGCAGGGGGTACACGGAAGCGCCTCCGTTTCATTGGAGCCGGCCGGGCAGTTCGAGCTGTCCGGCGGCATGCTGCGTGACCTGCACGAAACACGGGACGAGCTTGCGGCCCACATCGAGGCGGTGCGCGCGGCCGCGGCCCCGCTCGGCATCGGCTTCGCGCCGTTGGGGCACCACCCGACGCTCGGCCGGGCCGACATGCCGTGGATGCCGAAGGGCCGCTACGCCATCATGCGGCGCTACATGCCGTTGGTCGGGCAGCTTGGCCTCGATATGATGCAGCGAACCTGCACCGTGCAGGTGAACCTGGATTATTCCTCCGAGGCCGACATGGCCCGCAAGCTGCGCGTGTCGCTGGCGCTGCAGCCGGTGGCCACCGCGTTGTTCGCCAACTCGCCTTTCGTGGACGGCAAGCCGAGCGGCTTCCTGTCGAGCCGCGCCCGGGTTTGGACGGACACGGACGCCGACCGGTCCGGCATGCCGGCCGTCATGTTCGAGGAGGATTTCGGCTTTGAGCGCTACGTCGAGTGGCTGCTCGACGTGCCCATGTACTTCATCGAGCACCAAGGCGCCTACAAGGACGTGGCGGGCGAGTCGTTCCGCGAGTACATGGCCGGGCGCCGTCCCCATATCGGCAACGGCCGCGCCACGGTGGGCGACTTCGCTGACCACATGACGACGGCTTTCACCGATGTCAGGGTCAAGCGCTTCCTGGAAATGCGCGGCGCCGACGCGGGCCGGCCGGACATGATGGTGGCGCAGAGCGCCCTGTGGGTGGGCATCCTGTATGACGACGCCGCCTTGGCGGCGGCCGACGCGCTGGTTCGCAGGCATCCATGGGCAGCGTATCAGGCGCTTCGCGCCGCGGTGCCCCGGCTCGCCCTCGATGCGCCCTGGGCCGACGGTACGGCGCGGGACCTGGCGCGGGACATGGTGGGCATCGCGCGGGACGGCCTGCGCGCCCGCGCCCGGCACGATGCCGCCGGCGAGGACGAGACAGCCTTTCTCGCCCCATTGGAACCGATGGTGGAAGGCGGGCCGACCCAGGCCGAGCACTGGCTTTCGCGCTACCACGGCGCATGGAACGGCCATGCGGAGCGCATCTTCTCCGAAGCTTCGCTTTACGCGGTTGGAAACCGGCCGGGTCCGTCTGAAAACGATACGAAATCGTGAGAAAGGACGTCGCTTCCGCTACATTCACCTTGTAATCGCGCGTGAGATAAGCGGTAATACGGGGATGATCATTAGCCAGTCCCGTACGGTTACGCGCGCTGTTGCCGACGCCGCCGAGCCAGTGGCGGTACGCTTGCGGCTAATCGGTCAGATGGAAGCGTCCACTCCGAACGGCGAAGGTATCTTGCCGCCGGGCCGAAAGACCCGGGCGTTGCTCGCCATCATCGCGCTGTCCGCGCCGCGCCCGGTGCTTCGCTCGCGGCTGGCCGAACTGCTTTGGAGCCGGCGGCCGGAAGAGCAGGCCCGCGCCTCGTTGCGTCAAGAGATCCACCGCCTGCTGGAAGTTCTCGCCCCGGCCGGCAAGGAGGTGTTGGCGATCAACCGGGACAGCCTCGCGCTTCGGCCCGGCGTCGTTTGGGTCGATGTGGAGGAGGTGCTCCGCGCCACCACGACTCACCCGGCGTCGCTTGCCCTGCTCGACGGCGAGCTGCTTGAAGAGCTGGATGGCGTCGACCCCGCGTTCGACGGCTGGCTGCAGACCGAGCGTGAGCGCCTGCGGGACCGTGCCCGCTCGGTCGGGGAGACGCTGCTGACGGAGCAGGGGTCGCCCGAAGCGCTGATCGTCGTCGCCCAGCAACTCCTGTCCATCGACCGCGCACATGAGGGCGCCTGGCGGGCGCTGATGCGGGCCCACGCCGAACGCGGCGAGCGCGGCATGGCGATCCAATCTTACGACCGGTGCCGCGCCGTGCTGGCCGACCTGCTCGACGCAACGCCGTCCGCCGAAACCCAGGCGCTGCTGGCGGACATACGCACCGGCCGCACGGAACGGCCGATGATGCCCGCCCCCTCCTTGCCCGCGGAGCTGCGGACCGAGCCTCGCGCCGCCTTGCCCCGCATGGGCGCCAAACTCGGCGTGCTGCCGCTCACTCTCGTCGGCACGGACGAGACCGAAGCGCATCTCGCCTTGGGGCTTGCCGAAGAAATCACCGCGGCGATGCAGAAGGTCCGCTGGATCTTCCTGGTGTCGAGCGGGTCGCTCGCGCAGTTCGTTCAGCAGGGCCGCGATGACGCGGGGCTGCGCCGGGTGTTTGGCCTTGACTTCGTTTTGGACGGCCTGGTTCAGCGGGTCGGTCGACGGCTCCGCATCACTTTGAGGCTCGTCGATCTGCGTAATGGCAGCCAAATCGTTTGGGCCAGGCGCTTTGACCGGCAGTTCAGCGACCTGTTGGCTTTGCAGGACGAGGTCGCGGCCGAGGTCACGGCACAGATCGACCCGGAAATCCTCGCGATTGAATGCCGCCGCGCCGCGCAGCGGCCGGCCTCGGATTCGGCAGCCTGCGACTTGCTGCTCCGCGCGCTCCCCGGCTTGAGCCGGCTGGAGCGCGGGCATTTCATGCAGTCCGGCCGATGGCTGCGCCAGGCCATAGCGCTCGAACCTGACTTCGCGGCCGCTTATGCCTGGTATGCCTACTGGCTCAGCTTCCTTGTAAGCCAAGGCTGGGCGGAAGACCGTGAGGCCGCGGTGAACGATGCGGCACACCATGCGGAGCGGGCCGTCACGCTCGATCCGCAGGATGCCAAGGCGCTGACCATCGCAGGCCACGTCCGCGCTTCCCTTCAGCGCCGCTTTCGGGAAGGTCTCGCGTTGCACGAGCGTGCCCTGGCGCTCAACCCGAACCTGGCCATGGCCTGGGCACTCTCAGGCCTGGCCCAGATTCACCTCGGCGACTGGGAAGGAGGCGAGCGCCGTTTGCTGCGCTACAAGCAGCTTGCGCCCACCGATCCCCATGCGTTCCACTACGACACCGGCTTCAGTCATCTGGCTCTGGCGAAGCGGGACTACGAAGGGGCCGTCATTGCCGCGCGTGGCGTCAGCGAGCTGAACCCGGCATTTTCCGGCGCGTGCGAGCCTTACCTAGCCGCGCTCGGCTTGCTTGGGCAAATGCAGGAGGCAACGGTGGTGCGCCGTCGCCTGCTCGCCATTGATCCTGATTTCACCATCCAACGCTACCTGCGAGACAGTTCCTACGAGCGGGCTGAGGACCGGGAACACGTCGCACACGGGCTGAGGCTGGCAGGCGTGACGGAGGAGGCTGCGGCCGAGGAAACGACCTAGTGGCGGGCTGAGGCAGATCGGACCGGCGGAGCCGGCGCGCTCAACCCCGTGAGGATCGCCGATGCCAAAGCGGTCGCGACGCAGCGGTAGCCGAGGTCGTTGTGGTGAATGCCGTCATCCGAAATGAACTCTCCGTAAGAATGCCCGGAAAACTGCCATTGATCCATCAACCCGCCGCGGTCGAACAGGCCCGTCCCCGTTTGCGCCGCCAGGTCCATCAGAACTCGGTCGATCTGCTGATGGTGCGGCGAGGCAAGAATCAGCGGCGCGCGTTGATTGTCCATCAGCACGACATCGATCCCGTGATCCCTCAGCCTGCGCACGCCGTCCGCAACCAAACGCCGAAGTTCTTCGGGGTCCCGGTTCTTCAACGCTCCGTTTGCGCCGACCTGCCAAATTACCAAGCTGGGGCGCACTTCCAGCACGTCCGTCTCGATTCGCGGCAGCATCTCGGCGGCGTCCTGACCGCCGACGCCGCGATTAATCACCGCGACGTGGGCGGCGGGAAGGGCGGCCGACAGCGTTGCCTGCAACACTGCCGGGTAGCTTTGCCCGATGTTGCTGGAATGCCAGCCCTGCGTCGAGGACGAGCCGAACGCAACAATCGTCAATTCTGAATTATGGTCCAGGGCATCCTTGACCCGGGGCAACACCAATGGGGCCACGCGCGCTGCTGGGCAAACATTGGGTTGATCGGCTGCGTGTACCGGCAGCGTGGCGACGAGCGCGATGATACAGGCCAACAAGAGCCGCGGCAGGAGACCCAACATGCCTCGACTCCTACGTCGCCGTTCCGCCCACGGTCAAGCTTGAGAGCTTCAGGGTCGGTTGGCCGACGCCCACCGGTACGCCTTGCCCGTTCTTGCCGCAGGTGCCGATGCCGAGATCAAGGCCGGGATCGTTGCCCACCATGTCGACTTTCAGCAACGCGTCGGGCCCGTTGCCGATCAGCGTGGCGCCCTTCACCGGGCTGGTGATGCGCCCGTCCTCGATCAGGTAAGCCTCGCTGGCCGAGAAAACGAATTTGCCCGAGGTGATATCGACCGAGCCGCCGCCGAAGTTCACCGCATACAAGCCGCGCGGCACGGACCGGATGATCTCCTCCGGCGCCGATCGGCCGCCGAGCATGACGGTGTTGGTCATCCTCGGCATCGGAGCGTGGGCGAAGCTTTGCCGGCGGCCGTTGCCCGTGGCCGGCACGCCCATCAGCCGGGCATTCAGCCGATCCTGGATGAACGCGGTCAGCACGCCGTCCTCGATCATGACCGTGCGCCCCGACGGCGTGCCCTCGTCGTCGATGGTCAGGCTGCCCCGCCGGTCCGGCAGGGTGCCGTCGTCCACTACGGTGACGCCACGGCTTGCGATGCGCTGCCCGATCAGCCCGGCGAACGCCGAGGTCTTCTTGCGGTTGAAGTCGCCTTCCAGCCCATGCCCGATGGCCTCATGCAGCAGGATGCCGGGCCAGCCGGGGCCAAGCACCACGGGCATCTCCCCGGCCGGCGCCGGGCGGCTGTCCAGGTTGACCAGGGCCTGGCGCAGCGCCTCGTCCACCGCGCTGCGCCAGAACGTCGGGTCGAGCAGGCGCTCATAGCCGTGACGCCCCCCGGCACCGAAAGTGCCGCTTTCCCGCCGCCCATCCTGCTCCACCACGACCGACACGTTGAGCCGGACCAGCGGGCGCAAGTCGGCCGCCCGCGTGCCGTCCGCGCGCAGCACCTGGACCGCCTGCCATTCCCCGAACAGCGACGCCATGACCTGCTTCACCCGCGGGTCCCGGCCGCGCGCATAGGCGTCGACCTCGCTGAGCGTCGCCGTGCGGTCCGGGAACTCGGTTTCCGTTAAAGGGTTGGCGTCGGAGTAAAGCCGGGCGTTGCTGGACCGCGGCGCGGCGGCGGTGGTGCCGGACCGGCCGGCGCGCACGGCCGAGACCGTCTCCGCGGCCCGGCCCAGCGCATCGGCCGAAAGCTCCCCGGCATGGGCATACCCGGCCTCCTCGCCCAGCATCGCGCGCAACCCAAAGCCGAGCTGCGTGTCGAACCCGGCGCTGCGGATTCGGCCATCGTCCAGGCTCAGTTGCTCACTTTCCCGGTACTCCATAAAAAGCTCGCCGTCATCCATGCCGGCCAAGGCGCCGCCCACGATGCGCTCGGCTGCGGAGCGGTCGAGGGCCGCGCCGGGCCGGTCGAAGAACAAGGCGTCTGTGGCGGCGATGGGGCTGGGAGCGGGCTGGGTCATCAAACATCCTCACAACGTCGGCAGAGCTTGAACGCGGCGCGGGCGCTACGGCTTACGCATACGGAGCAAATATCCTGGCGTTGGCAACAGGGGTTGCGGCCTGGCTGTGCCCCGCGTGCAATGCGGTGAGCGCCGCGGTCAGCACAAGCACCGCCATGGCCTGGTGCGCCGTGCCCAGTGCGACCGGCACAACCCAAAGCAGCGTGGTCACTCCCAAGGCATATTGCCCCAGCACCGCCAGGCCGAGCGCGAGCAGGGCTGTCCGCAGCCGCCCCGCGGCGCCGCCGCGCAGCCCGACAACCAAGGTCACGGTTGCCAGGAGCGCCGTGACGGTCGCAAGCAGCCGATGGTCGAACTGCACGGTCGCGACGTTTTCTGTCAGGTTGCGCACAAACGGCCGCAACTGCGCGAGGCTCGCCGGCACCAGCGAGCCATCCATCAACGGAAAGGTGTTGTAGGTCAGGCCCGCGCGCAGGCCGGCCACGAAACCCCCGGCCAAAACCGTCAAGGCGACGGTGCAGCAGGTCCCAATGATCAAAGGCTGCAGGCCACGGACGCGCGGGCCGGTCGGCACCGTGGCCGCGCCCTCATGCCAAAGCGTCAGCGCTGTCCAGAAGATCGCGGCATACAGCGTGAGCGCCATGACGAGGTGAACCACCAGCCGATACGGCGAAACGGCCGTGCTGTCCGCCGCAAAGCCGCTGGCGACCATGAACCAGCCGATCGCACCCTGCAGCCCACCCAGCAGGAACAGCAGGCCCAACCGCCCCGCCAGCCGCCGGCTGATCGCCCCGCGCCACGCGAACCAAAGCAACGGCCCGAGAAAGGCCAAGCCGATCAGCCGACCCCAAAGGCGGTGCGTCCACTCAAGCCAGAAGATGCGCTTGAAGCCTTCGAGCCCAAACCCTTGGTTCACCAGGGCATATTGCGGGATCTGCTGATACAGCCGGTAAAGCCGCTGCCACTCCGCATCCGACAAGGGGGGCAGGGCGCCCATAAGGGGTTTCCATTCCATGATCGAAAGGCCCGATCCCGTCAGGCGCGTGGCGCCGCCCAGCGACACCATGACCAGCAGCATGGCGCACATTCCGAACAGCCAGACAGCGACGGCACGGACCTGACGCTGGCGCGTGGGGTGCGGCAGGGCGATCGAGGACGTGACGTCGAGCGGCATTCCTGAACTCTAGCCTCCAAACCGTGATCAAACTATGTATTCACGCCGCTCATCAGGCAAATCGTCCAATGGCCTCGACCAAACCCGCCTTAACGGCGCTTTCATGGAGATGGAGTGTCAGCCAGCGTTCGGCAACGCATCGTTTCGCTGTCCTTAGTGGCCGGCCGCCCGGCGCTCCTGTTGCTTGGCCTGATTTCGGCCGGGCTGGCATTGCGGCATCTGGGACTGGATGCCGAGATCGCGGCGGCGGGGCAGCACGGCCCGTTGGCGTTTGTCGGCCTTGCCGCCGCCGCATGCGCCGTGGGCGTCCCGCGGCAGGTGGTCGCCTATTCCGGCGGCCTGGCTTTCGGTTTCTGGCCGGGCGCGACGCTTGCATTGCTTGCGGAGATCCTGGGGTGCGTAGGGAATTTCTACTGGGCGCGTTGGGCGGCGCGGGCATGGAAGGCCCGTTGGTTGGCGCGCGACGGCGGGCGGCTTGAGCGGCTGAGCCGTTTCCTAGGCGCCAATGCTTTCGCCGCAACACTGACGCTGCGCCTGCTCCCGGTCGGCAGCAACCTGCTGCTCAACTTGTTGGCCGGCGTGTCGGGTGTCGCAGCCGGGCCGTTCTTGGCGGCCTCGGCGCTGGGCTACGTGCCGCAAACCGCCGTGTTCGCCTTGCTGGGCGGCGGGGTGCGGGTGTCGCAGGGCACGCAGATCGCTGTGGCCGTCGTGCTCTTGGCGCTTTCGGTCGCGCTCGGGCTGGCGCTGGCGCGCCGACGGCCCATGCCGTGACCAACCGGCGCCGGTCGGCTCAGTGCAGGTGAAGCATGTGGGAAGCGTGCCGCACCGACGCCGGGCGAATCGGCCCGCCGGTGGCGATGCGGATGGAATGAAGGGGACCCTCCAGTTCGCGCTGCCAGAACTCCAGGAAGCGGCGCAGGGCCGGGAAGCGCGGCGCCAGGTCGAAATCCTGCCAAATGTAGCTTTGCAGCAGGCCAGGGTGGTCCGGGAGGAAGTAGAGGATCTCAGCCGTGGTGAGCCGATAGTCTTTTAGCTGCAGTCCCAGGGTCATTCAGGATTCCTAGTTTCTGATCCGTCGAAGGGCGGCGCAGCGGCCCTCCCGACCCGGGCCGCAACGCAAGCGTTCCAGAATGCTGAGCAATGTGAAAGGAAAAAACAAACGTTCTCAGCAGTTTAGCACTCATCTTGCCGGAATGCTGCTTCGCCCTTGACTCCGCCGGGTGTAGCTTCTAGATCGCTGGCACTCTCAGCTTGAGAGTGCTAACGCCCGACCTGGGCTTTCCACAAGGAGGCGATCCCACATGAAGTTCCGTCCGCTGCACGACCGGATTGTGGTCCGGCGCATCACCGCCGAGGAGAAGTCCGCCGGCGGGATCATCATTCCCGACACGGCCAAGGAAAAGCCGATGGAGGGCGAGGTGATCGCCGCCGGCCCCGGGGCGCGCAACGAGCAGGGCGCCATCGTGGCATTGGACGTAAAGGCCGGCGACCGCGTGCTGTTCGGCAAGTGGTCCGGCACCGAGGTGAAGCTGGATGGCGAGGAGCTCCTGATCATGAAGGAGAGCGACATCATGGGCATCATCGAGGCTCCCGCGGCGTCCGCCAAGGCGGCCTGAGCCGTTTCCCTGCAAGACTCAATGGATCAAGGAACACATAATGGCTGCTAAAGACGTACGGTTCGGCGGCGACGCTCGCCAGCGCATGCTGCGCGGCGTTGACATCCTCGCCGACG
>CALMVT010000350.1 GCA_937873175.1 uncultured Acetobacteraceae bacterium | reverse complement strand
CGTGGGTCCCACAGGTGGCCGTTCGCCACCACCACGCTGGCGTAGCGCCGGGTTTCCCCGTCTTCCAGCGTCACGTCCCAGCCGCCGCCTGGGGCGGGAACCACGTGGCGCACCGGGCAGGAGAAGCGGATGTGCTGCCGCACGCCGAAGCGGTCGGCGTAGGCCTCCAGGTAGCGCAGCACCTCCCGGTGCGACAGGAAGTCCGGCATGCCGGGCGGGAACGGGAAGTCGCCGAACGAGCTGACCCGCGCTTCCGAGTTGATGTGCAGCGAGTTGTAGGCGGGGCTGAGCCCGCTGTCGTTCTCGTACACCCACAAGCCGCCGACGTGGGAGCCGACCTCGAAGATGGTGACGTCGATGCCGTCCGCGAGCAGGTTCTTGGCCGCGCACAGACCGCCGGCCCCGGCACCGATCACGGCAAAGCTTTTTTGCATCCAGCGTCTCCGTCCCCGCGCCCGGACGGTCGGCGGGGAAGGTCCAGGGTGCCGGGCCGCGACGCGCCCCGGCCTACCGGCCGATCCTCCCTACCTCTCAGGCAGCACCCATTACCGATCAGTATTTTACTGAACCGGACCGCAGGTCAAGCCTGTTGTGGTGGACGGCGGTCCGTGACCTACGCCGGGCGCCCGCCGCGGCGGGCGGGCACGGCTTTGGTGCCCACGATCGGGGCGCTGGCCGTTGGCGCCTTGGCACGGGGGCGCCTGGCGCCGACCATGTCCAGCACCAGGGTGGCCATGGACCCGGCCAGGTCGTCCAGCGCCAGCCGCCCGTTGGGCCGGTACCAGACATACGCCCAGCTCACCATGCCGCCGATCGCCAGCGCCGCCATCCGCGTGTCGGCCACGCGGAACTCGCCCCGCGTCACGCCGTCGTCCAGCAGCCGCACCAGCCGTGCATCGAACTCGCGCCGCATGTCGCTGATGCGCTTGAAGTCGGCCGGCGAAAGGTTCTTTTCCTCGCGCGCGAAGATCGCGATGTGCCGCTGGTTGTCGAGCACGGCGGTCACGAAGCGCCGGCACAGCTCCGCCAGCAGCACCGTCGGCTTGCCCGGACGATCCAGCTCCTCGTTCAGGGCATCGAGCGCGGAGGCGATGCCCCGGGCGCAGATCTCCGCCAGCAACTCCGCCTTGGAGGAAAAGTAGGCGTAGATGAATGGCTTCGTGACGCCCATGTGCTCGGCGATCACGTCGAGCGAGGTGTTCTCGTAGCCCCGCTCGTAGAACAGCTTCGCGGCGACGTCGATCGTCCGTTCGCGCTTGAGCGCCGCCACTTCGTCCCGCACGCGGATGGAAAGGGCGGAGGAGCCAGTCTGCATGAAAACGCTTCCCTCTATGCCAAAGCCGGGGACGCTGCCTCCCTCATGCCGGGGCCGGCATTTAGGCTGTCATATAACCATAGTAGCTGATCGGACACAACCGGGCACCCTGCTGCCGGAGCGGATCGCCGGCAGGCGACGGGGCTTGCCCGCCTACCTGCCGGTGTCGAAAGCGTCAGCCGGCGTCCGACTCGAACCAGAAGTCCAGCACGTCGCCGGCACGCTTCTCCGCGAACTTCGTCGTCACCCGCGTGCCGATCTTCAGCTTGGCCGAGGCGGCCTTCGGGTCCGACAGGTCCACGCCCTTGAAGTAGCCGCCGATCGCCGTGTCGGCGCCGTCCAGCTTCACGTAGCCGAACGCATAGGGTGGCGGCGGCAGGCCGTTGAACTCCTCGTAAACGATGCTGAACGTCTCAATCACGCCGCCCGGGCCCACCTCCACCCAGTCCGTGGTGGGCTCCAGCGTCTGGTCGGAGAACGACCGGGGCGGGATCAGCACGCGGCCGGACTTGGCGTCGCGCTTGCCGTATAGCTTGGCGTGGTCGCGCAGTTGCACGTAGAACCAGCTCGCGGTCTCGCCGAGCGCGTGGGTGTAGGTGATGTTCCAGGTTTCCTGGCGCATCAGCAGTTCGGTGCTCATCTTCCGTTGTCTCCTTAAGCTTCCACGACCATGGTGCCGAAGAACTGGTGGTCGCCGCCGTTGCCGCTGGCGATGCCCCGCTTGGCCCCCGCCACTTGGTGCCCGCCGGCCCGGTCCCAGACCTGCAGCGCGATCTCCGCTACCCGCACCATCGCGGTCACCGCGATCGCGTTGGTGCACAGCACGCCGCCGGACGGGTTGACCGGGATCTTGCCGCCCAGTTGGAACTGGCCTTCCCGCAGCATGGCCGGGGACTGGCCCAGCTCCGCCAGCCCGGCCGCCTCGATGGAATGGAACTCGGTGTTGGAGAACGGCGCGTATAGCTCCGCCACATCCACCTGGTCGCGCGGCTTGGTGATCCCCGCCATCTTGAACGCCCGGACGAACGACCCCCTCAGCGCGTAGGCGTCCGCGTGGTCGGCGGTGTAGCCGGTGCCCATGCGGTCGCCGATGTAGTAGGTTTCCGAGCAGTGGCCGACGCCCGTGATCCAGACGGCGTCCAGGTTGCGCTCTTTGATGTAGCGCTCGGACGCCAGCACCATTGCGCAGCCGCCCGAGGATTGCGGGCAGCAGTCGAACAGCTTGATCGGCCAGGAGATGTAGCGCGACTTGAACACCTCCTCCACCGTGGTCGGCTTTTTCAGGTGCGCGTGCGGGTTCTTGGAGGCCTGCATGCGGTTCTTCACCACCACGCGCGCCATGTCCTCCTCCGTCATGCCATACTTGTCCATGTAGCGGACGGCCGACATGGCCAGCATGTTGATGGTGCCCAGCGGCAGCTGCCGCTCGTAGGTCGGGTCCCATATCTTGTTGAGCACGGTCTGGCTGTCGCCGCATTCGCCGACCTTGTCGGCGCCCGCGGTCAGCACGACGTCGCACGCCCCGGCCGCCACGTGGTAGTACGCCGCCGCCACGGAGGAGATGCCGGTGGCGCCGCCGGTGTTGATGCGCAGGAAGCGCTTGTTGCGCGCGCCCACCGCGTCCACGCCGATGCGCTCGGCATTGCCGATGCCGACCATTGCGTCTGGCGACAGCGAGTAGACCACCGCCTCGATCCCGTCGAAATCGAGCTTGGCGTCGCCCAGCGCCACCGTGACCGCCTCGCGCACGAGGTCGGGGTAGGAGGCGTCGTTGCGCCGGGCCTGGAAGTTCGACTGGCCGATGCCGATGATGCCGACGCGCGCGCTCATGCTGCCGCTCCCTGCTCGCCGCGGCGCAGCACCACGACGGTGTTGTATTGCATCGCGAACCCGCTGGCGGCGTGCGCCAGGCCGGTGCGCGTGTTCGCTCCGTCCCGTCCCAGCACGCGCCGGGCGATCTCGGCGATGCGGATCAGGCCGGTGCAGTAGACCGGGTTGAGGCTGAGGGCGCCGCCCGACAAGTTGACCGGGAGCTTGCCCCCGGGCCCGAACGTGCCGTCGTCCAGCCGCGCGCCCCACTCGGCGCGCGGTGCCAGACCCAGGGCCTCGTAGGCCAGCAGCTCCTGGTAGGGCGTGGCGTCGGCCACCTCCGCCACTTCGAACGCACCAACCGGGTCGGCGATGCCGGCCTCGCCGTAGGCTTGGCGGGCCGCTTCGGCCAGGGACGATGCCTGCGCCAGGTCGCGGTCGCCCAGGTAGGCGGCTTCCGTCGCCCAGCCCATGCCGGAGATCCAGGCCACCGGCAGGTCCGGGTGCTCGTTCACGTATTCTTCCGAGGCCAGCACCAGCGCCACCGCGCCAGTGACGGGGGGCGACACCATCCCGGCGTCCAGCGGCCAGGGCACCTTGATGGCGTTCTCGCTCCGGCCGGTCTGCTCCGGATAGGCGCCGCGGCCGTTCTGCCGGTTCTTCTCGGCGACCTTCTTGGCCATGGCCTCCACGCCGGGCACGCTGCTCAGCAGCGCGCTGGCCTGCAACGCGTGGGACGACACCTCGTCCAGCGGCAGCTTGCGGTGGTAATACGGGTCGGCCGCGAGGTGCTGCGCCTCGTGGAACGGCGCCGCCTCCGTCGGGCTCCAGGACACGACGAGCTGCGTGCGGTACTGGCCGGTCGCCACGCGCAGGGCGCCCATCACGAAGGCATGCTCGCCCGCCGAGGGCGTCGACAGGATGTCGCGGTCCACGCCGCCCACCGCCGCAGAGGCGGCCATGATGGAAATGGCCCGCCCGTCCAGCTGGTCGTTGGACGCGACGACGATCCCGTCGATGTCGTCGATCGTCATCCCGGCATCGCGCAGCGCAAGCTGCGTGACATGGTAGAGCAGCTCTTCCAGCGAGCGCTCGCGTCCTGTCACGCTGGGCATGATGGCGACGCCGACGACCCCTGTCCTGGCTACATATGGCATGTTCACTCCTGCTTCTCGGGAATGAGGGTGGGTTGGCCCGCGACGGTGCGGACCGCCGGCCTGGTATCCGGCGGCTCCCCGTCGATGCGGGCCGGAAACAGCGCCTGGAGCTCGCCGTGCCCGGCGCGGCGCACCAAACCGCGCCCGGCGGTGTTGGGCGACGCCAGCGCTTCGCCGATGTCCAGCACCGGGCTCGTGCAGCAATCCCCGGCGCCGAACCGCGCCAGGCACTCGTCCTGCGTCAGCCCGGCCACGAACGCGGCCACCTCGGCGATCAGGCCGGTCTGCGGGAACGGGTCGTCCTGCCGGGCGATCCAGCCGGGCTGGCCGGCGGCGAGGCAGAAGGCGCGCCAGAACTTCGGCTCGATCGCGCCGACCGCGATGTGGCGGGCATCGCTGGTGCGGTAGACCTGGTAGTAGGCGGCGCCGCCGTTCAGGTAGGTGTCGCGGCGCTGCGGCACGTCGCCCACTGCGCCGAATGCCGCCACCTGGAACAGCTGCAACGGCATGGGCGTGTCTGCCAGGCCGATGTCGATCGCGCAGCCCAGCCCGTCGGCATCCCGGCCGCGCAAGGCGCCCAGGATCGCGATCACGCCGAACAGCGAACCGGACACGTCGGCCAGCGGCGGATCGAAGAACACCGGGTCGGCACCGCCGTTGCGGTGCAGCACCCCTGCCTCGGCCAGGTAGTTGGCGTCGTGCCCGGCGGCCTGCACCCGCGGTCCGGTCGCGCCGTAGCCGCTCAGCGAGCAGTAGATCAGGCCGGGGTTGATCTCCCGCAGCGTCTCGTAGGCCAGGCCCAGCCGGTCCATCACGCCGGGCCGGAAGCCCTCGATCAGCACGTCGTAATCCGGCACCAGGCGCAGCAGCTCCGCCCGGGCGTCCGGGTTCTTGAGGTCCATGCGGCGCACGGTCTTGCCGGCGTTCACCGCCTCGTAGAACACCGGGCCGCCATCGACATGACGCGGGCCGAGCTGGCGCATCGCGTCGCCGGCCGGCGGCTCGACCTTCAGGACCTCGGCGCCCATGTCGGCCAGCAGCAAGCTCGCGAGCGGACCCGGCAGGAAGGACGACAGGTCCAGCACCTTCACGCCGCGCAGGAACTGGCCAAGACGCGAGGCCATCCTACAGCACCGCCACGGGTGCGACCGGGCTGCCGGTGCCACCGACGATCGGCAGCGGGGCGGCGACGAACAGGAACCCGGTCGCGCCCGCCTCCCCCAACTCCCGCAGCGCGAGCCCTTCCAGCAGCGGCACGCCGTAGTCGCGGATCAGGCGCTGGTGCACCGGGAACACCGTGCCGTCCGGGAACGGCATCGCCTCGATGGCGAAGTTGTCGGCGCCGACCATGGCGACCCCGCTTTCGGCCAGCCAGAGCGCGCCCTCCACGTCGATGCCGGGCTCGCGGTTGAAGTCGACCGGCCCCTTGGCGGGAAGGCTTTCCAGCCAGCCCGTGCGGATCAGCACCGCGTCGCCGTCGCGCAGCGCGATGTCCCCGGCGGCGTGCTTCAGCTCGTCCAGGCCGATCGTGTCGCCCGGGGCCGCAGGACCGCCGCGCAGGCGGACGATGTCCAGCAGCACGCCGCGCGTGACGATTGGCGGCATCTTCTCCACTCCGCAGCGCAGCGCGCCGGTAGTGGAGCGCACGGTGTTGCCGGGCCAGCCGTTGTACAGGCAGTCGTCGCACCAGGCGTGACACAGGGCATCCATGTGAGTGCCCGTGTGCAGCGGCAGGACCACGGTGTCCTCGGCGAACTGGAAGCCGCCGGGCCGCTTGGCCCCGGCCGCGTAGTCACCGCCGTCGCGGCCCATGAAGTGCGACACGCCGGGCCGGTGCGCGGGCACCGGGGTACGGCCGGAGATCGGCTGCGCCAGGCTGAACACCCGGCCGGTGCGGACCAACTCGGCGGCCAGGCGCACTTGGCCGGGGCCGATCAGGTTGGGCGCGCCGGCCTCGTCCTCGGCACCCCAGCGGCCCCATGCCTCCTGCGCCACCGCCTAAGACCCCCGCACGTCCAGCTGCGACGCCGCTGTCTTCAGGTCGCGGCGCATCAGCTTGCCGGTCACGGTGGTCGGCAGCCGGGTGACGATCTCGAACCGGTCGGGCACCTTGTAGGCGCTGGCGATCCGGCGGCAATGCGCGGTCAGCTCCTCCGCCGACAGCCGGGCGTCGCCCTTCGGCAGCACGAAGGCGATGATCGCCTCGCCGCTGCCGGACGGCAGGCCGACCACGCCGGCCTGCGCCACGCCGGGGTGCTGCATCAGCACGTCCTCGACCTCGGCCGGCGACACGTTGATGCCGGCGCGCTTGATCATCTCGGTCGCGCGGCCCTGGAACACGAACGCCCCGGCCGGCGTGAGCGAGCCCACGTCGCCGGAACGGAACCAGCCGTCCACGCTGTAGGTGGCCGCGTTGTGGTGCGCGCTGCCGCCGGTGTAGCCGCGCATCACGTAGGGGCCGGACACCTCGACCAGCCCGGGCTGGTCCGGGCCCAGCACCGCGCCGGTGTCCCCGTCGACGATGCGCAGGTGCACACCCGGCAGCGGCAGGCCCTGGCAGTTGGCCCGGCGCTCCAGCGGCCAGTCGTGATGGGTGACGCAGCAGTTCCCGCCGGTCTCGCTGGCGCCGTAGACGTTGCAGATGTGGCGGATGCCGATGACCTCGGCCGCCTTCACCACGTCCTGCGGGCTGCCGATGGTCATGCCCTTGGTGAGCGTGCGCGTCCGCTCCGGCTTGAATGCCGGATGGCGCGCGATCTCGTCCGTCATGCCCGGCAGGGTGTAGATGGACGTGCAGCCGTGCCGCTCCACCAGGTCCAGCGCCTCGCTGGCGTCGAACCGCCCCTGCAGCACCAAGGTGGCGCCGTGCGAGAAGGTGGCCGGCATGGCGTTGATCCCGCCATAGGTCCAGAACAAGGGTGGCGACAGCAGCACGCGGTCGTCCGGGCCCAGGCCCTGGCGCTCGCCGATGTTGAAGCTGTTCTCGACGATCAGATAGTGCGCGAGCGGGATCGCCTTGGGCTTGCTGGTGGAGCCGGAGGTGTAGAGGATCATCGCGTCGTCGCTGGAGCCGGCCCCTTCGCCGGGTGCCAGCGTGCCGAGCGGCTCGGCCGCGTCCCGCGCGGCAGCATAGTCGGCAAAGCCGTGCGCGACGCCATCCACCATCAGCACGTCCACCGTTTCCGGCGCGACCGCGCGCAGGTTCGCCGCGTAGTCCTCCCTCGCGAAAGCCGGCAGCGTCACCAGAACGCGCACAGCCGAATCGGCCAGCAGGAACTCCAGTTCCGCCCGGGTGGACCAGGTGCTGAACGGCACCGCGACCGCGCCCAGCAGCCAGGCGCCGAACGCCACCTCTAGCCATTCCGGACGGTTGTTGATCAGCAGCCCCACGCGATTCCCGCGCCGAATGCCGCGCGCGTTCAGCACGCCGGCCACCTGGCGCGCGCGCCGGGCCAGTTCCGTGAAGGTCAGCTGCTCATCGCCGGAGATGACCGCCAGCGCGGCCGGGCGGTGCGCCGCCTGCTCGTCCAGAAGTTCGAACAGGGTGCGGCTGTAAGGAGGCCGCATCGTCAGCTCCCCATGCCCGCGTCGACCGGAAGCCTCCGTTCGCGTGTCCGTGCCATTCGTCCTCCCGCGCCGCCCGGCCGTGCCGGGGCGATCAACTTCCTACTGGTCAGTATGTGTCTATCCCGACAGTTAATCAAGCCGCCTGTGTTCCCCGCGGCAGATTGCCACGCCGGCCCGCCATACTCTACCATCCGGTATCACAGGATACCAAGCAAACCGGGAGCAAACGGAATGGCCATCTCGCTGTCCGGCCAAGGGGCGGACACCGGTGGCGAAATCAGGAAGGCGCTGAAGCTCTTCCATAAATGTGCGTTTCAGTTGAAAGTACTAAGAATATTTTGCTAGAATTGTCCAACTTCGCATTATGATGTCGGCTCCATTTCCCGCGACAGTTTATGCAGCCAGGTACTCCGACGAATTCGCCACCGGTGTCGGGGCGATCACCGGGATCGCCGAAACGACCTATACGCGTCGCTCGCCCAA
>CALMVT010000349.1 GCA_937873175.1 uncultured Acetobacteraceae bacterium | reverse complement strand
TCTGCGCAGCTGCGGATGAACGTCGCATCCAAGGTCACCGCAATCGCCGACGCTGTTGTTTCCGGCCTGATCGTGGCACACCCACCCAGCGCCTCACCGACCTTCAAGGCATGGCGGCGCAAGGTCTCGTGGTGCTGTCCCGCGTCGACCGGGAACAGCTGCCCCAGCAGGTCAGCAGCTGTCCTGTAGGTCATCACCGCGCATAGGTGCGCCTGCAGCCGGTCCAGCTCCGGCGTCGACCGGCAATGCGATGGCCAGCCAACGCCAGCCCTGATCTCGCCGCACGCAACACAGCGAAAACGCGCAAGCCGCACCGTCACTTGGCCGAACAGGGTCACCACCGCATGGTCCCGGTAGTTCTTCACCTGGCAAACGCCGCCACAGTGCGAGCAACCAGGACGCCGAACGGCATGCTCCCTGGCCTGCGCGGAGACGATCTCCTGTTGAACACTCGCCAGCAACCGCTTCGCCTCGGCCAGGGTCGAACCCAAGTTGGCAGTATCGGCGACATCGTCGGGCCGGTTGACCTCCAGGACGTCTAGGCACGGCCCCTCGCCCTCGGCCCCGGTCTTCACCAACCTCAACATCCAGGCCACGCATCCATCCTTGGTCGGAGAACAGACGCGAAACTATCCAACTTACCTTCGCCCCCCCAATCTTGCGACAGTCCCCACGACCGGGGAGGCAGTCCCGACGGAAACGCTGATCGTGCCAATCGAGCCGCACGAATAAGGGAATGCGATACCCGGACGGCTTGCGCGATCATGCCCCTTACCCCGTCTCTTATCGCGCTCAGGGCAGCAAACTCGGCCGTTATCTTTCTTTTCCTTCACTTAGTTTGAGCGCAAGTCGCTGAGCCGAATTCGTTAGCGGTATCGAGGGCGAGGATGAACCCGGCATGGGAGACTCTGCGCGCCCGATCAGCGCTCAATGACCCGGAAACCACGGACAGTGCGGCTCGGCACCGGAGGTTCGCTCTTGCGCAATGTCAAACCGCTCGACGTGATCTCGACATTCGCGTGCGGATAAACGGCCAGGACCTCCGGCAGGACGCCACGCACGCGCCGGGCCAACTCAAACGTCTGCGTCTCCTCGCTGCCAATTTGGGATTGCAGCATGCGCCAGCGCAGATGCAGGCTCTCCTTAAGCCGAGGTAGGCGATAGGCGAACAAGGTGTAAAGGTCGAGGCCGAGGGAGTTATTGCTGAGCTCGGAAATGGCGCGTTTGTCGAGCGGAACGCTGTGCTTGCGCAGCTCTTCATGGAACCGCTCCGACAACTCGACAATCCCGTTCCACTCGCCGCTCCTACCCGCCTCCCACAAATCCAGCCCGTCGACGATGCGGTGGTCGGTGATGTACGTTCGGGTGCCGAACGTGTCCGTGTCGGACCATTGGAGGCTGAAGTTACACCGGGCTATGCGGAGAACCTGCTCCTTCGTCGCGGCGATGGTGCCGCGCTCCCCGCCCGTCACTGCCAAACCCAGGGACCGCATGAAGGCCGACAGGCTTGGACCGAGATTCACGGTACGGCTGCGCAGACCTTCGGTCTGCAAGTGGATAAGGATCAAGCGCGCCTTGGTCCCGTAAGGGACGCCGACGTAGCCGTCGTCTTCGGGGGAAGAGTCGGCTTTCACCAACGTGCCGGGGCTGATGGACAGCGTGAAGCGTCCGCTGGTGCGGCGCCAAACCGTGTGATTCTGCGCAGGGCGGCTATGTGGGAGGCAAGTCTGACAAAGACCGCTGTGGAGGAACGACAGATCCTCCCCCTCCGGCAACGAGGACATGATG
>CALMVT010000348.1:11033-22302 GCA_937873175.1 uncultured Acetobacteraceae bacterium | reverse complement strand
CCGGGCGCAACAGGCCCTCCAGGACGATGATGCCTCTCACCGGCACATCGGCTAGCAGCTTGTCGGATTGGGACACCGATGTTTGAAGCTGCTGATTGGAATCGGTCATGGCTACCTTCGTCCCGTTTTGAACGCGATCAAACCTTCCTGCTCCCGCCCGACATGAAGGACTGGCTTCCCGCTGACAGCCTCGCGCATTTCGTCATGGCAGCAGCGTAACGGGTATCGATGAGCGCGTTCCAGGTCAACGACCGCAACTCGGGCAAGCTGCAGTACCATCCGTGCATGATGCTCACGCTGCTGGTGTATGCCCACGCGAACGGCTTGTTCTCCTCGCGTCGGATCGGCTTCCGTGCCGGGCCAGGCAAACAGGGTCGCGGCCGCAGCGCGGCCGGAGATGGCGCAGGAAGCGGCTCCGCTCAGGCGGCGGAAGCCCTGCCAAAGTTCGGCCGTCATCGGGCGCAAGGCGTCGATCGCCGCATGCCAATTGGTGTCCTGCGCCGCCCCGTCGCGCATCCGGCGCCGCATGGCGCTGCGGCACCAGGCCGCGCCGCGACAGCGCGATGATCGGGCCGTCGAAGGCGCGCGCGTGCATCGCGAGCGCGAGGTCCACCGCCGTCAACCCGGTGCCGACGATCAGCACGGGCTTGCCGGGCCGCAGGCCGGCGGTCGCCCCGGCCGCTCAGGAATCGTGAAACCCGGTGCCGGCGTCCGGCTGGCTGTAAGGCAGGCTGCCGCTGGCGCTGACAACGGCGACGGCGGACAACTCGCGCCCGCCGGCGCAGGCCGGCCGCCATCCGTTCGGGTTGAGGACCACGCCGCAAATGTCATCCGCGCAAAGGCGCCCGCGCCCGCCGGATTGGGTCATCTCGTCGTGAAGCAGGGCATGCAGGCGCCCCGATGAGAAGGGCTGCATCCGAATAGATCGGCATCCTCCAAACAGGCGCCAAATGAGAAAGCATCATCTGTGAAGCCGGCAAATAACCGCCGCTGCTTGCAAAGTGTCATCTTCGGATCGGCGGCACTTCCGGCGTTCGCGTTTGCGCGCAATGATGGGCAGCGGCAGGCGATGCCTTCCTCGACGAATTTCCAGGCCCGACGCATGTCATCCATTGCTCATCGCACGCTGCCGCCATGCCCGGACGTGCCTCCAGTTCCGCCCCATATCCCAGGTCCCGGCACCGACGAAGGCCAGCGCGCGTTTCGCTGGTCCCTCGACCACTTCAACGGGCGCATCGCCGTAGTGTCCTCCTTTGGGGCGGAGTCGGCCGTGCTTCTCGCCCTGGTGGCCGACCTTGACCGGTCCGTGCCGGTGCTGTTCCTCGAAACCGGCCAGCACGCCCCGGAAACTTTAGATTACCGGCATCGCCTGGCGGCCACGCTCGGCCTGCTGGACGTACGCGACATCCGGCCACCATCCCGCGCGCTGGCGTCCCGCGATCCGGATGGCGTCCTGTACGCCTTTGATCCCGACGCCTGCTGCGTCCTCCGCAAGGTCGAGCCGCTTGAGCAGGCGCTGCAGCCGTTCGCGGCCTGGATCACCGGGCGCAAACGGACTCAGGCCGCGACGCGCGCCGCGATGCCCGTCGTGGAAACCGTGGACGGGCGCACAAAGGTCAACCCGCTCGCCCATTGGGATGCCGCGATGATCGATGCGGAGTTCGCCCGGCGCGCGCTGCCCCGCCACCCGCTCACCGCCCGGGGCTTCGCTTCCATCGGCTGCGCCCCCTGCACCCGAACCGTCCAGCCCGGCGCCGACCCGCGCAGCGGGCGCTGGGCGGCCACCGGCAAGACCGAATGCGGCATCCACCGTCCCATCGAAAGACAATGATGACCGACCTCGACCAACTGGAAGCGCAGAGCATCTTCGTGCTGCGCGAGGCTTACCATCGGCTGCGGCCGCTCGGCCTGCTGTGGTCGCTCGGCAAGGACAGCAACGTGCTGCTGTGGCTGGCGCGCAAGGCGTTCCTCGGCCGGGTGCCGCTGGCGGTTTACCACGTGGACACCGGCAAGAAATTTCCCGAGATGTACGCCTTCCGCGACCGCTACGCCGCGGAATGGGGCCTTGACCTCCGCATCGGCGCGTGCCCGCCGGTGGAGGACATCGACCCGACGCTGCCGCCCGCCGCCCGCTCCGCCGCGCGCAAGACCGCCGGGCTGGCCTCGGTGATCGAGCGGGACCGCTTGGCGGGCGTCGTCGCCGGCATCCGGCGGGACGAGCAGGCGACGCGCGCCAAGGAGCGCGTGTTCAGCCCCCGCGGCGCCAGCCACCGCTGGGACGTGCGCAACCAGCCGCCCGAGTTCTGGGATCAGTTCGCGACGCCGGTGGAGGCCGGCGCCCATGTCCGGGTCCACCCTTTGCTCGCCTGGCGCGAGCTGGACGTGTGGCGCTACATCGAGCGCGAGGGCATCCCGGTCGTGGACCTTTATTTCGCGCGCGACGGCCGGCGCTACCGGTCGCTGGGCGACCAGGACATCACCGCCCCCGTGCCGAGCGGGGCCAGGACGATCCCGGAAATCCTGGCGGAACTGCGCGGCACCCGCGAAGCGGAGCGAGCCGGGCGGGCCATGGACAACGAAACCGAGGACGCGTTCGAGCGGCTGCGCGTCGCGGGGTATCTGTGATGAGCGCCACCTTGCGCGTCGTCCCGGCGCAGCCGGCGAACGACACCGTCGCCACCGAGAACGAGCTTGCGACCCGCATCGTGATCGTGGGCCATGTGGACCACGGCAAGAGCACGCTGATCGGCCGCCTGCTGCACGATACCGGCAACCTGCCGGAGGGGCGCATGGATGCGGCTCTGGCATCCAGCGAGCGCCGGGGCCTCAAGGTCGAATGGTCGTTCCTGCTGGACAGCCTGCAGGCCGAGCGGGACCAGGGCGTCACCATCGACAGCACGCGCCTGCCCTTCGTCCTGGACGGGCGGCCGTTCGTGATCGTGGATGCGCCGGGCCACCGGCAGTTCCTGCGCAACATGGTGACGGGCGCGGCTGGCGCCGCGGCGGCGGTGCTGGTGGTGGACGTGGCGGAAGGCGCGCAGGAGCAGACCCGGCGTCACGCCGTGCTGCTGCGCTTGATCGGCGTGCGCCACGTGGTCGTGCTGCTGAACAAGGCGGACCTGCTGGACTTCGACGCCGACCGGGTTGCATCGGCCACCCGCGCCATCACGGCGCTGCTGGAGCAGTTGGAGCTGAGCTCGGCGGCCGTGATCCCCGCCTCCGCACGGCACGGCGACAACGTGGCGGCGCGCTCGGCTCGGACGGGATGGTATCGCGGGCCGACCCTGACGGAAGCGCTGTCCGTGGTGCCGCCGCTGGCGTCGCGCGCCGAGCGGCCGCTGCGGTTGCCGGTGCAGGACGTTTACCGCTTCGACAGCAAGCGGATCGTGGTGGGCCGGATCGAGAGCGGACGGGTTGCGGTGGGCGACACGCTGGTGATCGGCAGGGAGGGCGCGGTGGCCAAGGTCGCCACCCTGGAAGGATGGCTCGGCAGCGGCACGGAGGCCGAAGCCGGGCAGTCGGTTGCCCTGACCCTGGCGCCGGACGTGGTGGTGGAGCGCGGCGACCTGCTGCATGGGAGCGCGTATCCGCCGTCCCGCACGGCGCGGCTGCGGGCGCGGCTGTTCTGGCTGCGGCAGGAGCCGCTGCGCCCCGGCGAGTCGTTCCGGCTGCGCTTATCCACGGCCGAGTACGCCGTCACCGTCGCGGCGATCACCTCCGTGGTCAGCATGGACGACCTGACGGATCAGCCGGCCGACCACGTGCCGCCCGAAGGCTTCGCCGACGTGGTGCTGGCCGCCAGTGAAAGCATCCCGTTCGACCCGTTCGAGCCGGGGTCGCTCGGCGGGCGCGGGGTGCTGGTGGACGGGCACGGGCGCATCGTCGGCGGCGCGCCACTGATCGGCCCGGCGCCGCTCGCCACCGGCGGCCGGTCCGTGTTCCCGGTGGACAGCGCCGTGTCGGCCTGGGAACGGGCGCAGGCGAAGCGGCACCGGAGCGGCGTGTTCTGGATGACGGGCCTGCCGGGGTCGGGCAAGAGCACGCTGGCGCGGGCGGCGGAAACGCTGCTGTTCCGGCGCGGCATCGACGTGTCGGTGCTGGACGGCGACACGCTGCGGGCGCGGCTGTCCTCCGACCTCGGCTTTTCCCCGGAGGACCGGCGCGAGAACATCCGGCGCGCGGCCGTCGTCGCCCGCCTGCTGGCGGATTCGGGCCAGGTGGTGCTGGTGGCGCTGATCTCGCCGCGTGCGGAGGACCGCGCGATGGCCCGGCAGGCCGTAGCCGAAGGGTTCCGTGAGGTTTACGTGGACGCGGATCGCGCGGTGTGCAAAGCGCGCGACCCCAAGGGCCTGTATGCCGCCGCGCGCGCCGGGCGGCTGTCCGGCTTCACCGGCGTGGATGGGCCGTATGAGCCGCCGCAGGCGCCGGACCTGGTGATCAGCACCGCCACGGCCACGGTCGGCAACTCCGCCGAGCGTTTGGCCGCGTTCGTGACCGAGGCCGTCGCCCTGCCGGGGCTGTCCCCCCGGGTCGGGGCCGACTGAACCGCTGCACGGAGGACCTTGCCCATGCATATCCGACGACGCGCCGCCCTGGGCGGCCTGCTTGCCGCCGCCCTGCCCGGCCTGCAGGCATACGCCCAGCCGTCCCCCGCGACGCTGCTGAACGTGTCCTACGACCCGACGCGGGAGTTGTATGCCGCGATCAACCCGGCTTTTGCCAAGGCGTGGCAGGCGCAGACCGGGCAGGCCGTGCAGATCCGCGCGAGCCATGGCGGCTCGGGCGCGCAGGCGCGGGCGGTGATCGACGGGCTGGAAGCGGACGTGGTGACGCTTGCGCTGCAGCCGGACATTGACGCCATCAGCGAGCGGGCCGGGCTGGTGGCGCCGGGCTGGCGGGGGCGGCTGCCGAACGGGTCGGTGCCCTACACCTCCACGATCCTGTTCGTGGTGCGGAAGGGCAATCCCAAGGGCATCCACGACTGGGCCGACCTGGTGCGGCCGGGCGTCGGCGTGATCACGCCGAACCCCAAGACCTCCGGCGGGGCGCGCTGGAACTACCTGGCCGCCTGGGGCTGGGCGCTGCGCGCGAATGGCGGCGACAAGGACCGCGCCCGGGCCTTCGTGGCGGAATTGTTCAAGCACGTCCCCGTGCTGGACACCGGCGCGCGCGGCAGCACCATCACCTTCGCGCAGCGCGGCCAGGGCGACGTGCTGCTGGCCTGGGAGGACGACGCCAACCTCGCCGTGCGCCGGATGGGCCGCGACCGGCTGGAGATCGTCGTGCCCTCCGTCAGCATCGTGGCGGAGCCGGTGGTAGCCGTGGTGGACAAGGTGGCGGACCGCCACGGCACCCGGGCGCTGGCCGAAGCCTACCTGCGCTTCCTTTGGACGCCGGACGCACAGGAGATCGCCGCCCGCAACTTCTACCGCCCGACCGACCCGGCCGTGCTGGCGCGCCATGCCGAGCAGTTCCCAAACCTTCCGACCTTCACCGTCGCCGACGCGCTGGGGGATTGGCCCGCGGTGCAGCGCGAGCACTTCGGCGACGGCGGCGTGTTCGACCAGATCTACAAGCCTGGCCAATAGCGCCGTGCGGCGGCCCGTCCTGCCCGGCTTCGGCTTGGCCACCGGCGTCACGGGGGTTTACCTCGGGCTGCTCGTCTTGCTGCCGCTGGCGGGCCTGCTGGCCAAGGCGGGCACGACGGAGCCGGGCCGGGCCTGGGCGCTGTTCGCCGACCCGCGCACGCTCAGCGCGTTCCGGGTCAGCTTCGGCGTGTCCGCCGGCGCCGCCCTGGTCAGCGTGCCCGTGGGCCTGCTGCTCGCCTGGGTGCTGGAACGCTACCGCTTCCCGGGGCGCCGCCTGCTTGACGCGGCGGTGGACCTGCCGTTGGCGCTGCCCACCGCCGTCGCGGGGATCGCGCTGACCACGCTGTATGTGCCGGACGGCTGGATGGGGCGGCTGCTTGCGCCGCTGGGCATCGCCGTGGCGTTCACGCCGCTGGGGATCGGAGTGGCGCTGCTGTTCGTCGCCTTGCCCTTTGTCGTGCGCGCGGTGCAGCCGGTGCTGGCCGGCCTCGACCCAGAGGCCGACGAGGCGGCGGTGATCCTGGGCGCGACGCCATGGCAGGCGTTCCGCCTGGTGGTGCTGCCCCCGCTGCTGCCGGCGGTGGCGACCGGCGCGGCGCTGGGCTTCGCCCGTGCAGTGGGCGAGTATGGCTCGGTGATCTTCATCGCCGGAAACCGCCCCATGGTGTCGGAAATCGTGCCGTTGCTGATCGTGACTAAGCTGGAACAGTATGACATCCCCGGCGCCGCGCTGCTGGGGGCTGCGATGCTCTTGCTGTCGTTCGTGCTGCTGGCCGGCATCAACCGGCTGCAAGGCCGGAGCGGGGGCCGCCATGCCGCGTAGCCGGCCCGGCCTCGGCGAAGCGCCGGCCTGGCGCGGGCTGCTGATCGGGGCGGCGCTGCTGCTGGCGGCCTGGCTCTTGGTGCTGCCGCTCCTGGTGCTGTTCGTCGAGGCGTTCTCCGGCGGGGTGGCGGCGTTCACCGCGGCCGTTACCAACCCGGACGCGGCCGCGGCGATCCGGCTGACCCTGGTGGTCGCCGCCATCGTGGTGCCGGCCAACACCGTGTTCGGGGTAGCCGCGGCCTGGTGCATCACCCGGTTCCGCTTCCGGGGCCGCCGGCTGCTGCAGGTGCTGGTGGGGCTGCCGTTCTCCGTATCGCCGGTGGTGTCCGGGCTGGTATGGGTGCTGATGTTCGGCGCGCAGGGCTGGTTCGGGCCGCTGCTGTCCGACACGGGGTTGCGGATCGTGTTTGCGCTGCCGGGCATCGTGCTGGCGACCTTGTTCGTGACGTTGCCCTTCGTGGCCGGGCAGCTCATCCCGTTGATGGGCGCGCAAGGGGTCGCGGAGGAGGAGGCCGCGCTGGTGCTGGGCGCCACCGGGCCGCAGATGTTCCTGCGCGTCACCCTGCCGAAGATTCGCTGGGGCTTGCTGCAGGGCGTGCTGCTGTGCAGCGCGCGGTCCATGGGGGAGTTCGGTGCCGTGTCCGTCGTGTCCGGTCGCATCCGCGGCCTCACCAACACCGTGCCGCTGCATATCGAGGTGCTGTATCAGGAGTACGACATCGCCGCCGCCTTCGGGGTGGCGACCCTGCTGGCCGGGGTCGCATTGCTGACCATCGTGCTGCGCGCCGGGCTGGACTTGCGGGGCGAGGCGCTGCGCGTCCGCGGCAGCCAGGCGCGGCTGGCGGTGGCGGCATGATCCGGGTCCAGGGCCTGTCCAAGCAGGTCGGCGCGACCCGCATCCTGGATGAGCTGAGCCTGCACGTGGCGGAGGGCGGCTTTGTCGCGCTGCTCGGCCCGTCGGGGTCCGGCAAGACGACGCTGCTGCGGGTGATTGCCGGGCTGGAGCATGCGGATGCCGGCACGCTGCATCTGGCCGGGCGGCCGGCCCGCGACCTGCCGCCCGGGGGCCGCGGCCTGGGCTTCGTGTTCCAAGGCTATGCGCTGTTCGAGCACATGACGGTGGCGCGCAACATCGCCTTTGGCCTGCACGTCCGCCGCCCCCGCCCGCCCCGGCGCGAAATCGCGGACACCGTGGAACGCATGCTGGCTCTGGTCCGGCTGCCCGGGCTGGGCGACCGCCTGCCGTCGCAGTTGTCCGGCGGGCAGCGGCAGCGCGTGGCGCTGGCGCGGACGCTCGCGGTGGAGCCGCGCATCCTGCTGCTGGACGAGCCGTTCGGCGCGCTGGACCGCCAGGTGCGGGAGGAGCTGCGGGGGGAGCTGCGCCGCATCCATGACGCGCTCGGCACTACCACCTTGTTCGTGACGCATGACCACGAGGAAGCCATGGCGCTGGCCGACCGCGCCTTGATGCTGGACCGCGGCCGGCTAGTGGGGGAGCGCGCCGGGCAGGGGCGGCCCGCCGGCGCCGTCGTGGCCGCCCATGCGCCCCAGGACAGGCCGGCATGGCCGCTCAGCCCGGCCAACCGCATTCTTGAAGCCTGACTTGAACAGGCCCACCAGAAAAATGGCCGGGACCATCGGCCCCGGCCCAGTCTGGGAGGAATTGCTGCCGAATGCTCCGCCGGACGGCGAAGCCCCGCCGGCAGCGGCGGGATCAGTTTTTCGGCGCTACGCCCCTTCCGCGTTGAAGCTGCTGTCAAAGGCGCGGCTCACGTCCAAGGGCTGGCGCAGCAGCCCGAATTCCAGCGCGTGGCCTGCCGCCGCCTGCAGTTCGGCGACCAGCGCCGGCGTCACGCCGACGGGCTTCGTGCGCTCCGTCTCATAGGCCTGGCGCAGCACCGGCTCGGGTAAGCCGGTCAGGGCGGCGTTGGTGCGGGCGTAGTCCGGGATGTGCGCCTCTGCCCAGGCCCATGCGCTGCGGAAGCGGCCGAGGAAATCGGCCAGCGCCGCCCGCTTGTCCCGGATCGCCCCCTCATGCGCCGAAACCAGCGTGACCGCAGGCGTCAGCCCGCGCCCATCTACCAGCACGCGGGCGCCGAACTGCAGCACCTCCAGGGACACATAGGGGTCCCACACCGCCCAAGCGTCCACCGCGCCGGACCGGAAGGCCAGCGACGCATCGGAGGGCGGCATGAGGGTGATGTTGACCCCCGCCGAGGACACCCTCGCCTGCTGCAGCGCCGCGCGGATCAGGTACTGCCCCCAGCCGCCCCGGTTGCCCGCCACCTTGCGGCCTTGCAGGTCGGCCACCGTGCGGATCGGCGAGTCCTGCTTGACCAGGATCGCCTGGGCCGCCGCCGAGGACCGCCCGGCGCCGATGGCGCGCAGCGGCGCCCCGGCCGCGAACGAGGTCAGAAAGGCGAGGTCGCCCTGATAGCCCAGGTCCAAGGCCCCGGCGTTCAACGCTTCCAGCAACGGGGCCGCGGCGGGAAACTCCGCCCATTCCAGCGTGTAGGGCGTATCCTTAGCCGCGCCCGAGGCTTCCAGCAGGGACCGCAAGCCTCCCTTCTGGTTGCCCACGCGCAGCACCGCCGGGCGTTCGGCCGCCTGCGCCGGACCCACTGCTGCGGCCGCTGCCGTAGCCGCTATCAGCCCCCGCCTGGATAGGTTTTGTATGCTCATGATCCCATGCTCCTCGGTGCCGGCGGCCGATACGCCAGCAGTTTCGGTCATATCCACGGCATGGCGGTGAAAAGCGCCAGGTCGTCATGGAGAACCGGCCCGGTCCCGTCATCCGGCTCAGACGCGATCACCGCCAAAGCGGTCAGGCCCGCAAGGAAGGGCAGGAAGGCCGCCCAATCCGGCGCAATCATGCCGCGGTTCCCGTCGGCATGTCAGGAAGGCGGCCCGTTTGCATCAACTGCGTGACGGCCCGCTGCACGTCGGGCAGGCTGGGCCACAGGCTGCGGTCCAGCAGCCCCGCTTGCGGGTCCACGGCGACGAAGCGGAATGCCTCGCCCTGGCTCATGGCGGCCCCGGCGAACCGGCCGGACACTTCGATGACGTGCGACTGGTGCATGGGGAACCTCGCTGAAACCCGGGTGGCTGATCGTCACCGGAAGCGCGGCGCTCTGGCCGCGTGCAGGCACAACAAATCTGCCGGAACGCCAGCCAGCTCAAGTTAAGAGTGGATTGCACAAGCATTATGCGAAAACAGGCTACGCAAAGCATGGAAAAGGAAAGTCCATCCTGCCGCGGCCCGGTCCGGCGCAAGCTGCGGCCCTGCCGGCTCCGGCGGCCAGGGGCGTAGGCGACCGTCAAGCGTCCGGATCGGGCGCGCGCCGGTCCCGGAACGCGCCGGGCTGCAGTGGGTAGGCGGTGGTGCCCTTCAGGCGCTCCATCGCGAACCGGGATGTGACGTTTTTCAGCGGCACGGCGGCGATCAGCCGTTTGTAGAAGCCGTCAAACGCCGCCATGTCGGTGACGGCGACGCGGAGCATGTAATCCACCTCGCCCGCCATGCGGTAGGCGTCCATCACCTCCGGCATGGACGACAGGGCCTCGGCGAAGCGGCCCAGCCAGTCCGGCGTATGCTCGTGCGCCTCGATGGCCACGAACACAATCAGGCCGACACCGACCTGCTCGGGGTCCAGCAGGGCGACCCGGCGGAGGATCACCCCGGCTTGCTCCAGCTTCTGGATGCGCTTCCACACCGGGGTCGCGGACAGCCCGACCTGCTCGGCCAGCTCGGCCATCGCAACCGTCGCGTCCTGCTGCAGCAGCGCCAGAAGCTTGCGGTCCACCTCGTCCATTCCTTGCCCTCCTGCGGCGGTGCGCGTCCAACGGGACACAGCAAGCCCCGGCCGGACCCGGGCCGCAACCGCGGGCGGGGTTGCACCCAGGGGCGGACGGAGGCGCCGTGGCGCAAATGCGGTGCCGGCGGAGATCGGTTGTTCGCGTCGGCCCGCGCCTGCGGCATGCCATGCTTTCGGGACGCGCCCAAACAGCATGAAACGGCAAAAGCCGCCGAAAGCCGCGTCGGCCGCGCCTGTCCAACCGTGGTGGTCCGCGGACGGCGCTCCCGCCCGTTCCGCCAACCCCGCGTTGCAGCTTCTTCCCCCGTTTCGCGCGTCGTGGCACGCTGATCCGCTCAGCGGAGACGAGATCGTGATGCCGCTTCATTCAACCATTGGGACCTTGCGCGGAGCTGGATCGCCATGCTGACCGGCGAGCTGCGCAGCCAGGTTGACTAGATCTGGAACGCCTTTTGGACCGGCGGCATTTCCAACCCGCTCGAAGTGATCGAGCAGATCACCTACCTGCTGTTCATCCGCCGGCTGGACGACCTGCAATCCCTGGAGGAAAGCAAGGCCGCCCGTACCAAGCAGCCGATCAACAAGCGCATCTTCCCGGAGGGCGACGACGCGCGCGGGCGTCCCTATGCCGAACTGCGCTGGTCTCGCTTCAAGAACCTGGCGCCCTCCGAGATGCACGGGATCGTGGGGGAGCATGTGTTCCCCTTCCTGCGCACCCTGGGCGGCGACGGCTCGACCTATGCGCACCACATGCGCGATGCCCGGTCACCATTCCCACCCCGGCGCCGCTGGCCCGCGTGGTGGACGTGATCGACCGGGTGCCGATGGAGGACCGCGACACCAAGGGCCACCTGTATGAGTACATGCTCGGCAAGATCGCGACTGCCGGGCAGAACGGGCAGTTTCGCACGCCGCGGCACATCATCCAGCTCATGGTGGCGATGACGGCGCCGGGGCCGGGCGACGTGGTGGTAGACCCGGCCTGCGGCACCTGCGGCTTCCTGGTCGCGGCGGGCGAGTACGTGCGGGCGCACCATGGCCGC
>CALMVT010000348.1:0-10933 GCA_937873175.1 uncultured Acetobacteraceae bacterium | reverse complement strand
GCCGGGGCGCGAGCACTTCCACCACGAAATGTTTCACGGCTTCGACTTCGACGGCACCATGCTGCGCATCGGCAGCATGAACATGCTGCTGCATGGGGTGGAGAACCCGGACATCCGGTATCGCTGCCGTCCGGCGCGTTCCGGCCGTATGCGGGGGTGTCCACGGCGATCCTGCTGTTCGCCCGCACGGACAGCGGTGGGACGGACGGGGTGTGGTTCTACGACATTGCGGCGGAGGGGTAGAGCCTGTCTCACCTTTTTCGCCAGCAACTGGAACAGCCTGCTTTTATGCGGGGATGCGTTCGTCGTCATTACCGATTACGCTTCGCTTTGTCCTAGGCGAGACGGCCAGGCCGAGGAACACGAGCATCGCCTGATTGAGCCGCAAGATGTCCTCATCGTCCAACCGGCCGAGGCGCGCGCCGACCTTGGTCTTGGGAACCGTGGTGATCTTGTCCACTATCAGGCGGCAGGCGGCGCGCAGGCCGTTGCGCTCGTTCGGCGCGACGGCCAGGCGAAACAGCGGCGCTTCGGTCATATCGGTGGTGAAGGCGCAGACGGTGATGGAATCGGTTGCGTCGAAGCTGTCATCCTGCACGATGACAACGCGACGTGGTTTGCCCGCGTAGTCCTTGCCACCAGCAACGGTCCAGATGTCGCCTCGCTTCATTCACTGACCCAATGTTCATCGCCCCACTCCGTCACGGCGTCGATGAACGCCTGATCCTCCGGCGCGTGAGCACTGGCGGCTACGGCGGCCGACTGGCGATGCGCTTCGGTTCGAAAGGCAGGGGACTGCACATCCGGCACCCATATCTGGATCGGGCGAAGGCCCTGCTCGCGCAGGCGCTCGCGATATTCGCGCACCTTGACGCGCGAGGGCTTGGCGCTTGGTGCCATGGCCATGATCAGACTCCGAAAGAGTTACATGTAACTTACCGTGAGCCGTCGGGTTCTGCCAGGCTTTTCACCGACGCACAGCGGCGCAGGCCCGGTAGGAAGCATCCAGGTCCGGGCCGAGCAGAAGGATGGCGGCGATCCGTCGTGCGGTTTGCTGCACATGGTCAACCTCCTCGGGCGAAAGGGGACGCCCGATAATGGAATAGTCGCGGTAGCTGAGCCATTTCTTGAGCACTTGGTAGCCGCCAATCCGGCAATCCCAGACCGCTTCGGGGATGCCGCGCCAAAAACTTGCTTCGTTGATGCCGATGTCGAGCATGTTGGCGCCGAGCAGACCGTCATGGCTGGCTGCGGCGGTTTCCGTCGTGCTGTAGGGGCGCGGTTCGACCCGGCCGCGACCCGGCATGGTCACCCCCTTGTCGGTCCGGTTGCCCCAACCGCTCAAGGTCCAGTCCCGCTCACGGCCTGGCTTCGTACCCGGGATGGCGATGCAGGCGATTTCGGGACGGAGCGCGCCGGTGCTCACCCCCGGCGCCGGCGCGTCCGGGTCCAGCAGCGCCGCGAGTTGCTTGCCCAGGGTTGCGGACGTATGCAGCGTGTCGGCGTCATTTGGCAGAGGCACGCGCGGCCACCCTTGGCGCAGCCCGCCGGCGTTCTCCTCTAGGTAGGTAGGGCTGTAGAGGATTGCCAACGCATGATGCCACAGCGTTGCGGCCGATGCCGGGCTGGGTTCAATGCCAAGTCCTGCCAGGAAAGCTACGGCCGTTTCGAACAGGTTGGGGCGTGGTGCGCCGGACAGGTTTTCCACTACGGGAACGAGAAAGGCGTGCTTGTGCAGCACGTAGTCGTCTGCAAGGCAGTCGGTCCAATAGGCGGGGAAGCCCTCTGGCTCTGCAATCCGCTGCGGGCGGAGGAGCAGGAAGCCGCTTGCGTCAGGCAGGATGTGGAGGAGTTGCGGGCGCGGCTCGTTCCAGGCGGGCCGCTTTGCAGTCACGTAGGCCCAGCGCATGTCGAAAGCGAACAGGCAATACCGCTGTAGCTGCTTTTCAACGTAACCCTCGACGCGCAAGGCGGCATACGTTTTCTTGGCGTCGTACCTGGCGCGGTCGGTTGCCAAGGCAGGGTTTGCCAGCCGCGCCTGCTCGAATGTCGCGGCATCTAGGTAGCCGCGCATCCTCGTTTCAAGTTGGGCGCGCTCCATCCCGACCAACCCGCCGCCACGCTTTTCCAGAAGCCCCGGCAAAGGCGGGACGCGCATCAGCGTGTCGAGTGCTGGCCAATCCGCATAACCAACACTGGGCAGCGCCGGGCGTAGGACATAGCCATTCGCGAGCGCTGGCGCCAAGGCCTGGTAGCGCCGCTCGCTCCCCTGGTCATCCAGTGATCCCAGAATTTCGGCGCGTTTGCTCACACCCCAAAACGAGCGGAAAGCCACCCGCGTCGTGCGCGCATGATCGCCCTCGTGTCGGACCAATGTTGCAATTGCGGTCCCGACCCGGATGCCTTCGCGGTTCGTTTCCGTCGAAAACGCCGATGGGTCGGGCAGGCCCTCCGGCGTGAGCTTCCCGGTCTCTCGACTGTCGCCGTTCAGCGAGTCCACCCAAAGCGCGTCGAAGCTGCGAAGCAGCCGCTCGCGCATGACCACAAAGGAGGGCAGGAACAGCCACGACTAGTTGCTGATATAGCTGACGATGCCGCGGCCGGTGCCCTCGGCGATGCGTCGTTCTGCCACCCGGAAGAAGCGTACATTGAGATCGTCCAGATTGAACTTCCGCACGCCCCAACGTGCTTGCAGCCCCTCCTTGTAGAGTTCCACCAGCCCGCCCTCATCGTCCGGGCTGAGACCGGCATAGGCATTGTAAGGCGGATTGCCGAGCACCACGAGGATGGGCCGGTCCCGCTTCACCGTCCGGGCCGCGCTGCGTTCTTCCACCAATGCCTCATACCCGGGAATGGGCGGCCCGGCTTCGCTGTCCGTCCAGCCGGTCAGCGCATTGGTCAGGTAAATCGCGGCCCGCTCGCCCTCCACCAGCGGCGTGCCTTTCAGCATTTCCCCGACCTGCCAATGCGCGATCACGAAGGGTGCCGTCATAATCTCGAAGCCGACGATGCGGGTCGTGGCCGCGCGCTTCAGTTCCTCCGCCGCCAGGTCGCCCATGCCCTTGCCGTCCAAGGTGCGGCGGATGCGGTCCAGCACGGCGACCACGTAGCTGCCGGTGCCGCAGCACGGGTCCAGCACCCAAACAGACGGGTCAGCCAGGCCGTCGGCGACGCCCAGCTCGTCCCGTAGGGTGCGGTCCACCCGCTCGACCTGGTAGCGGACGATTTCGGGCGGGGTGTACCAGACCCCGAGTTGGCGGCGCAGCGCAGGGTCGAAATACTCAGGGAACGGCTTGTAGAAATATTGCACCCCTGCGCATCGCTGAACGCGGCGAAAAAGGCAGCCCGGTCAACCCGTTCAAGGGCGCGGGCGGCCCCGTCCAGCAACGGCACCAAGCCGAGCGGCAGCAGCGCCTGCGGCGTCGCCACCTTTTGGAACAGCAGGTTCATGACCGAAACATGCAGGGACCAGGACGAGGACTGCCAATCGAAGCCCTGCTGCCCGGCGCGGGCATGCGTCACCCAGGCCGAGAACACGCCATAGAACAGGGTCTGCACCAAGGTTGAGCGGAACAGCCGCTCCCCGTCGCGTTCGTCGAAGCGGATGCCGAGCGCGTCCTCCATGCCCTTGCGCAACCCACTCAGCGCCGGAAGCCTCGCCTGCTCGGCAAGCCGCGCCAAAGCCTCCCGCGCATAGGACGCCAGGAAAAACGCCACGTCGGATGGCCGGGCGAGCGGGGCGCGGGTCAGCAGGCAGCGTTGCAGGAAATCGGCGAAGCGGTCCCGCAAGGCATCGGGACGCGACCCGGCGGCCAGCGCCCAGAACCCCGCCTCGTTCGGCGCAAGGTCGAAGCTCTCGACCACGGCGCCGCGCATCCAGCAAGCGGAACTGCCACAGGTTGGTCGCCAGAACCAAGCCGTAGGTAGGGAGGTATTGCTCGCGCACCTGATTGCTTTTCAGCAGGGCTTCAATGCCGTGCGACGCCCCTTTCGCTTCGACAACGCCGCGCTCGGGCGTCACGGTCGCGACCCATGCGGGCGTTTCGTCTCGACGGAACTGCGCCTGCTCGAACAATCCGAAGTCCGGGATGCCGGCGCTGCCCGAAGGGTGGTGCAGGCAGAACAACCGCGGGCGCAGTTGGTGGCCCACCGCGTTCAGCAAGGTTCCCAGGGCAGGATAAAAGCTGGTCTCCCCCGTTCCGGCGTTGAGCGCCCGGACGCGGCGCACTTCATCAAGGTAAATATTGAGAAACGATTCGTTGGTCATCAACACCATGTTGGCATTGACCTTGGGATAATCCGATAAAGCCTTCGTTTTTCATCGCAGAACATGAAGTCCTCAAGCCAACCCCACCCCGCCCCAAACCCGCACTCCCCAAGTCGCCAACGCCAAGTACGGCCCGAACGGGATCGGCACATCTCCCGCCACATGCCGCCCCAACGCCCGCCCCCCCAAAGTCACCACCAGCGCCACCACGGCCGCCCCCAGCACCACGCTGGGCAATCCCGCCACCCCAACCCAGGCCCCGGACGCCGCCAGCAGCTTCGCGTCCCCTTGGCCCAACCCTTCCCGCCCGCGCAGCACCCGGTACCCCCAAGCAATCCCGCGAAACGCCAGATAGGCCAGCGCGGCGGCCATAGCATGGTCCGCCACGCCGTCCGGCTCCAATGCCCAGGTCGCCAGCAACCCCGCCAACACCAGCGGCAAGGTCAGCACGTCCGGCAAGCGCAGGTGGTCCCAGTCAATCCACGCCAAAACCAGCAGCCACCAGCCCAGCACGCAATCCGCCCACGCCCCGGCCTCCGGATCCGGCCGCGCCCACACCGCCTCCGCCGCCACGGCGACGGCGGCCAGCTCAATCCACAGGTGGAACCGCGCGATGCCCGCCCGGCAGAACCGGCAGCGCCCGCGCAACATCACAAAACTTACCAACGGTACCATGTCGCGCGGCCGCAGCGCCCGGCCGCAGCCCTCGCATTCCGACCGGGCCAGCGCGACCGGCCGCCCCAGCGGCAGGCGGCGGATCACCACGCCCAGGAAGCTGCCGACGAACGGGGACAGCAGCAGCGGCATCAGCCCGTTCAAGCGCGCTCCCGAATCCCGCGGCCTTCTCCCGGCACGCGGGAAAACCATGTATAGAACGAACACCCAAGCCACAACCGGGGTCGCCACGGGATGAATGCGCATAGCTTCCAGCAGCCGGTTGCCGTTGATCCCGGCGCGGCCGGCAGCCGGCCCGCCGACGCCGGCTCCCTGGTCGAGAGCCTGGCGGCGCTCTTGGTCGAGCTCGGGCAATGCGACGCCCGCACGGTGGAGCGCGGGCGCCGGGTCGCGGCGGACAGCGGGCAGCGGCTGGACAAGGTGCTGCTGCAACTCGGCCTGGTGACGGAGCGGGGCTTGGCGGAAGCCTATGCCCGGCTGCTCAACCTGCCCATCGCCACGCCAGACCGCTACCCGGCGGCCGAGCCGCTGTTTGCCGACCGGCTGTCCACCCGGTTCCTGCGCAGCGCCCGGGCGCTCCCGGTGGCGGAAGGGGACGGACGGCTCATGGTCGCGGTGGCTGATCCGCTGGACGCTTTCGTGCCCGCCGCCATCGCGTCGGCTGCCGGGTTGCCGGTGTCCCTCTTGGTGGGGGTGCCCATCGAGCTGGATGCGGCGCTGGACCGCCTTTATTCGGACGCGCCCGCCGCGGCGGCGGCCGATGCGCCGGACGGGACGGCCGAGCCGTCGGAGGAGGACGCGGAGCGGCTGAAGGACCTCGCGAGCGAGGCCCCGGTGATCCGCCTGGTCAACCAGATCATCGCCCGCGCCGTGGAAACCCAGGCGTCCGACATCCACATCGAGCCGTTCGAGGACCGGCTGCGCATCCGCTACCGCTACGACGGCGTGCTGCATGAGGCCGACAGCCCGCCGTCCCGCCTCACTGCCGCCATCACGTCCCGCATCAAGATCATGTCCCGCCTGGACATCGCCGAGCGCCGCTTGCCGCAGGACGGGCGCATCAAGCTGGCGGTGCGTGGGCAGGAGATCGACTTCCGCGTGTCCACGATCCCGTCGCTGTACGGGGAAACGGTGGTGCTGCGCGTGCTGGACCGCAGCACTGTGGCGTTCGACTACGCGCGGCTGGGGCTGCCGGCGCCGGTGATCGCCAAGGTGAACGCGGCGCTCGACCTTCCGAACGGCATCGTGCTGGTCACGGGGCCGACCGGCAGCGGCAAGACGACGACGCTTTACACCGGGCTGCTGTCGCTGAACTCGGTGGCGCGCAAGGTGGTCACGGTGGAGGACCCCATCGAGTACCAGCTTGCGGGCGTGAACCAGATCCAGGTGAAGCCGCAGATCGGGCTGAACTTTGCCAGCCTGCTGCGCTCCATCCTGCGCCAGGACCCCGACGTGATCATGGTGGGCGAAATCCGCGACTTGGAAACGGCGCAGATCGCGGTGCAGGCGGCGCTGACCGGGCATCTGGTGCTGTCCACCGTGCACACCAACTCGGCCGCGGCCACCATCTCCCGCCTGCGCGACATGGGGTTGGAGGATTACCTGCTGACCGCCGTGCTGCGCGGCGTCTTGGCGCAGCGGCTGGTAAGGCGGCTCTGCCCCCATTGCGCGACGGAAGGGGAGGCGGCGCCGGAGCTGGTGCGGCGCTTCGACCTGGAGCGCCGGACGGACGGACGCCCGGTGCGGCTGTGGCACCCGGTCGGCTGCGACAAGTGCCGCGGCACCGGCTACCGCGGGCGCCAGGCCATCGCCGAGTTCCTCGCCCCGAACGCCGACATCGAGCGCCTGATCTTCGCCCGCGCCGAGCACACGGAGATCGAGCGCGCGGCGGTGGCGGCCGGCATGGTGACGATGTTCGACGCTGGGCTGGACGCCGCATTGGCCGGCACCACCACCATCGAGGAAGTCGTGCGCAGCATCCGCGCCGAAGCGTAGCCGGGGGCGCGCGGCCCGATGCCCGCCTTCCGCTACACCGCCATCGACCCGGCGGGCCAAACGGTCCGCGGCACCATGGACGCGGCGACGGAGGCCGAGGTCGTCCGCCACCTGCAACGACAGGGCAGCATCCCGATGCGGGCGGAGCCGGCGGGTGCCCGCGGCCTCGCCGACCTGCTGCACCGCGAGGTCGGCCGGCGCGGCATGGGGCGGCAGGATGTCGCGAACTTCACGCGGGAGTTGTCGATCATGCTCGGCGCCGGGCAGGATCTGGACCGCAGCCTGCGCTTCCTGGTGGACACCGCGCCGAACGCCCGGGTGCGCGCCACGGTGGAGGGCCTGCGCAAAACGGTGCGGGATGGCGGATCGCTCGCCACCGCGCTTGGGGCGCACCCCGGCAGCTTCCCCAAGCTGTATGTCGGCCTGGTCCGCGCAGGCGAGGCCGGCGGCACGCTGGCACCGACGCTGGACCGCCTGGCCGACCTTTTGGAGCGGGAGCGGGCGCTCGCTTCCACCCTGACCTCCGCGATGATTTACCCGGGCCTGCTGCTGCTGGCGGCGGTCGGGTCCATCGCCCTGCTGCTGACGCAGGTGCTGCCGCAGTTCGTGCCATTGTTTGAGCAAAGCGGCGCGGCGCTGCCCCGGCCCACGCAGTTGCTGATCGCCGCAGGCAACGCGCTTTCCGCCTATGGGCTGTATGCCCTGCTGGCCTTTATCGTCCTGGCCCTGGTCACCCGGCAGGCTCTGAAGCAGCCCCGGCCGCGGATGCTGCGGGATCGGCTGCTGCTGCGCCTGCCGGTGGTGGGCGCCTTGACGCGGGAGGTCGTGGCCGCACGCTTCACCCGGACGCTCGGCACGCTGTTGATCAATGGCGTGCCGCTGATCGCGGCCCTCGGGATCGTGCGGGACGCCATCGGTAACGGGGCCGGCGTCGCCGCGGTGGAGCGCGCGACGGTCAGCGCCAAGGGCGGCGCCGGGCTGTCCCGCCCGCTCGACGAGTCGGGCGTGTTCCCGGCGCGCACCATCTACTTGCTGCGCTTGGGCGAGGAAACGGCACAGCTCGGCCCCATGGCGCTGCGCGCGGCGGCGATCCATGAGGAAAAGACCCGGCTCGGCGTGCAGCGGCTGGTGGCGCTGCTGGTGCCGGCGATCACGGTGGTGATGGGCGTGGTGATCGCGGGGATCGTGGCGTCCCTGTTGCTGGCCATGCTGGGCCTGAACGACCTTGCCGCGAGCTAGGCCGCGTCGCCGGGACGCCGGCTTCACGCTCATGGAGATGATCGTCGTGCTGGCGGTGCTGGGGCTGGTGGCCGGGCTGGTGCTGGCGCGGGGGGCGCCACGCAGCGCCGGGCTGGAAATGCGGGCGGCGACCGGCGCGGTGGCGCAGGCCATGCGGGTCGCGCGCACGCAGGCCATCCTGTCGAACCGGCCCGTGACCGTGCTGTTCAACCCGCGCGCCGGTACCCTGCGCGTCGGCGCCGCCGCGGCCAGGAGCCTGCCGGCAGGCACCGCGATGAACGTGGTGAGCACCGCCGATTTGGCCAGTGCGCAGGCGGGGGCTGGCGGGCCGGCGGGGATCGCCTTTTTGCCGGACGGCAGTTCCTCCGGCGGCCGGGTGGAGCTGGCGCGCGGGGTGCGGCGGGCGCGGGTCGGCGTGGACTGGCTGACCGGGCGGGTCACGGTGGCTGATGACCTGTAAGGGGGAGCACGGCTTCACGCTGCTGGAAGTGCTGATCGCCTTCGTGATCGCGGCCTTGGCGCTGGGCGCACTGAGCCAGGGCGCGGCGGGCGGCCTGCAATCGGCGCGGGTGTCCGGGCATTATCAGGAAGCGCTGTCCCGCGCCCGGTCCCGCCTCGCCACGTTGGGAACGCCGGTGCCGGGCGAGCAAAGCGGCGACGATGGCGGCGGGTATTCATGGCAGGTCCGCGTGGCGCCCATCGCCACCGCCGGGCGCGCCCGGGAAGGCATCGACCCTATGCGGCCCGGCCGCGCCGTGCTGCTGGGCGTGACCGTCCGCATCTCCTGGCGCATGGACGGCGGCGAGCGGGACGTGGCGCTGGCGACGGAGCGCGTCACGACCGCGCCGCCGGAGCCGCCATGACCCGGCAGAGCGATGCAGGCTTCACGCTGCTGGAACTGCTGGTGGCACTGACCGTGCTGGGCTTCGTGCTGGCCGGGCTGAGCGGGGGCGTGCGCTACGGCCTGCGCGCCGCCGATACCCAGGCCCGGACGCTGGCGGAGCGGAGCGAGCTAGATGCGGTGGACCGGGCACTCCGCCGCTTGATCGAGGGGATGGACCCCGGCACCCCGCGCGACGGCAGCGGCTTCCAAGGCAGCGCCGGACGGCTGGTGTTCGTGTCGGAGCTGCCGGCGGCGAGCGGCCTGCCCATCCGGCAGGCGGTGGTCGCCTTGGGGGTTGACGGCGCGCGCCGGCTGGTGCTGCGCGCCACGCCGCGCTTGCCCGGCAAGCCCTTCGGCCCGCCGCCCCCGCCGATTGAGGAGGAACTGCTGCGCGACGTGGACCGCATCGAGTTCTCTTACCTGTCCCGCGACGCCGGGGCCGGCTGGTCCAGCGCCTGGAATGGCAAGGAGCTTCCCTTCCTGATCCGCCTGCGGGTGGTGTTCCCGCCGGGCGACCGGCGGCATTGGCCGGACATCGTGGCAGGCCCTCGCCGGGAACGCTCGGCAGGCGTATGATGCGGCGGCGTGCATCCGTTACGGCATCTGCCAGTATTCACTTGCAGCACCCCGACGGTTGGCGTCCATAGCGCAGCATGGTGAACGAATTCCTTCTTTGGTGGGCGCAGCAGCTTCGCGCCTCGCTGCCGGCCCGGCTGGTGCAGGACGGCGCCGGGCCGGCGGCGCGCGGGCTGGCCGTGGCGCTGCGCCTCCTGCCGGCCGGGCAGCATGGCGTTGAAGTGCTGGCGCGGCGCAAGGGGCGCGAGGCGGCGCTCGGCCATTTCGCCCTGGACGCGGCCGGGATCGCAGCGCTGCGGGCGGCCGTCGCGGGGCAGGGCGTTGCCGCGGTGCTGCGCCTGCCGCCCGAGCTGCTGCTGGAACAGCAAGTGGCGCTGCCCATCGCCGCCGAGCGCGACCCGGAGCGCGTGCTGCACTACGAGATGGACCGCATCACCCCGTTCGCCGCCGACGAGCTGTTCTGGACCTGGACCGTGGAGCGGCGGGACCGCGCGCAGGGCCGCCTGCATGTCCGCTTGTCGCTGGTGCCCAAGGCCCGCCTCCTGCCCGTGCTGGACGCGCTGCGGGGGGCGGGGCTGCGGCCCACGGCGCTTGAGGCGGGAGCGCTCGGCGGTTCCGTGCGCCGCATCGCGCTGGACCGGCCGCAGCCGGCCCGGTGGCGGCGGCGCGGCCTGGCAATCGCGGGCGCAGCGTGTGCCATCCTGGCCGTCGCCGCCGTCGCCGTGCCCTTTGCGGTGCAGTCCGTCCGCAGCGCCGAGATCGAGCGCCGCATCGCCGCCCTGCGGCCCCAGGCGGAGGAGGCGGAAGCGCTGCGCCGCCGCATCCTCAGCAGCACCGCAGGGACGGACGTGTTCGCGGAGCAGCGCGCCCGCGTCGGTGACGCGCTGGCGACGCTGGCGACGCTGACCGACGTGCTGCCGGATGACACCTTCTTGACCGAGCTGACCATGCGGACCCGGATCGTGACGATCAGCGGGCAGTCCGCCGGGGCCGCCCGGCTGATCGCGGCGCTCGCCGCTGAGCGCGGCATCCGCAACCCGGCCTTTGCGGCCCCGGTCACGCGCAACGAGGGCACCCGCGCCGAGGGCTTCTCCATCCGCGCGGAAATGGTGCCGTGACCGAGTCGCTGCCGACCGGGCGGCGCGGCCAGGTCCTAGCCTGGGCGCTGCTGCTCGCGGTGGCGGCGGCGGCCTGGGCCGCAGTGGCGGTGCCGCTGCTGGACTGGCATGCCGAGCGGGAAGAAGCCTTGCAGCAGCGCGCCACCCTGGCCCGGCGCATGGCGCAGGTCGCGGCCGGCC
>CALMVT010000347.1 GCA_937873175.1 uncultured Acetobacteraceae bacterium | reverse complement strand
GGCCCGCCTTCCCCGCCCATGATGCTGCCCGGGCGGCGGCGGGAACACCCGGCGGCCCGCGCGCCCTCCCCCGCCCCGCCGCGCGTGGCGGACGGGCCGTTCGCGGCGCTGGTGGCGTTCCGGCGCTGATGGAGGCGTCCGGGGAGGACCAGGAATGGCAGCGCCTGGACAAGTGGCTGTGGTGCGCGCGCTTCATGAAGGCGCGGGCTGATTGCGCGCGCTTGGTCGCGGGCGGTTCCGTACGGATCAATCGCCAAGTCACCGACAAGCCGCATGCCCGGCTGCGGCCCGGCGATGTCCTGACCTTGCCGCTGCGGCAGCAGGTGCGGGTCGTTCGCGTGCTGTCGCTGGCCAGCCGGCGCGGCCCCGCGCCGGAAGCCCAGGCGCTTTACGAGGAGATTGGTGAGGGGCCATGACGCGCGGCCCTGGTATGCCCTGGGCGATATGCCTCCGGCCGCTTGCGCCCGGGGTGAAAGGACCGCATATCGCCCCACTTGACGGTGAAGCCCGGGACCACGGCCCGGGGATGGAAGGGGCTGGCGATGACCTACGTGGTCACCGAAAACTGCATCAAGTGCAAGTACATGGATTGCGTCGAGGTGTGTCCGGTGGACTGCTTCTACGTCGGCGAGAACATGCTGATGATTCACCCCGACGAGTGCATCGACTGCGGGGTGTGCGAGCCTGAGTGCCCCGCAGAAGCGATCGTGCCGGACAGCGACGACCGCGCTGCTGTTTGGGCCGAGCGCAACCGCATCTACTCGCTGGAATGGCCGAACATCGTCCGCAAGGGCGAGCCGCCTGCGGACGCGGATGAATGGAAAGACAAGCCGGACAAGGAAGCTTTGTTCTCGCCAGAGCCTGGCAAGCCCTGACGGCACCGTGTGGTGGGACACGGCGTGAGCCGCGGTGACGGCCCGTAAGAATTGTGTTATGCTTCGTTAGGCGGTGATAATACGGACTGAACAGTGCCGGCCGGTAAGGCTGGCTCGCCGGCCGTTGCATAACCCATTCAGCAAGCCTCCGCAGGTTTGCAGGCCAGGAGAGTCACGAAGGTGCCCACCAAGCCCGTAGCAGCCAAGGACGCCGTTCCAGACAGGGTTGCTCTCATGCCCGGTGATGTAGATCCAGCAGACGCCCGGGCAGAGATGCCGGGAACAGACCCAGCCGAGGCGAAGCCGCAGCCAGATGCGCCCGAACCGCCGTTCCGCTCGCCGCCCAAGATGCCCGGTCACATGCCCGGCATGCACGGCCGGCCGCAGATCGTCCCGCGCGCCATGGCCGCGAAGGAGGACTTTGCGGAGGGTGACTACGTCGTGTATCCGACCCACGGCGTGGGCAAGGTCGAGCGGATCGCGACGGAGGAGATTGCCGGGCACAAGCTCGAACTGATCCACATCACGTTCGAGGAAAACCGCATGACGCTGCGGGTCCCCGTCGCCAAGGCGCGGACGGCCGGGCTGCGCAAGCTCGCGACGCGGGAGATGTTCGATAAGGCGCTCGATCTGCTGAAGGGCCGGGCGCGGATCAAGCGCACGATGTGGTCCCGCCGGGCGCAAGAATACGAGCAGAAGATCAACTCCGGCGACCCGCTGCAGATTGCAGAGGTGGTGCGCGACCTGCACCGCAACGCCGGGCAGCCGGACCAGAGCTTCAGCGAACGGCAGATCTACGAGGCCGCGATGGACCGCCTGGCGGCCGAGATGGGCGCCCTGGACGGCACGGACAAGGCAACGGCAGCCACCAAGCTGGCCGAAAAGCTCAAGGCCATCGTCAAGGGCGCGGCGGTCGAGGTCGATGCCGATGGTGCGGAGGTTGAGGCCGAGATAGAGGCCGCGACGGAAGCGGAGTAGGCAAGCCCTCGCAAGGCTGCGGTGTCGTCAATAAAAAAAGGCCCGAGGGAATGATCCCTCGGGCCTTTGCCGTAAGCAGGCTCGGTTAGTTGCTGCTGTTACGGTTGCCGAAGAGCTGCAGCAGCAGCATGAACAGGTTGATGAAGTTCAGGTAAAGGCTCAGCGCGTCGAACACGCTGCGCTTCGCCGCCATGTCCGTGCCCTCGGCATAGGCATACTGCTGGTAGTCGTTCTTGATCCGCTGCGTGTCATAGGCGGTCAGGCCGACGAAGACCAGCACGCCGATGATGCTGATGGCGAACTGTAGCGCGGTGCTGCCGATGAACATGTTGACCAGCGACGCGATGATGATGCCGATCAGGCCCATCATCAAGAAGCTGCCCATCTTGCTCAGGTCAGAGCGCGTGGTGTAGCCGTAAAGGCTCATCGCGCCGAAGGTCGCAGCGGTTACGAAGAACACCCGGGCGATGCTGGCGCCGCTGTAGATCAGGAAGATGTTCGCGATCGAGGCGCCCATGGTCGCGGCGAATGCCCAGAACAGCGCCTGGCTCGCCGAGCGCGACAGCCGGTTGACACCGAAGCTCAGCACCATGGTGAACACCAGCGGCGCGAAGATCGCGGCATAACCCAGGATGGTCGGCTGGATCGCGATGCCGCGCGGCGTTGCGACGCGCTGGTAGAACATCGCGATCAGGCTCGTGTTGGCGATGGCATAGGCGACGATACCGGTCAGCAACAGGCCCGAGGACATCCAGTTGTAAACACGCAGCATGTATGCGCGCAACCCGGCGTCGAGTACCGCGGTGTCCGCGGCCGCGCTGGGCGCGTATGTTCGAGAGTCGGGGATAAAAGCCATTGTCCTTTTCCTCATGTGGGCGTGACTGCCCGTGCCGCGTATGTTGGTTGATTCCAATTCTGGATCAAGCGAAATCGAGAGATCCGGACTCTGCGCTGCGCGCTACTCGTTTCTTAAAAAAGGCGCAGCCCGCGCCCGCAGCGCCGACGCAGTGCCGGCATAGCCGAAGCCCAGCATCAGCACGACGCAGCCCCCGATCGTCGCCGCCAGGATGCCCGGCAGGAACACCCAATCCGCCCGCATCAGGAAACGGACGACGCCCCAGCTCGCCAGCGTGCCCACCAACGCCGCGATCAGCCCGGCGGCCGCCCCGATCAGCCCGAACTCCACCAGCCACGCCGCCCGTATCTGCTGCCGTGTGGCGCCGAGCGTCTTCAGCACCACCGCCTCCGTCATGCGCCGGCGCTGCCCGGCCGCCACGGCGCCCACCAGCACCAGCGCCCCTGAAGCCAGCGTGACCGATCCCGTCGCCGCCAGCGCCGCCGCGATCTTGCCGACCAACGCCGCCACCGCGCCCAGCACGTCCGCGACCCGGATGCCGGACACGTTGGGCAACGCGTCCGTGACGGAGCGCAGGATCGCGCTCTCATCTGCCGCCGCGGCGGCCCGGACCGTCGCGATGTGCGTATGCGGCGCCCGCTCCAGCAAGCCGGGTGAGGCGACCATGGTGAAGTTGATCGACAGCGACCGCCAGGCGATGTCCCGCAGGCTGGCGATGCGCAGGTCGATGTCGCGGCCGAGCACGTTGACCCGCAGCGTGTCGCCGATCCCCACGCCCCAGCCCCGCGCCAGCACGGCGTCGAACGACACCAGCGGCGGCCCCGCGTAGTCTGCCGGCCACCACTCGCCCGCGACCAGGCGCGACCCGTCCGGCACCGTCCGGCTGTAGGTCAGGCCGCGGTCGCCGCGCAGCGCCCATTGCGTTTCGGGCGTCGCATGCACCTGGTCCGCAGGCACGCCCTTCACCGCGACCAGCCGGGCGCGCAGGCTTGGCACCTCGGCGATGTTGCCGACGCCGGGCTGGGCATGGAGGACTTGCTGGAAGCGGGCGATCTGGTCGTTCTGGATGTCGATGAAGTAGAACGTTGGCGCGTTGGCCGGCAACTGTTCCAGCACTTGGTTGCGGATGTTGCCCTGGATCAGCGCGACGGCGGCCAGGGTGGACAGGCCGAGGCCGAGCGACACCAGCATCAACGGCGTGGCCGCGCCGGGCCGGTGCAGGTTGGCGACGCCCAGCCTGGCCCAGGGCGCCGACAGCCGTGGCGCGCGGCGGGCCAAGGCCATTAGGACCCCGCCGCCGACGCGGAACAGCAGCAGGGTCGCCGCTGCCCCGCCGCAGAACCACAGCGCGAACCCGCGTTCCGGCGACGCCGCGACCGTCAGCCCGACCAGCGCCGCGACCAGCGCGCCCTGGGTCAGCAGCAGCCAGGGCCGGGCACGGAGCCGGGCCGGCAGCAGCGCGTCCCGGAACAGCGCCGCCCCCGGGATTTGCGACGCCCGCGCCAAAGGCCAAAGCGCGAAAACCCCGGCGGTCAGCAGCCCGTACGCCGCCGCCAAGGCCAGCGACCGCGGATACAGCCCGGTCTGCGGCGGCACCGGCAGCGCGTCCCCGAACAGAGCCACCCCCACAATCGGCAGCACGGCGCCGACCGCGACGCCGATCAGCACGCCCGCCGCGGACAGCGCCAGAACCTGGATCAGGAACACCGAGAAGATCGTCCGCGTGGACGCCCCCAGGCAGCGCAGGGTGGCAATGGTCCGCGCCCGCGCTTCCAGCCATGCGCGCACGCCGGTTGCGACCCCGATGCCGCCGACCAGCAGCGCCGTAAGGCCCACCAGCGTCATGAACAGGCTGGTCTGGTCGATGAAGCGCGCGACGCCGGGCGCGGCTTCCGAAGCGTTGCGGATGCGCCATCCCTGCTCCGGGAAGGCGGCCCTGAGCGCGGTGGTGATGGCCGTCGGGTCCGTGCCCGGCGGCAGCACGACGCGCAGGTCGTAGTTCAGCAGCGAACCCGGCTGCACCAGCTCGGTCGCCGGAAGCGCCGCCGCGGCGATCATCGCCCGCGGGCCGAAGATGGTTGGCGTCGCGACCCGGTCCGGCTCGCTTTGCAGCACGCCGCGCAGTTGCACGGTGCTGCGGCCCAGGCGCAGCAACGCGCCGGGCTGCACGCCCAGACGGTCCAGCACGACCTGCTCCGCGACCAGGCCGGCCATCCCGTCCCGCTCGGCCAATGCATCCAGCAATGGCCCGGCGGACACGGCGGCGGCGCCCACCAGGGGATAGGCGCCATCAACCGCCTTCAACTCGACCAACTGGCGTTCCCCGGACCCGCCGTCCTGACCCGGCGCGATCAGCATGGAGCGCATCTGCACCACGTCCGAAACCTGGCCGCCGCGGGCGCGCAGCCAATCGCGCAGCGTGTCCGGCAAGGGCTGCGCGCCCGATTGGATTTCGAGGTCGCCACCCAAGATGCGCCGGCCCTCTGTTGCGAGGCCGCGCTCAATGCCTTCCCGAAGGCTGCCCACCGCAGCAATCGCGCCGACTCCGAGCGCTAGGCACGCCAGCACGATCCGGAGGCCGCGCACGCCGCCGCGCAGCTCCCGCCGGGCAAACCGCAGCGCAATCACGCGGGCACGCCCACGCGGCCGTCGGCGATTCGGACGCGCCGGCCGCAGCGGTCGGCAAGCGCCGGGTCATGGGTGATCAGCAGCAGGGTGGTGCCGGCGTTCGCCTGCATCCCGAACAGCAGGTCCATCACCGTGCGCCCGGTCGCCACGTCCAGGTTGCCGGTCGGCTCGTCCGCCAGCAGCAAACGCGGCCCGGGCGCAAAGGCGCGGGCCAGCGCGACCCGCTGCTGCTCACCCCCGGAAAGCTGGCCGGGCAGATGCGTGAGGCGGTGGGACAGCCCGACGGAGGCGAGGCTCTTGGACGCCCACGCTTCCGCGTCCCGCACCCCGGCGAGTTCCAGCGGCACCGAAACGTTCTCCAGCGCCGTCATGGTCGGGATCAGGTGGAAGGACTGGAACACGATGCCGATGTTGTCGCGGCGGAACCGGGCCAGCGCGTCCTCGTCGAGTCGCGTCAGCTCCTCCCCTGCCACCTGCACCTGGCCGCCTGTCGCCTGCTCCAGCCCGGCCAGCACCATCAGCAGGCTGGTCTTGCCCGATCCCGACGGACCCACGAGTCCCACGGCCTCCCCCGCCTCGATGTCGAGATCGACGCCCCCCAGAATGTTGACCGGCCCGGCCGCGGAGGGCACGGTCAGCCGCAAGTCCCGCACCCGCACCAGGGGCGCAGAGGCAGAGTGAGCCATTGAGATGTCCATGATAGGCCCATATGGCGCGCGCCGCTGGCCGGCCAACGTCGCGGCGCTGGCGATGCTGGCTTTTTTGGCGGCCAGCCCGGCGCAGGCGCGCACCACCCGCATCCTCGTGCTGGGGGACAGCCTGACCGCAGGCTACGGCCTGGCGCAGCCGGACGGGTTCCAGGCGGTGATGCAGGCGGCGCTGCGTGCCCGTGGCTTGGACGTGACTTTGGTGGACGCCGCCGTGTCCGGCGACACCACGGCGGGCGGTCGGGCGCGGCTCGATTGGGCCTTGGCGGACGGCGCGGACGCGGCGTTTGTGGAACTGGGCGCCAATGACGGGCTGCGCGGCCTCAGCCCGGCGGAGATGGAGGCCAACCTCCTTGCGATCCTGGACGCGCTGGCGGCGCGCAAGATGCCGGTGCTGCTGTCCGGCATGCTGGCGCCGCCCAACTTCGGCGCGGACTACGCGGCGGCGTTCAAGGCGGTGTTCGACCGCCTCGGCAAGCGGCCCGGCCTGCTGTTTGACCCGTTCTTCCTGGATGGCATCGCGGGCGACCCGGCGCTGAACCAGGTTGACCGCATCCATCCCAACCCCGAGGGCGTGCGCCGGGAGGTTTCGCGGCTGCTGCCGATGATGGAACGGCTGGTCGCCGCGGCGAATCGAGGGACATAATGCGGCTGTTCGTGGCGCTCGACCTGCCGCACTCGCTGCGGGAGCGGCTGTCTTGGATGGCGGGCGGCCTGCCCGGCGCGCGCTGGGTGGCGCCGGAGAACTACCATGTCACCCTGCGCTTCATCGGCGAGCTGCCGGGCTACCGGGCGGAAGAAGTGGACCAGGCGCTGGCGGCGCTGCGCGCGCCGGGCTTTACGCTGCAACTGGCGGGCATCGGCACGTTTGAGAAAGGTGGAAAGGTCAACAGCCTGTGGGTCGGGGTGGAGCGCAGCCCGCAGCTTGACCACTTGCAAACCAAAATCGAGACCGCCCTGCAACGCGCCGGGTTGGAGCGGGAGCGGAGGCGCTTCCTGCCGCACGTGACGCTGGCGCGCATGGACGGGGTGCCGGAAGCGAAGATCGCCGGCTGGGTCGCCGGGCACAACCTGTTCCGCAGTGAGCCGGTGCCGGTGGAGCACTTCACCCTGTTCAGCTCGCGATTGGGCAAGGAGCAGGCGGTTTACACGCCCGAAGTCGAGTACGAGCTGGCGTGAGCGGCCGCCGCGCCTACGGCATCGTCGTCCTGACCGGCGCCGGCATCAGCCGGGAAAGCGGGCTGTCCACGTTCCGCGACCCGGACGGCATTTGGGCAACCGTGCGGATCGAGGACGTGGCGACACCCGAAGCCTTCGCCCGCGACCCGGCCCGTGTCCACGCCTTCTACAACGCGCGCCGGGCGCAACTGGCGGCCGTGAAGCCGAACGCCGCCCACCAGGCCCTCGCCCGGCTGGAACGCGAATGGCCCGGCCCCGTGCTACTGGTGACGCAGAACGTGGACGACCTGCACGACCGCGCCGGCAGCCGGCCGCTGCACATGCACGGCGAGTTGCGCCGCGCCCGCTGCCTGGCGTGCGCCGAAACGATGCCGTGGACGGCCGACCTGTCCACCGCGACCCCCTGCCCGGCCTGCGGCGCCGCGGCGCTGCGCCCAGATGTCGTGTGGTTCGGGGAGATGCCGTTGGAAATGGACCGTATCGCCGCGGCGCTCGCCGGGTGCGGGTTGTTCGTGTCCATCGGCACGTCCGGCACCGTTTATCCTGCCGCCGGCTTCGTGGCCGACGCTGGGCACGCGCGCAGGGTGGAGCTGAACCTCGAACCCTCCGCAGGCTCGGCTTCTTTCGGGGAGGCGCATCACGGCCCGGCCACGAAAACCGTCCCGGCCTTCGTTGATCAGCTGCTGCTCTCTAGATAAGCACGGCCATGACCCTCGATGACCTGGCTGCGGAGGTCCGCGCCTGCACCTTCTGCGCCGATGTGCTGCCCTTGGGGCCGCGGCCGATCCTGCGTGTGTCCACCACGGCCACGGTCCTGATCGCCAGCCAAGCGCCCGGCACTAAGGTGCACGTGAGCGGCACGCCGTGGACCGACGCGTCCGGCGTGCGGCTGCGCACCTGGCTTGGCATGGCGCCGGACGAATTCTACGACCCGGCGCGCGTCGCCATCCTGCCGATGGGGCTGTGCTACCCGGGCCGCTTGCCGCAGGGCGGCGACTGCCCGCCGCGCCCGGAATGCGCGCCGCTGTGGCGCCGCCGCCTGCTGGACGCGATGCCGGGGCTGCGCCTCACCCTGCTGGTCGGCAGCTACGCCCAGGCCGACGCGCTGGGGCCGGGCCGGATGACCGACCGGGTGCGGGACTTCGGGCAGTATCTCCCGCGTTACTTCCCCTTGCCGCACCCAAGCTGGCGGACCGGCGTGTGGGAAAAGAACAATCCCTGGTTCGTCACTAACGTGCTGCCGGCGCTGCGGGCCGAGGTGCGGCGGGTGCTGGCGGCCCAAGCGGCGTAGTCACCGCAGCCCGTCCAGGATCGCCACCAGCTTGCGGTCGCGGTCCGCGGCCATCTCGGCCACCGGCTTGCCGCCTGCTTCCGCTTCCACGCCTTCGATCAGCGCCTGCTCAAAGGCAGGCGTCATCTCCGGCGTGCCCAGTTCCGGCCACAGCGGGGCGACGCCGATGTGGTCCATCAGGTAGCGCAGGCCCCCGGCGCCCCCGCCCAGGTGGTAGGTCATGATCGGCCCCATGATCGCCCAGCGCAGGCCCGGCCCCTGGCTCACCGCGGCGTCCACGTCCGCCACGCTGACCACGCCCTGCTCTACCAAGTACGCCGCTTCCCGCCAGATCGCAGCCTGCAGCCGGTTGCTGACATGGCCCGGCATTTCTTTCCTCAAGCGGATCGGGTGCTTGCCGACGGCCGCGTAGAACCGCATCGCGCGCTCCACCGCTTCGGGCGCCGTCCGCTCGCCGCCGACCACTTCCACCAACGGGATGAGATGCGGCGGGTTGAACGGGTGGCCCAGCACCAGGCGCTCGGGATGGCGGGTCCGCGCCTGCATGGCGGTGGGCAGCAGGGTGGAGGAGCTGGACGCGATCACGGCGTCCGGCGGCAGCGCGGCGCTGATGTGCTCGAACAGCGCGACCTTCAGCTCAATGCGCTCCGGCCCGTTCTCCTGCACCCAGCCCGCGCCTTCCACGGCGGCCACGGGATCGGCGGTGAACGTCAGGCGGGCCGGGTCGGCTTCGGGATGCAGGCCCAAGCGTTCCAGGGTCGGCCAGGCGGTCTCAACGAAGCGGCGCAGGAAGGCTTCGGCCTGCGGCGCCGGGTCGCTCGCGGCGACGGACAGGCCGCGCGACAGGAGATAGGCCGCCCAGCTTGCGCCGATGGTGCCGGTGCCGAGGACGGCGACGTGGCTGATGCCTTCATGCATGGCTGCTTTCCCGTGTTGCTTGGCCGTCATCAAGAAATCGCTGCATGAACACCAGGTCGAGCCAGCGGCCGAACTTGGTGCCCACCTCCCGCAAGTTGCCGACCTGCTCGAAGCCGAGGCGCTCATGCAGCCGGATGGATGCGGGGTTGGCCGCGTCGATGCCGGCCACCATGACGTGCTTGCCTAAAGCCGCGGCCAGGCCGAACAGCGGCTCCACCAAGGCCGCGCCCACGCCCCGGCCCCGTGCATCGGCCCGCACGTAAACGGAATGCTCCACCGTGCGCCGGTAGCCCGGCCAGGGCCGGAAATCGCCGAAGGTCGAGTAGCCCAGCACCGACCCGTCCGCGGCGTCGGTCGCGGCCAGCACCGGGTAGCCCTGGGCCGTGCGGTTCGCGAGCCAGGCCCGGCGGTCATCCAACGTCGCTTCCTCCTCGGTGTACACGGCCGTGGAGCTGCGTATGATCTCGTTGTAGATGGCGAGCATGCCGGGCAAGTCGGCCTCGGCGGCGGTGCGGACCAGCATGGGCGTCCTCCTTCCGGCGTCCTGCGGCGCTTACCCGGACGTGACCGGCCGCTCGCGGGCCGCCTTGAACCCGGCGACGAAGCGGGCCAGCGTGTCCGAAGTCTGGCCGCGCGGCAGCATCACCTCGATCAGTTGAAAGCGGCCCCGCGTCGCGTGAGCGCGGGCCAGGGCGTCCGCCAGCGCGCGCCGGGTCGCGACCCGCACGCCGTCGCCGCCCAGCGGACCCGCCAGCTCCGCGAAGCGCCAATCATCCAGGTTGTTGAAGGCGCTTTCCGGCTGGAACACCCGCAGCATCTCCCAGGACGCGTTGTTGAACACCACCACGATCGGGTCCCAGCCGTAGCGCCGGCAGTTGCCAAGCTCGAACCCCGTCATCTGGAACGCGCCGTCGCCGACCAGGATCATCGGGCGGCTCCCGGCCGCGACGCAGGCGGCCAGGCCTGCCGGCACGCCGTAGCCCATGCCGGCATAGTAGCCTGGCGCGACCAGCTCCGTGTTGCGGATTTCCATGGCGGTGAACAGGCAGTCTCCCATGTCGGCGGCGATCGGCATGGAACCGTGCCGGGCGAACAGGTCGTTGATGGCAGCGGCCACGTCGCTCGGCGCAATGGGCGCGTCGTCCGCCGGCATCCCTTCGGGATAGCGTTCCGGCGGCACGGGGCAGGGCATGCCGCCCGCCTCCGAACCCACTTGGGCCAACAGGGTGTCGATCAGCGCGTCGAGCGGGATGTCGGGATAGCTGTGATAGCCGACCTGGACCTGTCGGCTGATAGCCAGCATCGCGCGGCGCATGTCGATCCGGCGCTCGCTGAGCGCGAAGTTGGTGTCGGACAGGATCACGCCGAGCAGCAGCAGCCCGTCCGACCCCTCGACCAGCGCCGTCACCGCCGGCTGCCCGGCGGCGCCGAAATAGGTGCCGCGCGTCACGTCCCTATGCCCCGACAGCAGGCCGCGGCCGGTGAAGGTGCTGACGACGGGGATGCCCAGGCGGCGGGCCAACGCGGCCACCTTGTCCTCCACACCGTAGCGGCGGACCTCGACATCCACCACGATGCAGGGCCGGGCCGCGCCCCGCAGGCGGTGCAGGATTTCCGCGCCCGCCTCCGCCAGCGCGTCCGGCAGCACCGGGCTGGGCAGCAGGGTGGGCACGGCGTCCACCTCCGTGCCGACCAGGTCGCGCGGCAGTTCGATATACACTGGCAGCGAGTACTCGCGGGCGCTGCGCAGCACGCGGGCGATGGCGGCGGGCGCGCGGGCCGGGTCGTCCAGCACGGCCTGGTCGCAGGTGATCTCCCCGAACACGCGGGTCTGGGTATCCACCGTGCGGCTGGTGTGGTGCAGGACCCAGCCGCTGGCACGCTCATGCACGCCGGGCGCGCCGGAGACGACGACAACCGGCACGCGCTCGGCGTAAGCGCCGGCGACCGCGTTGACCAGATTGAACGCCCCGGCGCCCCAGGTTGCGACGACGACCGAGATGCTGCCGCGGAACCGGGCGGCGGCGTCGGCGGCGAAACCCACGGCCGGCTCGTGGCTCAGGGTGTAGAACGGCAGCACGCCGCTTTCCTCGATCACCTTGAAGAACGGCAGCACGAAGTCGCCGGGGATGCCGAACACCTCTCGCGCCCCGTGCTGGCGGAGGGCATCGAGCAGGGCGCGGCCGAGTGCAGGCATGGGAGCCTCCGGGTCGTGGCGGCCCACTGTGGCATCACCGCTGCCGCGGATCGAGGGCCGCCTGCACGGCATCAACGGCGGCGTTGGCCAGCACGACAAAAAACGACGCATACAGCACGGTCGCCATCACCACCGGCAGGTCCAAGTTCTGCAGCGCGTCGTAGGTCAGCTTGCCGATGCCGCGCAGGCCGAACACCACCTCCGTCAGCAGCGTGCCGCCGCCGATCAGCGCGCCGATGTCGAGGCCGAACAGCGCGACCACCACCACCAGCGCGTTGCGCAGCGCATGGCGCAGCACGACCCGGCTTTCGCTGATGCCCTTGGCACGGGCGGTGCGGATATAATCCTGGCGATACGCCTCGATCAGGCTGGACCGCAGCACCCGGCCATACACCCCGGCATACAGCAGCGCGAGCGTGAGCCACGGCAGCAGGAGGCCGCGCGCCCAGCCCGCCGGGTCCTGGAACAACGGCACGTAGCCGAGCGGCGGCACCCAGCGGAATGCCCAGGTATCGTGCAGGCGGCTTTGGGTGAGCAGGTTCACCACCTCGCCCAGCCAGAACACCGGGATGGAAATGCCGACCAGGCCGAGCGCCGTCACCGCGCGGTCCCACACGCTGCCTTCCCGCGCCGCGGCAACCAAGCCGATGGCCAGCCCGGCAAGCAGCCAGACCACCGCCGCGCCCGCGGCCAGGGACAGGGTGACGGGGGCCGCGCGCAGCACGGCCGGCACCACGCGCTGCCCCCGGTTCACCTGCGACGTGAGATCGCCGGCGATGAACAGGCGGTGCATCAGCAGGCCGTACTGCACCGGCAGCGAGCGGTCCAGGCCGTATTCATGGCGCACGGCGGCCAGCGCCTCCGCCGAAGCGCCACGTCCGGCCAAGCGCGCCGCCGGGTCGGCACCAGGGGTCGCGAAGAAGATCAGGAACACCAGAACGCTAATGCCGAACATGACCAGCAGCGAGCGGAGCAGCCGCGTGATCATCGCCGGGTTTCAAGCGACGCGCGCCATGCCTCGCCCACCACGTTCAGCGCCAACACCGTCAGGAGCACCGCGAGGCCCGGCGCGACGGCGACAGTCGGCCGGGTGTATATCAGCGCCTGCCCATCGGCGATCAGCGTGCCCCAGCTCGCCTGTGGCGCCTGCACGCCGATGGACAGCACGGACAACGCGGCCTCCGTCAGCAGTGCCATCGCCATGACCACGGGGGCGAAGCCAATCAGGCCGGGCCAGATCTGCGGCAGAACGTGGCGGCGCAGGATGTGCAGCGGGGTGCCGCCGGTGGCGTGGGCGGCCTCGATGAACTCGGCCCGGCGCAGCGCCAGCACCTGCGCGCGGATCGGCCGGGCGACGTAGGGCACATACACGATGCCGAGGATCAGCATCGGCAACGCCAGGCTGTCGGCGGTGAGCCGCAGCGGGCCGAGGCGCAGGTCCTGGCTGATCAGCACGATGGAAAGCGAGATCGCCAGCAGATAGACCGGAAACGCCCAGAGCAGGTCGAGCAGCCCGGCCAGCACGGTGTCCACGGTCCCGCCCACAAAGCCCGACAGCACGCCGAGCACTACCGCCAAGACGAGGCACAAGGCGGTGGCACACCCCGCGATCAGCAAGGATGTGCGCCCGCCGTACAGCAGTCGCGCCGCCACGTCCCGCCCCTGCGTGTCCGCCCCGAGCAGGTAAGCACCGCGCCAGGTTGGTCCGATGGGCGTAACTCCAAGGCCCAATCCGGCGGTGTTCTCCGCAAGCACCTCCTGGCCGAACGCCGTGCCGTTCACGTTGGAGCGGAACGGGTCGGTTTCCGAAACTTGCGACGCGTAGAGCGGTGCCAGCAGGCAGGCGAGCACAATGACGGCCAGCACGGCCACGCCCGCCCTCATTGCACCCATGACTGTCCAACGAGCCAGCGGAACTGCTCGTGGTAGCCGACATGGCCGACGCGGGCGGACACCACGTCGATGTAGCTGGGGTTGAACAGCACCACCGCCGGCGCCTGGTCGGTCACGATGCGGTCGATGGCGGCAAGCTCGGCCCCGCCTTGAGGATCCGCCAGCGCCGCTTGCAGCCGCACGTCGAGCGCCGGGTCGCAAAAGCCGGAGATGTTGGGCGAGGCGTCCGATCCCGGGCGAAAGGCCGAGCAGCCGAAGATGCCGCCCAGGAAGTTGCCGGCGGAAGCGTAATCCGCATACCAGGTCGTGAGGCTCGCCTGCACCTGGTTGTTGGTGTTCTGGATGTAGGTGAACTGCACGTTGCTGGACAGGCTGCGCAGCCGCGGCACAAAGCCCAGGTCGCGCAGCACGTCCAGCATGTAGGTGCCGATGGCGCGGGCCACCGGGCTGCCGTCGATCACCAGCGTCACCGTTTGCCCGGCCGTGCCGCTTTCGGCCACCAGACGCTGCGCCCGGGGCAGGTCCAGCGGATACGGGCAATACGGCTGGTAGCCTGGCAGGCCCGGCGGCAGCACCTGGCAAGCTTCGGTCGCGAGCCGCGCGCCGCCGAACAGTTTCACGACTGCGCGCCGATCCACCGCGAGGTTCAATGCCCGGCGCACCCGCACGTCGTCGAACGGCGGCAGGCGGGTGTTGAGCGGCAGGAACCACATGGCATAGGCCGGGTTGAGGTGGACCTGATCCGCGTAACGCGCGCCAAGCTCGGCCAGGCGGTCCGCCGGCGGCGCGTCAAAGGTCCAGTCGGCCTGGCCGTTCTGGATGGCGGTGATCTCCGCCTCCTCCTCCAAGCCGAAATCGTAGTCGATGGCGTCGGGAAAGCCGTCCGGCTGCGCGTCCACGCTCCATTCGCGGAAGTGCGGGTTGCGGACCAGGCGCAGGCTGTCGCCGGGGTCGTAGTGGTCGATGCGGTAGGCGCCGGTGCCGGGCAGCGGGACGGTGCCGGCGTCCGCATCGGGCGCGGTGTCCGGCAGCACGCTGGCGTGGGGCAAGGCGAGCTTCTTCGCAAACTCCGGGTCCGGCCGCGACAAGCGGATGGTGACGGTGCCCGCGGCGTCGTCCGCCGTGACGCCCTCCAGCGCACAGCCGGCGGGCGCGCGAAGGCAGGCGCCAGCCCCCTGGATCGCGCCGTAGAAGCTGTCCGCGGTGGGGCTGGAAACGCGGAACAACCGGCGGAAGGACGCGGCGACATCGGCCGGGCGCACCGGCGCGCCGTTCGAGAAACGGATGCCGGGGCGCAGCCGGAACAGCCAGATCAGGCCGCCGTCGGTTGGCGCCGGCACTGCCTCGGCCAGGTCGCCCACGATCTCGTTGCCCCCGGGACCCGGCACCTTGCGGAAGGCCAGCAGCCCGTCATACGCCATCGAGAACATTTGCCAGAACTGCGCGGTGTAGTTCACCTGGGGGTCGATGGTGCCGGCGGCCGAGTGGGCCAGCAGCCGCATGGTGCCGCCGCGATGCGCCCGCATCAGCGCCGCCCGATCCTCCTCGGCGGAGGCCGGCGCGGCGGCGAGCAGCGCCAACACCAGGGCGGCGGGGCGGATCAGCGGCGGAGCACGAAGGCCGTGCCGTCCCAAACGCCAAACGGCGCGGCGCCGTTCTGTTCCAAGGTGAAGCCATGCGCCGCGGCGAGCGCGGCGGCATCGGCGCGGTCGGCGGCCAAGTCCCCGCGATAGGAGAAGTTGAGCACCGTCAGCGCCCCGCCCGGCCGCAGCACCCGCGCGGCCCCGGAAACGTGGCGGGCCACCACGTCAGGCCCGGCCTGGACCATGTAAGGGAAGCTATCGACCGCCAGCACCAGGTCGAACGCGCCGCCGGGCAAGGCGTCGAGGCCGTGCCCCGTTGTGTGGTCAAACCGTGCGTTCGGCAGCGCCGCGTTGCGCCGCCGCGCTTCCGCGACCATGCCGGCCGATACGTCCAAGCCCAGAACGGTTCGGCACAGCGGCGCCGAGGCCGCCGCGACCCGGCCGATGCCGCAGCCCAGGTCCAGCACATCGGCCTCGGCGCGCAGAAGCTGGTTGGCATGCAGCCAGCCGACGATCTCGGTTGTCGCCTGCGCCAGGATGGCCGGGTCGCCGAGTGAGTAAAGCGCCACGCTGGCCTCGGGCGAGTGCGCCACGGCGCGGTCAAAGAACGCGGCGATCCGCGCCAGGCCGTCGGCGCCAGAAGCGTCGTGCTGCGCGCCGGTCGCCTCCACCTCCGCCGCGAGCCGATCGAGCGCAGCGCCCCGGCCCTCCACGAGCCGCGCCATCGCCGTCCAGCGCGCATCCTCCACAGCAGGGCGATGTCGCGCCAGGGCCGCCGCGATGCCCTCCGCCGCCACGCCGGCCAGCAGCATGCGCGCCACCGCGACCTGCGGCGAGATGCGCGCGGCCAGGCAGTCCTTGATCGGCTGGTCCAAGCTCACGCCGCATTCGCTTGAATGTCGGCCGCCGCATTCGCTTGGAGATCGGCTTCCGGAAGCGTCAGCCAGCCAAGCCGCGCCAGCCGTGCGCCTTCCCCGGCCAAGAAGCGGTCGCCGATGTCGCCGCGCCAGCGCAGGTCGGGGATGATCACGTTGCGCGCCCGCACCGCCGCCGCCGCTTGCGCCTCCTGCACCGTGGGGCCGGTACCAGTCACGACCATGGCGTAGCCGGTGCGGCGCCGGGCAAACAATTGGCCGCCCTCCCGCCGCATGTCGGAGAAATGATAGTGCGGCAGCTCGCCCCCGTTTGGCGGCTCATGGAAGAAGATCGGCGGGTCCGCCGCGGGATCGGCGCCGGGCCGCTCCTCGGGAAAGCCCGGCACGGTCAGCACGATGCCGACGGACCAGCCCGGCACGGTCACGAACCCGCCGGCGCCGCCGCGCATCATGCGGCCCAGCAGGTCGCCCCAGCCGTCCCGCTGCAACGGCGCCAGCACGGCGAAGCCGGGGTTGCCGAAACGGCAGGTGAACTCCAACGGCCATAGCCCGGCCTCGTTGGCGATCATGTTGAGGTTGACGTAGCCGACGTGCCCGGCGGCGGCGAGCAGCGGCGCGATCCGGTTCAGCGTCGCGTCGAACAGCGCATCGGCGCCCTCGTAGGACAGCAGGGTGCCCATCTCCCCGGTCATCTCGCCTATCTCGCCGGGAAAGAAGCGTTTGTGCTCGAAGTCGATGCAGGCGGGGCGGAGGAACGCCCGGCCATCGAAATACGCGCCGACGCCGACCTCGACCCCTTCGAGCCGCGGCATCAGCAGCACGCGGCCCGGCGGCGTGCGGGACAACTGGAACAGCACATCGGCCCCTTGCCGGTGATCGCCCACAAAGGTCGCCCGCGCGTTGTTGTCGTGCTTCAGCACCGTGCGCCCGGGATGCTCCTTGAGCCAGGCGGCAGCATCCGCCGGGCTGTCGAACGGGGTGCTCGGGGCAATCTGCAAGCCGGCCTCCCGCAGCGTGGCCTGGCCGAAGGCGCGGTCGTACTCCAGCCGGTCCCCCAGCGCGCTGCCGCCAATTACCCGGAAGCCGGCCTGCCGAAGCGCGTCCTGCTCAGCCCCGCGGCCGACTTTCTCGAACAGCACCAGGCCGTCGCGGCCAACCCAGTCAAGCTCTGCCCGCCAATCCGTCACCGGGTCGAGCAGGCCCGCGAAGCAGCCGGCATAGGACGGGTCCCCGGCATGGACGCGCACCTCATGCCCTTCGCGCAGCAGGCTGAGGTAAAGATCACCCAGGTCGATCCGCGCTCCGATGCCGAGAACCCGCAACATTGCCTCCGTGCCACCTCCCGCCATGCCGTACCGCACAACCCCGGCCCTCACAAGACGCGGATCGAGGAAGTCGGCCCTTCATTCAAGTGGCGGACGCGCCCGCAATCGTCAGGCGTCACCAGACCATCTGCAGCTCCGGCTCGCCGTTCTGCAGCTTGGGGCGGGCGGTCTGCCATTCCTGCATCGGCATGAAGCGTGGAGCAAGGAAACGGTATGTGCGGCCCAGCAGCGGCCAGGTGGCGGCCGACCAGCCGGGCACCGCGAGTTCCCATGCCGTCAGGATCGGCTCCCAGCCGCGCAGGCTGCAATACAGCCAGTCCCGATGCTGGCGGATGGCGTCTCGCCAGGCTTCCAGCGCCCGCAGCACGTCCAGCACGATCGCGGTCTGGGCGTCCACGTCCGCGAAGCGCGCGCTGATCTTCTCGACGGCGATGCTGGTCAGCCGCGTGACGCGGGACAGCAGTTCCAAGCCGGACAGGTTCTGCGCCAGGCCGGCCGCCAGACGCCGCACCTGCTCGGCCAGCAGCGCGACCCGGCGCAGCAGCCAGTCCCGCAGCGCCTCAATGAAGCCCAGCTCATGCGCCGCGGCCTCCACCAACCGGGCGGCCCCCGCCGCGTCCGGAATACCGAGCCGCGCCGCGGCCTCGATGCAGGCCGCCTGCAAGGCAAGCCGCATGCCGGGCTGTGCCGCCGCCAGCAGCACGGCTTGCGGCCCGGCCCGGCCCCAATCCACCGACGCATCCGCGCCAAGCTGGCTGCTCAGCCGCAGTTTCAGGCGCGACGCCGCCAATTGCTGGTGCGCCGGGCTGGGCTGCCAACTTGCCTCGCCATCCAGCACTTCAACCGGCAGCAGATCGCCGAGGCGCAGATCGGCGACGAAGTTGAGCGACCGGGCGACCTGGGCCAGCATCCGGCCGTCCGCCGAAGCGCGGTCGATGCGAAGCTCGGCCTGGAGCGACCACAGCGGCAGCACAGCGGTGCTGCGGCCCAGCGGCATGACCAGGGACGGCGTGCCGTCCGCTTCGGCAGGACGGAACACCACCGCGCCCAGCTTGCTGAACAGCGGGTGCTCGAAGGTGCACCGGTTGGGGGCGTCTTCCAGCCCGGGCGGCAATAGCGATGCGGCAAGCATGGGCGCATTCTACCCAGGGATCGTTAACAACCCCTAAGCGCCATTTCTTCGCGGGAAGCCTATTCCCAATCCGCTTCGAGCGCCGCGATGTCAGCGTCGCTGAAGCCGAAATGGTGGGCGATCTCATGGATTAGCACGTTGCGGACCAGGCGGAACAGGTCCTCCCCCGTTTCGATCCATTCCAGCAGGATCGGCTCGCGATACAGCACGATCAGGTCCGGCGCCTGTGGCGTGCTGCCCGCGTCCTTTTGCCCAAGCGGCACCCCGCGATACAGGCCGGTCAGCTCCCAGGCGTTCTCAATGCCCAGCTCGCCCAGGGTCTCGTCGTCTGCGACCTCCTCCACCAGGATCGACACGCCGCGCACCCGGCGGCGCAGGGTGTCCGGCATCGCGGCAAGCGCCCGGTCGGCCAAGTCGGCGATGTCCTCAGGCGCGGGGGGCAGGGTATAGGTGGGCATGCGCTTATCCGCCCCATCCTGCGCCGGAGGTCAACCGAAATGCCGCGTCCCGCCCCCATCGAGCCGTTGCCGCCGGGCGAGCGCGACCGGCTCGCATCCAGCCTGCCCCATTGGCGTCTGCTACCGGATCGGGACGCCATCGCGCGGGATTTCAGGTTCAAGGACTTCAGCGCCGCCTGGGGCTTCATGGCGAGGGTGGCCCTGCTGGCGGAACGGCACGACCACCATCCCGAATGGTTGAACGTCTACAACCGGGTCTCAATTGTCCTCACCACGCACGACGCTGACGGGTTATCTGAACGGGACATCGCGCTGGCCCGGGCCATCGACGCCATTTTGCCTGGGTGACGGTGCGGGTTAGAACGGGTCATGGACCTAGACGTTGCGACCCTCCCCGAGCGGTCCCTGGCGATCCGGCGGGCTGCGTCCCGGCTGTGCTTCCAGCTCGGCTGGTCGCCGCTGCATGAGATGCCGCTGCCGAACAATCGCCGGGCGGATATCATGGCACTGCGCCCTGATGGGGGATTCGCCTGCATTGAGGTGAAGTCTGGGGCGCGCGACTTCCTGTCCGACAGTAAGTGGCCGGAGTACCGCGACTACTCGGATTGCCTGTATTTCGCGGTGGACCCGGGTTTCCCGCTGGCGCTGCTGCCCGCCGACACCGGATGGATCGTCGCCTGCGACGGAACTGCGGAGGTCGTATGCGAGCCGCCGATCCACGCCCTGTCTCCGGCCCGCCGCCGCGCCTTGCTCCACCGTTTCGCCACCCAGGCCGCCCAGCGCTTGGCCTGGCTGCAGGACCCTGACGGGCAAAATAGCCTGCGAATGGCGCTCCGCGCGGAATAAAGGCTGCCGCGGGCGGCCTACCCCGCGTTCCGCACCGCCGTCATCCGCTGCACCGTGGCCGTGGTCGAGTAGCCCGGCAGCAGCTCGGCCAGCCAGACCCGGCCGCCCCAGCCCTGCACCAGGTCAGCGCCGACCACGGTTTCCACGGTGTAGTCGGCCCCCTTGATCAGCAGGTCCGGCCGCAACTCGGCCAAGGTCTCGACCGGCGTATCCTCGTCGTAAACGCACACCACGTCCACGGCGGACAGGCTGGCCAGCACCGCCGCGCGCGCGGCTTCCGGCTGCACCGGGCGGCTGCTGCCCTTCAAACGCCGCACGCTGGCGTCCGAGTTCAGCCCGACCACCAGGCGGTCGCATTGGCTGCGCGCCTGCTCTAGAAGGTGGACGTGGCCGGGGTGCAGCAGGTCGAAGCAGCCGTTGGTGAAGCCGGTCCGCCAGCCCCGGCGGCGCCAGCGTTCCACCTGCTCTGCCGCCGCTTCTCGCGTCACCACTTTGCGCAGCGCGCCGCCCTGGGGGCTGAGGGCCGAAAGCAGGTCTCCTTCCCGCGCGACGGCGGTGCCGACCTTGCCGACGACGATCCCGGCCGCGATGTTCGCCAAGCGCGCCGCCATCGGCAGCGGCAGCCCGGCCGCCATCGCCGCGGCCAGCGTCGCCACCACCGTGTCCCCGGCGCCGGACACGTCGAACACCTCCGCCGCTTCTGCCGGGAAGTGGTGGACGCCATCGGCGTCCAGCAGCGTCATGCCGTCCTCCGCCCGCGTCACCAGCACGGCGCCGAACCTGTGCGCGTCACGCAGCGCCGTGGCCGCGACGACGATGGCGGCCTCGTCGCCAACCGGCAAGCCCGTCGCTTCCGCTAGTTCCCGGCGGTTGGGCGTCACCACGTCTGCGCCGGCATAGCGGGCGTAGTCCGGTCCTTTGGGGTCCACCACGACCCGGCGCCCGCCGGCCTTTGCGGCGGCGATCAACTGCACCGGGATGTCCCCGGACAGCACGCCCTTGTTGTAATCGGACAGGATGGCGACCGACGTTGCGGCCAGGGTGTCGTTCGCGATCCGCATCATGCGCTCGGCGAGCTTCGGGTTGACCGGCCCCGTTTCTTCCCTGTCGGACCGCAGCAACTGCTGGCCCTGGCTGACGTAGCGCGTCTTGACCGTGGTGGCCCGGGCGCCCTGCACCAGCAGCCACGGCTCGACGCCGGGCTGGCCGCCGACCAGGCCCGTGAGGTCCGACCCTGCTTGGTCGTCCCCGACCACCGACACAAAAGCCACCGCCGCGCCGAGCGCCGTCAGGTTGCGCACCACGTTGCCCGCGCCGCCCGGCATCGCCACCTCGCGCTCCACCGTCAGGATCGGGATGGGCGCTTCCGGGCTGATCCGCTCCACCGTCCCGTATACGTAGCGGTCGAGCATTACGTCGCCGATCACCATGACGCTGGTGCGGGCCAAGCGGCGCACGGCGTCGGCGAGGCCATCCGGGTCAAGCGCCAACGGATCTTCGGAGGGGGCCTGGGCTGGATCGCCGCCGGACGGGCCGGGCTGGAATGTGTCGTCCATCGTCATGGGCTACCGTTCCCCTGCGCAGGTGGCAAGTCGCGCGTCGCCGTCACGAGGGCGTTTGGTGCTTGCCGGGCGGGTCCGCCTGGAGGAAACGCACGTCGTCGCCGTCCAGCACGGCGCAGGTCAGCGGCCCGCCGCGGCCGGCGCCGGTGTCGATGCCGATGCGATTGGCGCGCAGCGTCGGCTCCGGCTGCGGCGTGTGGCCGTGCACGACCACGACATCGGGGGCGTCCGGCAGCAGGGGGCCGCGCCGGTCAAGGAACGGGTTGCGAATCCAAAGCAGGTCGGACCACATCTGTCGGGTCAGCGGCACGCCGGGCCGGACGCCTGCATGGACGAACACGTAGCCGTCGCGTTGATACCAGGCGGCCAGGCCGCGCAGGAACAGGACGTGCTCGCGCGGCACAAGCGCCGGCCAACGTTCCAGCGAGACGGACGGGCGGATGCCCCAACTTTCCAAAGTTTCGGTGCCGCCATTGTCGAGCCAATTGTCGGCTTCGCGCTGGTCCTGCAGGGCCAAGGCCGACAGGAACATCCATTCGTGGTTGCCCATGAGGTTCACCATCGGCACGCCGGGCACCGGCGGCCCGGCGGCCAACAGCGCGAGCACCCCGGCCGACTCCGGGCCGCGGTCGATGAGGTCACCCATGTGAACCAGCAGCGGCCGGCTGACCGGGCGCTCGCTGAGGTCGTTGGCAATTGCCTCATGCAGCGCCTGGAGCTGCGGCAAGTGCCCATGCACGTCGCCGATGGCGTAGACCCGGCGACCCGGCGCCAGCCGGGGAAGGTCCGGCGCCCGCTGGCCCATGCCGAACACGGAAGCGAAGTTTGCTAACCTGCTGGTAATCATAATACGGCATCTTACCCCCACCAAGCGGGGATCACGACACTGAAATCTCAAAGCGCCATCGCCGGCATCCGTGGAACGGTTGCGGCGGCCCCCCACATCGGGCGGCACCTGCTGGATGCGGTGGAGCGTGCCCTGCGCGCGCCGCACGGCCGAATGGCGCTCGTGCTGCACTTGTCGCAACTGACCCCGCCCGCACCACGCCCGCACCACCGGCGCATCGCCCGCGCCGTGATGGACGATGCGGCGCAGCGGCAGGCGGGCCAGGTCTTTGCGCTGCACAACGACGACCTGCTGCTGTTGTTCCAGTGTGACGACGGCGGCAGCCCGCTGGCGGCCACGCTGGCGCAACTGTTCCAGATGGACGTGCCGGACTCGGCCCAACTGTTCACGCTGTGGTCGCTGGAAGACGACGGCGCGGCCCTGCTGCGCTATGCCCAGGCCCGCGTGCTGGATGTCCCGCCCGAGCCTCCCTTCGCCGAGCCGAAGGGCAGCGCCCAAGCGATCAACGAGCTTGAATCCGTGGTCGGGCAGAACCGCATCACCGACCTCACGCAGCGGCAAACTGCCGTGCTGCTCGCACCGGGGCGGGACGCCCGCTTGCAGCCCTTGTTCCGGGAAATTTCCTTTTCCGTTGCCGTGCTGGAAACCCGGATCGCCGCAACGGGGCAGGCGCATGCGGACCCGTTCCTGTTCCGCCACCTGGCCAGCCGGCTGGACGCCCGGATGCTGGATGCGCTTCGTCAAGATTTGCAGGCGAACGGCCCGTTGACGGCCGGGGCGCGGGGCGTAGGACCGAAGCTGCACCTCAACCTGACGCTGTCCGGCATCCTGTCCGACCCGTTCGCGCGGTTTGCGGCGGCCTGCCGGGCCATCGCCGCCCAGGTCGCCATTGAAATCTCGCTGGTCGAGGCCTGCGCGGACCCGGAAGCGTTCACCGCCGCCCGCACACGCCTCCGGTTTGCCGGGCTGTCGCTCGTGCTGGACGGCGTGTCGCACCACGCGCTGATGCTGACGGTGCCAGCGGTGCTGGAGCCGGACCTCATCAAGCTCGACTGGTCCCCGCAGCTGCCCGAGGCCGGCGCCGCGGTTGCGCAAGCGGTGGCCGCGTTGGGAGAAAGCCGCGTCGTGCTGCACCGGGCGGAAACGGAGGACGCCCTGCGTTGGGGCTTGGCGCACGGCATCCGCCGGTTCCAGGGACGCTGGGTGGACACCATGCTGGCGGCCCAGCGCATCGGCGCCTGCGGGCCGGGCCGCTGCTCGATGCGGCAATGCGCGGAGCGCGCCTCCGCCACCGGGCCGGCCGGGCGGGCGGGCTGCCGCAACCCGGCCTTGCTCGACGCCGCTTCCCCGCTCGCCGCCCGATCAATGGCCATGGCATGAGCGGCAACGAGCCGGACCACCCGGAGGCGCCCATGGCGGCGCCGGCCGGCTCCCCCGGCCTTGCGGCCTTGCAGGGCCTCGTGCGCGATTGCGCAACGGCGGGCGTGGAACGGCGCGTTTTGCTGTTGCGCGCCGACCTGTTGCCGCCGCGGCTGACAAGGCCGCACCACCTGGGGCTGATTCGGGACGCGCTTGATCCGCTGCTTTCGGCCGAGCGCGCCCGCCTGCATGACCTGCCGAAGGGACGGCTGGCGGTGAGCTGGCGCGGCCTGGCGCCGGCGCTGCTTCAACAGTCATTGGAGGCCTTGGAACACCTGCTCGGGACCAGCCTCCGCATCGGACCGGCGACGGCGCGAAGCCTGGTCCGGCTGTTCGACCTGCCGCGCGACGGCACGGAGCTTCTGGCCGCCGCCGGTCTTGAGTCCGACGACGCCGCGCCGCCCTGGCGGCGGGCCATCCCTGTCGCTCCGCCCCTCATGCCGCTGGACGCTGCCGCGCTCGCCATGATGGAGCGGCAATTGAGGCGCGCCGACATGACCCGGTTTGCCCGGCGCAAACCCGTCCACCGGCTGGACAGCGGCCAAGTGCGACTCGCCTGGGAAAGACGTTGCCTGTCCATTTCGGAACTGGCCGACACCCTGGCGCCCGGCCGCGATATCCGGGCCGATGCCTGGCTGTTCCGCCGGTTGACCCGGGTTCTCGACAGCCGGATGCTGGCCTTGCTGTCCGCGCCGTTTGAGCTACACCGCGCCGGGCCGTTCAGCCTCGACCTGAACGTGGGCAGCATCCTGGGTCCCGAGTTCCTGCGCTTCGACTCCGCATTGCCGAGCCGACTGCGCGGGCGCGTCGTGCTGGAACTGCAACCGGCCGACGTGCTGGCCGACCCGGCCACCTTCGCTTTTGCCAGGGAGTTCGCCCATGCCCGCGGCTACCGCCTGCTGCTGCGCGGCGTGACCGCGGCGTCGCTGCCCATGCTGTGCTTGCCGCCCATGGAGCTGGACTACGTGCAGCTCCGCTGGTCGCCGGAACTGATGCGGGTCGCGCCGGCCGCCCTGCAGGCCGGAACCGCCGAATGGGTGCTGAGCCGGGCCGACGAGGACAACGCCCTGCAATGGGGGCGGGACCAGGGTTTCTCGCTGTTCCGGGGACGCGCCCTCGCGGTGACGGCATAGGCGTAGCCCTTGGCGAACCGGCCGGAGGCGCTTAATCCCCGGCCATGCACGCCATCCAAGTCCAGGGCCTGACCAAGCGCTACGGCGACGTAACCGCGGTGGACGGCATCACCTTCAGCGTGGCGCCCGGCGGCACGCTCGGCCTCCTGGGCGGCAACGGCGCGGGCAAGACGACGACCATCGCCATGCTGCTCGGCCTGCTGATCCCGACTGCCGGCAGCATCCGCATCCTGGGGCATGACATGGGGCGCGACCGGTTCGCGGCGCTGGCCCGGATGAACTTCTCCTCGCCCTACATCGCGCTGCCGTCCCGGCTGAGCGTCGCAGAAAACCTCCGGGTGTACGGCCACCTTTACGGCGTGCGCGGCCTTGAAGCGCGGATTCGCGAGCTTGCGGCGCAGCTCGACCTGACCGGCCTGCTCGACCGCCCTTCGGGCAACCTGTCCGCGGGGCAGAAGACCCGGGTGGCCCTGGCGAAATCGCTGATCAACCGGCCGGACGTGCTGCTGCTGGACGAGCCGACGGCGAGCCTTGATCCCGACACCGGCGACATGGTGCGGGGCTGGCTTGAACGCTACCGGCGGGAAAGCGGCTGCACCGTCCTGCTCGCGTCGCACAACATGGCGGAGGTGGAACGGCTGTGCGACTCCGTGCTGATGCTGAAGCAAGGGCGAATCGTGGACAGCGGCTCGCCGCCGGAACTGCTGGACCGTTACGGGCGGGATGACCTGGAGCAGGTGTTCCTCGACATCGCCCGCCGCGGCACGGTGGCCGCATGACGGGCGGCACCGCATCGCGCGGCTCGCTGCGTCGGATCTGGGGCCTGACGTATCGGCACCTGGCACTCTACCGCCGGTCCTGGCCGCGGTTGCTGGAGCTGATGTACTGGCCGGTCCTGCAGATGTGCATCTGGGGTTTCACGACCAGCTTCCTGGTCGGGCGGGCAGGCAGCACGGCGGTCGTGGCGGCAGGCGCCTTGCTCGGCGGCGTGCTGCTGTGGGAGGTGGCGCTGCGCAGCCAGATGGGCGTCGCGATCAGCTTCCTGGAGGAACTCTGGTCCCGCAACCTCGGCCATGTGTTCGTCAGCCCGATCCGCCCGTGGGAAATGGTGTCGGCGCTGATCGGCATTTCCGTGCTGCGCATGCTGACCGGCGTGCTGCCGGCGATCCTGCTCGCCTTCCTGCTTTACGCCTTCAACTTGTTCGCCATAGGGCCAGTGGTGGTGCTGTTCTTCGCCAACCTGATGGTCATGGGCTGGTGGGTGGCGCTGGGCGTCGTCAGCCTGATCCTGCGCCACGGCGCCGGGGCGGAAGCGCTGGCCTGGTCGGTGCTGTTCGGCTTGACGCCGTTCTCGGCGGTGTTCTACCCGGTTTCCGTCTTGCCGGCCGCAGTGCAGCCGATTGCCCTCGCGCTGCCGTCGTCCCATGTGTTCGAGGGCATGCGCGCGGCGCTGGACGGCGTGGTGCGCTGGGACCACCTCGCTTGGGCCGTGGCCCTCAACATCGTCTGGATGGCCGCCGGGATCTGGCTGTTCGCAGCCCAGTTCCGCCAGGCCCGGCTGCGCGGCGCCCTCTTGAGCATAGGAGAGTAATGTCCACCAACTTCTGGCTGATCCGCCATGCCGTCGTGGCGGAGAACGAGCGTGCCACCCTATACGGTGTGCGGGACGTGCAGCTTTGCCCCGACAGCCTGGTGGCGCAGGTGCCGATGTATCAGGCGCTGGCCGTGCGCCTGCCCCGGCCCGCAACCTGGCTTTGCACGCCGCTGTCCCGCACGCGCCGCACGGCGGAGGCGATCTTCCAGGCGGGCTACCCGGCGCAGGACCTCGCGGTCGAGCCGGACTTGATCGAGCAGGACCTTGGCGATTACCAGGGGCTGCGCCACGCCGCCCTGCCGCCCCTCCTGTCCGCGCCGGCCCATGCGTTCTGGCCGTTGGCCGCCGACGAACAGCCGCCCAACGGGGAAAGCATGGCCGAGGTGCTTGTGCGCGTCGGCACGGCTTTGGAACGCCTGGCCGAGCGGTTCGACGGGCGGAACGTGGTGATCGTGAGCCACGGGGGCGCCATCCGGGCCGCCGTGGCGCACGCGATGGACATCGATGCCCGCCGCGCCCTGCACCTTTCCGTTTACAACCTGTCTCTCACCCAATTGGAACGCTTGCCGGAAGGCTGGCGCGTGGTGTCCGTTAACGAGTCGCCCGGCTTTGAGGACCAAATCGGTTGAAGCAATACGTCAACAGTTCTTGGTAACGCCATAATCCGGCGCTAGGATCGTGCATCGTAAGAAGGAAGATGCACGATGAACCGTGTCGTTCTGCTGGCCGCACTGAGCCTGGTGCCGCTGGCCGCACATGCGCAGTCCGAGCAGCAGCAGTTGGTGGACCGCGCCACGCTCGCGGCACAGGAGATGCTGAACGACCGCGACGGCAAGGACGCGCAATACGTGCTGAAGCGCGCCCGCGCGACCATGATCTGCCCCCAGGTGTTCAAGATGGGATTCGTGTTCGGCGGCCAGGGCGGGAGCTGCGTGCTGGTGGCGCGGGACGCCGCCGGGTCATGGTCGGCGCCGGCGTTCTACGGCCTCGGCGGCGGCAGCATCGGCTTCCAGGCGGGCCTGCAGGATGCGGAGGTCATGCTGATGATCATGTCCGACAAGGGGCTGAGCGCCATCATGGACAGCCAGTTCAAGCTGGGCGCCGATGCCAGCGCGACCTTTGTGGACCTGGGAGGCGGGATCGAGGGCGCGACCACGGCGGCGCTGCGCGCCGACGTCGTGGGCTTCACCCGGGCGCGCGGGTTGTATGCCGGCGTGTCGCTGAGCGGCAGCTTGCTGAGCAGCAAGTCCGATTGGAACGCCGCCTATTACGGCCGGCCCGTGGCGGCGCAGCAGATTGTGCTCGGCATGGAGGCGACCAACCCGGCCGCCGACCCGCTGCGGCAGGTGCTGATCCAGTACGGCCAGCAGGCCGAGGCGGTGCCGCCCCCCGCCCTGCCCCCACCCGTGCCGCTGCAGCCGGCGCCGCGGTCCGCGCCGATCCAGCAGCAGCCGCTCGGCGCCCCACGGCGATAGCCGTTCCCCTTACACTGTTCGCCGGTAGCCCTTTCCGTTCTGCCCGGCCCTGGCTAAGCTGCCGGGCATGGACCGGCCTTTCTGGACGACGACGCCGCTGGACTGCATGACGCGGGCGCAATGGGAGTCGCTGTGCGACGGCTGCGGCCGCTGCTGCCTGCACAAGCTGCGGGACGACGAGACGGAGGAGCTGTCGTTCACCAACGTGTCATGCCGCCTGCTGGACGGCATGACCTGCCGCTGCAGCCAGTATGAGACCCGGCAGGCCAAGGTCCCCGACTGCGTTTCGCTGACTCCTGACTCTTTGGACGACATCGACTGGCTGCCGCCCACCTGCGCTTACCGCCGCCTGGCGGAAGGCAAGGGGCTCGCTTGGTGGCATCCGCTGGTGTCCGGCAATCCGGAAACCGTGCACACGGCCGGCATCTCGGTGCGTGGCCGGGTGGTCAACGAGCGCCGGGCCGGGCCGCTGGAGCACCATGTCGTGGACTGGCCCGGGCGCTCGCCGCGTGTGCCGCGCCGCATCAAGCAGAGGTCGGGATGATGAAGGATGCGTTGTACGGCGGCGTGAACGCGGCCGTGCTGACGGCGATGCGCGCGGACCTGTCGATCGACCTGGACCGCATGGCCGCCCATTGCCGCTGGCTGCTGGCCCATGGCTGCAACGGCCTGGCGGTCCTGGGCACGACGGGGGAGGCCAACTCGCTCGGCGTGTCCGAGCGCATCGCGGTGCTGGAAGGCCTGGTCGAGCGCGGCATCCCGCCCGCCCGCCTGTTGCCCGGCGTCGGCACGCCGGCCTTGACGGACACGGTGCTGCTGGCCGGGCACGCAGCCAACCTCGGCTGCCCCGGCGTCCTCGTTTTGCCGCCGTTCTTTTATAAGAACCCGAGCGAGGATGGCTTGTTCGCCTGGTTCAGCGAGGTCGTCCAGCGCATCGGCGGCGGCGCGCGGGTGTTCCTGTATCACTTCCCCGCGCAGTCCGCGGTGCCGTTCACGGTGGCGCTGGTTGGCCGCCTGCTGCACGCCTATCCCGACGCCATCAAGGGCATCAAAGACAGCAGCGGCGACTTTGCCAACACCCGCGCCTATGTCGAGCACTTCGCGCGGGACGGGTTCGAGGTGTATTGCGGCGATGACAGCCACCTGCATCAGCTTCTGCAGGCCGGGGGCGCCGGGTCGATCTCGGCGGCCAGCAACGTGACGTCTGCCGTGAATGCGCAGGTTTACGCGGGCTGGGATGCCGACGCCGGCGCCGCGGCGCAGGAGGTGCTGACCACACTGCGCCGGTCCGTGACCTCGGCGGCGCTGATCCCGGGCCTCAAGGCGCTGGTCGCGCGCCACACCGGGGATGACGGCTGGCTGAACATCCGCCCGCCGCACCTGCGTCTGGACGGGGAAGCGGCTGCCCGCTTGTTCGCGACGTTTGACAAGTGCGGAGTGCGGTTGGCGGACGCCGCTTGACGGACCCCGCGACGGACGAGGCGCGGCGGCAGGTCGCCCGCCTGCTCCATGTCATGGCCGCCCTCCGTGATCCTGCCTCGGGATGCCCGTGGGACCAGACGCAGAGCTTCGAGACGATTGCCCCTTACACGATCGAGGAAGCCTACGAGGTCGCCGACGCCATCGCGCGGCGCGACATGGCGGCGCTGCCGGACGAACTCGGGGATTTGCTGTTCCAGGTGGTGTATCACGCGCGGATGGCCGAGGAAGCCGATGCGTTCGGCTTTGCCGACGTGGCCCGCGCCATCACGGACAAGATGATCAGGCGTCACCCCCACGTTTTCCCGGCCGGGCCGGACGCGCCGGGGCCGCCGGGCTGGGAAGAGCAGAAGGCCCGGGAGCGCTTGGCCCGCGCCGAAACGGGGGTTCTGGCCGGGGTATCCGCCGGCCTGCCCGCGCTGACCCGCGCCGCGAAGCTGACCAGCCGCGCCGGCCGGGTCGGCTTCGATTGGTTAGACGCGCCCGCCGTGCTGGACAAGCTCGACGAGGAGGTTGCGGAACTCCGCGCCGAACTGCCCGGCGCAGACCCGGACCGGCTGGCGGACGAGGTGGGCGACATCCTGTTCGTCGTTGCCAACCTGGCGCGCAAGCTGGGCTTGGACCCGGAAGCGTGCCTTCGCGCGGCGAACGCGAAGTTCACGCGCCGGTTCAACGCGGTGGAGCGCCACCTGGCGGACGCGGGGCATAGCCCAGCTGATGCGACGCTCGACGCCATGGAGGCGCTTTGGGCCGCCGTGAAGCGGGCCGAGTAGCTCAGTCCTCGAACAACGCCGCGCGGAGCGCGTGCCAGCTTGCCTCGTCCGGCGCGCAGATCAGGCCGCCGGTGGTGTCGGCCAAGCTGTAAGGCGTGCCGTCGAGCCGCGCCGACCAGCCGCCGGCTTCCCGGTGCAGCAGCCACCCCGCCGCGTGGTCCCACGGCATCAGCCGGTGGTAGATGCTGAAGTGGCAATGCCCCGCCGCCAGCATGCGGTATTGATGCGCGGCGCAGCGGTAATCCCATGCCGCGCCGAGGCGCGGCAGGTTGCGGCAAACCTGGGATTGCGGCGGCTCCGGCATGTATCGCCACGACAGGGAGCCGGCCATGGCGCCCACCGGCACGGGAGCGGCGACGTGCAAGGCGGCGCGCTCGCCCGATGCGGTTTCCAGCCAGGCGCCCTCCCCTGCCGCGGCCATCGCCGTGTCGTCGCCCACGGGGTCATGGATCACCGCGCCGACCACCACGCCCCGGCGCACCACCGCCACAATCGTGCCGAACAGCGGCAGCCCGGCGCAAAAGTTCGCCGTCCCATCCACCGGGTCCACCAGGAAGCAGAGATCCGCCGCCGCAACCGCGTCCAGCAACGTGGGGTCGCGTGACGCGGCCTCCTCGCCCACGACGACGCAGCCGGGAAATATCCGGCCCAACCCCGTGGCCAGGCGCAGCTCGGCCTGCTCGTCGGCCGCCGTCACGAGGTCGAGGGGGCCGGTTTTCGCCTGAACGTCGCCGGGCCGAAGGTTGCGAAACCGCGGCATGATCTCGGCGCGGGCCACGGCCCGGACCAACTGCACAACCTCGGCCAGGTCCCCGGCAGCGCTCAAGCGCCGCGCTCGAATCGCGCCCGGTTGGCGGCGAGCATGCGGACGACCATGTGGACGCCATCTTCCTCGTCGCGCCGCTCCATCACTTCGCCGTGCTCGTATAGCCAAGCCATCCGCGCGCCGTCAGCAGCCGGGATGTGGTAATCGGCCACCTCCATGCCCGCCGAAATCCGGTCGTCCATCGCCTGGAGTAGCGCAGGAAGGCCGTCGCCGGTGATGGCCGAAACGGCGATGCAGCCGTCCCGGGCCGGCACGGCCTCGATGCCGCCCATCAGGTCCGCCTTGTTCAGCACCTCGATCGTGCGGGCTGGCCAATTGGTGTCCAGCACGCCATCCTTCACCATGCCGTCCAGCACGCGCACCACGTCGGCGCGCTGCGCCGCGCTGTCGGGGTGGGCCACGTCGCGCACATGCAGGATGATGTCGGCTTCGCTCACCTCTTCCAGCGTCGCGCGAAATGCCGCCACCAGCTCGGTCGGCAGGTCGCTGATGAAGCCCACGGTGTCGGACAGGATGACCCGGCGGTGCGACGGCAGCCGCAAGCCGCGCATGGTTGGGTCCAACGTGGCGAAAAGCTGGTCCTGCGCGTGCACCTCGGCTCCGGTCAGGGTGTTGAACAGCGTGCTCTTGCCGGCGTTGGTGTATCCGACCAAGGCGACGATGGGGTAAGGCACGCGCTGCCGGGCACTGCGGTGCAGGCCGCGGGTGCGCCGCACCTGCTCCAGCTCCTTCTTGACCCGCACAATGCGGTCACCGATCAGCCGCCGGTCGGCCTCGATCTGAGTTTCGCCGGGGCCGCCCAGGAAGCCGAAGCCGCCGCGCTGCCGTTCCAAGTGTGTCCAGGAGCGCACGAGCCGGCTGCGCTGGTATTCAAGGTGCGCTAACTCGACTTGCAGCGCCCCCTCCTTGGTGCGCGCACGCTCCCCGAAGATGTCGAGGATCAGGCCGGTGCGGTCGATGACCTTGCATTCCCAGGCCCGTTCCAGGTTGCGTTGCTGCACCGGGCTGAGCTGCGCGTCCACGATGGCAACGGCGACCTCCTCGGCATGGATCGACTCGCCGACCGTGGCGACCTGGCCCTGGCCCAGCAGCGTCGCCGACCGCCGGGTCCGCAGCGGCAGAACGGCGCTGTGCACCACCATCAGCCCGATGGATGCGGCCAGGCCCGCCGCTTCGGCCACTTGGGCGTCTGCCGCGCGGGACGCGTCCTGCCGGGACGGCTTTTCCCAGGGCAGGACGACCGCCGCGCGGATCGGCGCGGCGGCGGTGTCAGCCGGCGCCGCTGCCAGAACCCGCCTCCTGCGCCGCAGCTTCGATCTTGCTGGCGTCGAAAAGCTGGATCGGCGCGCCCGGCATCACGGTGCTGATCGCATGCTTGTAAACAAGCTGGGTATGCCCGTCCCGGCGCAGCAGCACCGAGAAGTTGTCGAACCAGGTGATGATGCCCTGCAGCTTGACACCATTCACCAGGAAAACCGTCACCGGAGTTTTGGACTTGCGCACATGGTTCAAGAAAACATCCTGAACATTCTGCGATTTCTCAGTGGCCACGTTCGTGTCCTATTTGTTGTGTGACCCCGGCAGGGTGCCGGAATCACAAGGATGCTGCCGCAAGCCCGGATATGGGCCGGCCAGCCAAACCTAGCAACGTCACTTGGCTAAACAACCCTAAGCATCATCCCGACGATGCGTCTGCCAAACGTCCTAAGCGGCGTTGGACATGCCGTGGACGTGTCGGGCGAACAACGCGAACAGTTGGCGGGACACCGCGCCGACCCGGCCATCGCCGACCGGCTGGCCGTCGATCGCCACGATGGGCTTCACGAAGCTGGTGGCGCTGGTCAGGAACGCTTCTCGCGCCGCGCGTAACTCGGCCTCGCTGAACGCCTGCTCGGCAAAGGCGATGCCGGCGTCCTGCATGACCGCCAGCAACGCGTCGCGGGTGCAGCCTGGCAGGATGTGCTGGTCCAGGTGCCGGGTGCGCAGCCGGCCCCCGGCGTCCACGATCCATAAGCTCGTCGCGGCGCCTTCCATGACAGTGCCGGCCGCGTCGATCAGGATGGCCTCCGCCGCGCCCTGCTCGGCCGCCGCCTGCCGGGCCAGCACATTGGGCAGCAGCCCCGTGGATTTGATGTCGCACCGCGCCCAGCGCTGATCCGGGTGGGTGATGGCGCGCGCCGTCCACCGCTCAATGTCCGTGGGATAGGGCGGGATGCGGCGCACCGTCACCACCAGGGACGGCGTCACGCCGGGGATGGGAAAAGCGTGGTCGCGCCGGGCGACGCCGCGCGTCACCTGCATATACAGCAGCCCGTCCCGCACCCGGTTGCGCCGCGCGACCTCGGCCAGCACATGCAGCAGCGCCGGCCGGCCCATGGGCATGGCGATCCGCACCTCGGCCAGGGAGCGCTCCAGCCGCGCCAAGTGGCGGTCGCTGTCGATGAAGCGGCCGCGGTAAAGGTGCACAACCTCGTAGATCCCGTCGGCGAACTGGTAGCCGCGGTCCTCCACGTTCACGCAGGCGTCGCGTTGCGGCACGTAGCGCCCGTTGACATAGGCGATCCGACTCACGCGGCCCCGCGGTCGTCGGAGTTCACGCCCAATTGCTTCAGCTTGCGGTGGAGCGCGCTGCGCTCCATGCCGACGAACCCGGCGGTGCGGCTGATGTTGCCGCCGAACCGCAGCAACTGCGCCTGCAGATACTGCGTCTCGAACAGGTCCCGCGCTTCCCGCAGCGGCAGACCCATCAGGTCGGCACTGGGATCGAAATTCAGCAGCGCCGGGGCGCCCTGGCTGATCTCCGCGGGCAGCATCTCCGCCCGGATGCTGTCGTTCGCGGTGCCCGGCGCCATGATCAGCAGCCAATCCATGAGATTGCGGAGCTGCCGGACGTTGCCGGGCCAGTCGTAAGCCTGCAGCGCGGTCAGCGCATCGGTGGACAAGTCGCGCCCTGGCATCCCGGACGTTTCCGCCGAGCGTTCCAGGAAGTAGCGGGCGAGTTCCGGCACATCCTCCCGCCGCTCCTTCAGGCTCGGCATGCGGATCGGCACAACGGCGAGGCGGTAGTATAAGTCTTCGCGGAACCGCGCATTGGCGATCTCCACCTGCAGATCCCGGTTGGTGGTGGCCAGCACGCGGACATCGACCTTCACGCGGAACGAGCCGCCAAGGCGCTCAAAGGTTTGGTCCTGCAAAGCGCGCACGATCTTGCCCTGGGTTTCCAGCGGCATGTCCGACACCTCGTCGAGCAACAGCGTCCCGCCATGCGCGCGTTCCAGCACGCCGGCACGGCGCGGCGCGGCGATGGGGTCGGCGCCGGCCTCCACGCCGAACAGCTCCTCCTCGAAGCGGGCCGGGTTCAGCGTGGCGCAGTTCAGCGCCACGAACGGCCCATCCGCCCGGCGCGACCGCGTGTGCACCATGCGTGCCGCGACTTCCTTGCCGGACCCGGCGGGCCCGCTGATCAGCACGCGGGAGCCGGTCGGCGCCACCCGCTCCACGGCGGCACGGAGAGCCGTGATCGCGGAGCTGTGCCCCGTCAGGTTCGACTCAAACCCGGCGCGCAGCCGTAGCTCCGCATTCTCCTGCGCCAGCCGCGCCGCTTCCAGCGCCCGGCGGATGATCAGCAGCAGCCGGTCCGACTTGAACGGCTTTTCGATAAAGTCGTAAGCGCCCAACTGGATCGCAGAAACCGCCGTTTCGATGGTGCCATGGCCGGAGATCATCACGACGGGGACGTGCGGCTCCTCCGTCAGTAGCGCCTTGAGGACGCCGAGGCCGTCGAGCCGCGACCCTTGCAGCCAGATGTCGAGGATCACCAGCGAAGGCCGGCGCATGCGAAAGGCCGCGAGCGCCGCGTCCGAATCGCCGGCCTGCCGGACCGTGTAGCCTTCGTCTTCGAGGATGCCCTCAATCAGCATGCGGATGTCAGGTTCGTCGTCAACGATCAGGATCTCGTTCGCCATTGCTAAGCCTTCACCGGTTCGGCCACCAAGAGCGGCAAGGACAGCGTGGCGACCGCACCAGGCCCGTCGGTGCAATCATCCAGCGCGAGGCTGCCGCCATGGTCCTCCATGATCTTCTTCACGATTGCCAGGCCCAGCCCAGTGCCCTTTGGCTTATGCGTGACATACGGCTCGGTGAGCCGATCGCGGTCTCCGTCCGGGAATCCCACCCCGTCGTCGCGCACCTCCATCGCCACGGTGCCGGCATCCGCGCGGACCGACAGGCTGATGTGCCCAGCCGGCTCGCCAGACCCACGCGGGCGCATGGCGACGGCGTCGGCCGCGTTCTGCAGCAGGTTGGTCAGCGCCTGGCCGACCAGCCGGCGGTCGCACAGCGCCACGGGACCGCGCTCCGGGATGTCGGTGGACCACACGATCTCCGGCCGGGCGCTGCGCTGCAGCACCAGCGTTTCCCGCGCGATGCGCCCGGCGTCCTCCGGCCGCAGCACCGGCTGCGGCATGCGGGCAAAGGCCGAGAACTCGTCCACCATGCGGCCGATGTCGCCGACGTGGCGCACGATGGTGTCGGCGCATTGCGAGAACGTTTCAGGGTCCGACGTGATCTCCTTGGTGAAGCGTCGCTTCAGCCGCTCCGCCGAAAGCTGGATCGGGGTCAGCGGGTTCTTGATCTCGTGCGCGATCCGCCGGGCGACATCCGCCCAGGCGGCCTTGCGCTGCGCCGATTGCAGCTCGGTGATGTCGTCAAACGTCACGACGTAGCCGTCCGGCCGCCCGCCATGCAGGTCGGCGCCGATCCGCACCAAGAGCGTGCGGCGTCGCGACGGCGGGCCGATCTGCACCTCGGCGGTCCGCGCCCGCTCCGGCTGGGCGGTCGTCTGGTCCAGGAGCGGCGCGAATTCCGGCACCACATGACCCAGCGGCAGGCCGATCGCCGCCAGCAGGTCCATGCCGAGCAGTTCGCTCGCCGCCCGGTTCGGCAGCTCGACGTTGGCTGAGGCGTCCAGCCCGATCACGCCGGCGGACACGCCCGCCAGCACCGTTTCGGTGAACCGGCGGCGCTCGTCGATCTGGCTATAGGCGTCCATCAGCTCCGTCCGCTGCGACGCAAGCTGGCCCGTCATGCGGTTGAACGCGCGGGACAGCCCGGCCACGTCGTCCTCGCTCTGGATTTCCGGCACCCGCACCGAAAGGTCGCCCGCCCTGACCCGCTCGGCCGCCAGGATCAGCCGCGCGACCGGCCGCGCGATCTGGTTGGCAAGCACCAGCCCGATCAATATGGCGGCGCACAGCACCAGCAACGCGACCAGCGCGAAGATCAGCGCGAAGGTGACTTGCAGCCCGGACCGGTTCTCGTCGAGTTGCTTGTACTCGGCGACCGCGCGCTCGGTCCGCGCCATGTGGCCAAGGATCTGCGGATCGACCGGGCGGCCGATCAGCAGCATCGAACTCGGCTTCGTGTTGAGCTGGACCACGGCCCGCACCTGGTTGTCGTCGGGCGATCCCAGCACCGCGACCTCGCCGTTCTTGGCCTGCTCCGTCGCTTCCGAGGGGGCCGGCTCCACGCCGATGCCCGACATCGGGCCGACGCCCGCGAACACCGAGCCGGTGATCGGCTCGTAGATGATGGCCTCGCTCAAGCCGCGCAGCACGGTCTGAGTTTGCAGGATCTGGCCGAGGGCGTAGGGGCCGCTCGCCACGAACTGCCCATCGCGCGCGATATCGTTGGCCATGCCGAGCGCGTCGGCCCGGATATTGTTGCGGTGCTCATCCAGGTAGCCGCGCGACGCTTCCAAGCCCTCGTTCAGCGCGATGCGGACCGAGTCATTGAACCAGGACTGGATGCCCAGGTTGAAGAACGCGGTCGCGAACACGGCGACGACGATGGCAGGCGTCACGGCCACGACGCTGAACAGCAGCACCAGCCGGACATGCAGGCGGGAGCCGGCGGAGCCGCGGCGCTGCTCCACCCAGATGCGGGTGATCCGCCCGGCCAGCACCGCACCCAGCAGCAGCAGCACTACGAGGTTCGCCAGGACCAGCGCGAACATCAGGTTGGGCGTGAGCGGCACGCCGCCGGACAGCATGGCAAACGTCGAGATGCCCAGCGCCAGCGCGAACGCCGCCAGCAGCAGCGTGACAATCTTCCCCAGCAGCGCGTCCGCCACCCGCCGCGGCAGCGAGCGGCGCGGCGCCGCTGCCGCCCGGAGCGTCGAGCGCTTGCTGGACGCGTTCACCCTCAGCCGATCCCGCGCACGACCGGGATGTCCAGGTCGCGGATCTTCTTGCGCAGCGTGTTGCGGTTGAGGCCGAGCATGGAGGCCGCCTTGATCTGGTTGCCGCGCGTCGCCGACAGCGTCATCTGGATCAGCGGGCGCTCCACCTCGGCGATCACCTGGTCGTAGATGTCGCGCATCGGCATCCCGTCCCGGCTCGCGGCCAGGAACTGCCGGATGTGCCGCTCCACCGCGAGCGCCAGCGGTTCGGGGCTGCCGGCGCCGTGCACCGGCTCGGCGTCGATGCCGCTTTCCAGCAGCTCGGCGCCGATCACCTCGTCGGTGATCATCTCCTGGGCGTAAAGCGCGGCGAGGCGCCGCATGAGGTTTTCCAGCTCGCGCACGTTGCCGGGCCAGCGGTGCTGGCGGAGGCGCTCGATGGCGGACTGGTCGAGCGACTTCGGGGGCAGGCCGCTATCACGCGCCTTTTCCAGGAAGTGCCGGGCCAGCACGGGGATGTCCTCCAGCCGTTCGCGCAACGGCGGCAGGCGGATCGGCACGACGTTCAGGCGGTAGAACAGGTCCTCGCGGAACTGCCCGGCGCGGATCGCCTGGCGCAGGTCGCGGTGGGTCGCGGCCACGATGCGGACGTTGGCGCGGATCGGCTGCCGCCCGCCGACCGTGGTGAACTCACCTTCCTGCAGCACCCGCAGCAGCCGGGTCTGCGCTTCCGCCGGCATGTCGCCGATCTCGTCCAGGAACAGCGTGCCGCCGGCGGCCTGCTCGAAGCGGCCCTGGCTGCGGTTCAGCGCCCCGGTGAACGCGCCGCGCTCATGCCCGAACAGCTCGCTTTCGATCAGCTCGCGCGGGATGGCGGCCATGTTGATGGCGACGAACGGCCCGGTGCGGCGGCGGCCGTAGTCGTGCAGCGCCCGCGCTACCAGTTCCTTGCCCGTGCCGCTTTCCCCGTTCACCATGACGGTCAGGTCGGTCGTGGTGAGCCGGGCGATGCTGCGGTAGATTTCCTGCATCGCGACGCTGCGGCCGATCAGCGGCAGGCGTTCCTCCGCATCGTGCGCTTCGCCCGGCGGCGTGTCCGCGACCGGCGCCGGGGCTTGCAGCGCCCGCCCGACCACGGCCAGCAGTTCCTTAAGATCAAAAGGTTTGGGCAAGTACTCGAAGGCACCGCGCTGCGCCGCCTTCACCGCGGTCATCAGGGTGGACTGCGCGCTCATGACGATGATGCGCAAGTCCGGCCGGACCCGCTTGATGCGCGGGATCAGGTCGAGGCCGTTCTCGTCCGGCATCACCACATCAGTGATGACCAAGTCGCCTTCGCCGTCCTCCACCCAGCGCCAAAGCGTGGCGGCGTTGCCGGTGCAGCGCACCTGGTAGCCGGACCGGCCCAGCGCCTGGGTCAGGACCGTGCGGATCGACCGATCGTCATCGGCCACGAGAACGGTGGGAGGCGTCATCTCGGATCTTTCAGGGTGCGTCCGCCTCGGCCTCGATGATCACCGGCAGGAACAGGCGGAACTCCGTCCGGCCGGGACGGCTATCCACCTCGATCAGGCCGCCATGGTCGCCGACGATCTTCGCAACCAAGGCGAGGCCCAGGCCGCTGCCGGAGGGCTTGCTGGTCACGAACGCCTCGAACAGGTGGGAGCGGATGTCCTCCGGGATGCCCGGCCCGTTGTCGCGCACCGTCACCACGAGCGGCAACAACAGCCGGTGGTCGCTGCCCGCAACGGCAAGCCGCATCCCGTGCTGGTAGGCCGTGGTCAGCACGATCTCCCCGGCCCCGCGCTCGATAAGCGCCGGGTCGCTGGCAATCGCCTCCGCCGCGTTCTTCACGAGGTTGAGCATGACCTGCACGAGCTGGTCCCGGTTGGCCCAGGTCGGCGGCAGCGACGGGTCATACACCTCCGTCAGCCGCACGTGCGCCGCGAACCCGGAGCCGGCGAGGCGCCGCACATGCTCCAGCACGCGGTGGATGTTCACGGCGCGGCGCTCGATCGGCTTCTCGCCGAAAATCTCCATGCGGTCCACGAGGTCCCGTATGCGGTCCGCCTCGTCTCGGATCAGCACCGTCAGCTCGCGGTCGCCGTCGGTCACGCTGCCTTCCAGCAGTTGCGCCGCGCCGCGTATGCCGGACAGCGGGTTCTTGACCTCGTGCGCCAGCACCGCCGACATACCGGTGACGCTGCGCGCCGCCCCGCGGAACTGGATTTGGCGGTCCAGCGCCCGGGCGGCGGAGCTGTCCTGGAAGGTCAGCAGCACGCAACCCGGCTCCTCCAGCAGCGCCGTCGCCTGCACCGCGGTGCCGCGCTTGTAGAGCCGCGGGCCTTCAAGCGTCAGGTCGTGGTCGAAGATCGTGGAGCCTTGCTGACGCACCTGCGTCAGCAGCGCGAACAGCGGGTTGTCCTCCGGCAGCAGCGAAGCCAGCGTCATATGGCGCAACTGCATCAAGGACACGCCGAGGAATTGCTCGGCGGCATGATTGGCGAAGCGGAAGCGGTTCGCCGCGTCGAGCAACACGACGGGGACGGGCAACGCGCTGAGCATCGCCTGCGCGTCGATCTCGCCGGACGGGGCTGACGGGGGCTGCGGCGGCAACTGCTTCATGGAGTCTGGGCGCTCCACGGGAGCCGGGCGGTCCCGGATCAATACGGCCTTCATGCGGCAAGCGCCTCCGGCGCGCGCGGGGCGTTGCGGTCGATCAGCGGGTCGAAGAATGCGTCGATCAGCGCCTCGACGGCCGCCCGGCTCAACAGCTTGTTGACCGCCGCGCGGAACTCGGTCGATCCGAACAGGCCGCGCGAGTACCAGGACAGGTGCTTGCGGGCGACCCGCACGCCCGCATCCTCGCCGAAATGCCGCAGCATGGCGTCGTAATGCTCCAGCATGGTGGCCTTCTGCTGGGCCAAAGTCGGCTCGGCCTGGCGCTCGCCGGTCAGGAGAAACCGTGCGGCGAGCGCCGGGAACCAGGGCCGGCCGTAGCAGCCCCGGCCGATCATGACGCCATCCGCGCCGGACTGGCGCAGCGCCTCCGCCGCGTCGTCCTCCGTCAGGATGTCGCCGTTGACGATCACGGGCAAGCGCACCGCCTGCTTGACCTGTGCCACGAAGCGCCAATCGGCCGTTCCCGTGTAGAATTGCTGCCGGGTGCGCCCGTGCACCGTAACCATCTGGATGCCGGACGCCTCGGCGACGCGGGCCAGGCTGGGCGCGTTGAGGCTGGCGTGGTCCCAGCCCATGCGCATCTTGAGCGTGACCGGCACCGGCACGGCCCGCACCGTCGCTTCCAGGATGCGGGCGGCGGCGGCCTCGTCGCGCATCAGGGCGGACCCAGCCGCCTGGCCGACCGCGACCTTTTTCACTGGGCAACCGAAGTTGATGTCGATCAGGTCGGCGCCGTGCCCGACGGCGATGCGCGCCGCCTCCGCCATGGCCGCCGGGTCGCAGCCGGCGAGCTGGACCGCGCTGGGACCGCCGCAGCCATCGACCTCCGCCATGCGCAGGGTGACCCGGTTTTCCCGTACCATGGCCCAGGACGCAATCATCTCGGACACGACGAGGCCGGCACCCTGCCGCTTTGCTAGGCGTCGGAACGGCAGGTCCGTGACTCCCGACATCGGCGCCAGGATGACCGGACGATCAAGCGTTACGGCGTAGCGCCCCGATCCCAGGGTGATGGGGCCGATCAGGCCTGTGGTATTTGGGTTGCCCATGATTTGGGCAAACTAATGCCGGGCCGCGCCCGACGCAATCGCTGACCGCAGCAGATCGGGCAAAGCAAGCCGTTTGCGCCGGCTACCCGGGTTGACGCCGTGACGAGCGGCCGGCATTGCATCGCGGCATGCGCGCCGCCGCCATCCTCGTCGCCGCCGGTTCCGGCACCCGGTTCGGGGCTGGACAGCCAAAGCAATTTGCCAACGTCGCAGGCAAGCCCGTCGTGCGTTGGGCGGCGGAATGCCTGCTGCCCCATGTGGCGCACCTGCAGCCGGTGGGGGACCCGGCGCTGCTCGGCCCGGCGCTGGCCGGCCTCGGCTGTCTGCCGGCAGTGCCGGGCGGCGGCGCCCGGCAGGACAGCGTGCGCGCCGGGCTTGAAGCTCTAGCGCCGCTTGCGCCGGACGTCGTCTTGGTCCACGACGCCGCGCGCCCTTGCGTCCCCGGGCACGTGGTCCCGGCCCTGCTCGCCGCGCTGGCCCGCGTGCCGGGCGCGATCCCGGCCTTGCCCGTTGCCGATACGCTGAAACGCGCTGCAGGCGGCCGGATCGAGGCCACCGTGGAGCGGGCCGGCCTGTTCCGTGCGCAAACCCCGCAGGCCTTCCACTACCCCACCCTGCTTCGCCTGCACCGGCAGAGTGGCGCAACCGGCCTGACGGATGACGCCGCGCTGCTGGAAGATGCGGGCCTTGCCGTGGACCTGGTGCCCGGCGCCGAGGACAACATCAAGCTGACCTATCCGGAGGACCTGATGCGGCTCGAACGGGCTTTGGCGCCGGCGATGCTGCCGCGGGTTGGCATTGGTTTTGACGTGCACGCGCTCGCGCCGGACCGCGCCTTGGTGCTGTGCGGTGTCGTGGTGCCGCACGCGCTGGGGCTGGCCGGGCACTCCGACGCGGATGTCGGCATCCACGCGCTGTGCGACGCGATCTACGGCGCATTGGCGGAGGGCGACATCGGCCGCCATTTCCCGCCGAGCGAGGCGACCTGGAAGGATGCCGACAGTGCCCATTTCCTGGCGCACGCCGCCGGGCGGATTGTTGCGCGTGGTGGGCGGCTGGCCAACGCCGACGTGACGCTGATCTGCGAGAAGCCCAAAATCACGCCGCATGCCGCGGCCATGCAGGCCCGATTGTCTGAGTTGCTCGGCGTCGGACCCGGCCTTATTTCCGTGAAGGCGACAACAACCGAACGGCTAGGATTCGCCGGACGGGGCGAAGGCATCGCGGCGCAGGTGGTGGCGACGGTGCTGCTTCCGGCCTGATGCTTCGATTATGTCAAAGGGCGACGTGGTCGGAGCGGCGGGATTCGAACCCACGACCCCCAGTCCCCCAGACTGATGCGCTACCAGGCTGCGCTACGCTCCGACATGCCTTCCGTTTAGCAGGGTGCCGCGCGGGCCGCAACGGCATGGCGCAACCGAACTCGGGAGCCTGACCTCAATCCAGCATGGCCCGGAGCGCGGTCAACTCGTCAAGGCTGTGCCGCAGCAGCGCGCGAAGCCGGGCGACCTCGTCCGTGTCCGGGTGGGGGGCAGGTTCGGGCGGCTCCGGCGCAACGCCGGTCCGTTCGGCCTCGGCGGCGGCGCGCTCGGCAGCGGTCGCCGGTGGAATGTTGTCTGACAATTGGCCCCCACCTTCCCTTAACAGGCGCTGCACGCCCTTGATCGTGTAGCCCTGGATATACAGCAAATCGGAGATGCGGCGCAGCAGCAGGATATCATCGGGACGATAGTAGCGCCGGCCGCCGCCACGCTTGAGCGGCTTGATTTGCGGGAACTTGGTTTCCCAGAACCGGAGGACGTGCTGCGGGATGTGAAGCTCGTCGGCCACTTCGCTGATCGTGCGGAATGCGTTGGGTGCCTTCTTGGCCCGCGGTCGGCTGTCGTCCGTGCCCGGCTCACTTGTGCCTGCCTCGCCCGGGACGGCCAGGGCGGCTACGTCCGCCACCCCTTCAACCGGCGGCAGGTCGTCAGGGCCGCTCATACGTCGTCGCTCGCCGGGATGGCGACGCCATTCACGTGCGCCTTGAGCACCTGGCTGGGCCGGAACGTCAAAACGCGGCGCGGCAGGATCGGCACCTCAACCCCGGTCTTCGGGTTGCGGCCGATCCGACGGCCCTTCTGCCGGACAGAGAAAGTCCCGAACCCGCTGATCTTTACGGAGTCGCCGGCCTCCAACGCCCGCGACATCCGTTCCAACACGGTTTCAAGCAGGTCGGCCGAGTCGTTGCGCGACAACCCGACCTGCGCGTAGATCGTTTCGGCCAACTGCGCTCGCGTCACCGTGTTCATTGCGGCAGGCTATGAATCGCCTGCGCAAGCGTCAAGCGAACATGCTGACCTTAAACAATTTTTGTCCGGGCTGTTGCGCCCAAGCCTCAAAAGCGGACGAGGGCTGACCCCCAGGTCATGCCGCCGCCCAACGCTTCCATGACCACCAGGTCGCCCCGCTTAATCCGCCCATCGCCGCACGCCTCAGCCAGCGCCAAGGGAACCGACGCGGCCGAGGTGTTGGCGTGGCGGTCCACCGTGACCACCACCTGCTCGGACGGCAGATCGAGCTTGCGGCCCATCGCGTCGATGATGCGGCGGTTCGCCTGGTGCGGCACCAGCCAGTCGATATCCGCGTGGCCCAGGCCGTTCGCCGCCAACGCCTCGTCCACCACGGCGGCGAGCTTGGCGACCGCGTGGCGGAACACCTCGCGCCCGTTCATCACCAACTGGCCCGACCGGTCCGGGCGCCCGACCGCGCCATCGACATACAGCAGGTCGCCCAGCGTGCCCTGCGCGTGCAGGTGGGTGGACAGGATGCCGCGCGCCCCGTCCCGGTCCGTGCCGGGCCGCACGAAGGCCGCCCCGGCGCCGTCGCCGAACAAGACGCAGGTGCCGCGGTCCGCCCAGTTCATGATGCGGGAATACACCTCGCTGCCGATCACCAGCACGCCCGTGGCCTGCCCGGTACGCACCACCGCGTCGGCCATCGCCAGCGCGTAAATAAATCCGCTGCACGCCGCTGACACGTCAAAGCCGAAGCCGCGGGTGATGCCAAGCTCCGCCTGCACCCGGAGCGCGGAGGCGGGAAACGCCTGGTCCGGCGTCGCCGTGGCCAGGATCACCGCGTCCACTTCCTCCGTTCCAGCGCCGGCATGGGCCAGCGCCGCCGCCGCCGCCCGCGCGCCCATGAACGCGCAGGTCTCCGTCGGCCCGGCGATGTGGCGCTGCTTGATGCCGGTGCGTTCCTGAATCCACTCGTCGGTGGTGGCTATGGTGCGGGACAACTCATCGTTGGTAACGATGCGCTTCGGCAAGTAGCCGCCCACCCCGGCGATCACGCTGCGCCGCGCCATCGCGCTTAAACGGCCGCCAGGAGTTGCGGACCGCCCTTGTCCGGCTTCATCGCCTCGATCCGTTCCAGGCCGTCGCGGATCTGCTCGTTGAAGCGGTGCACGACCATGTCCATCGCCACGTCCAGCGCATGGGCAAACCCTTCCGCGTCGGCGCCGCCATGCGACTTCACCACGACGCCGTTCAGCCCCAGCATGACCGCGCCGTTGTAGCGCCGGGGGTCAAGCCACAGCCGCATGCGGTCCAGCCCGGGCCGGGCAAGCAGGTAGGCAAGCCGCGCCGCCAGGCTGCTGCGGAAGATCTGCTTCAGCAGGTCGCCCACCAGCTTAAGCGCGCCCTCTCCCGTTTTCAGCGCCACGTTGCCGGTGAAGCCGTCGGTCACGATCACGTCCGTGGTCCCGGCGGCGATGTCATGGCCCTCAACAAAACCTTGGAATTGCGGGGCGATGTGGCTGCTGCGCAGGATCTCGGCCGCCTGGCGCACGCGGTCGTCGCCCTTCAATTCCTCAGATCCCACGTTCAGGAGGCCAATGGTGGGCGCCGGCAAGCCCAGCACGGTGCGGGCGAACACGTCGCCCATGACCGCGAACTCGACCAGGTTGCGCACATCGCATTGCACGTTGGCGCCGAGGTCGAGCATCACCACGTCGCCCCGTGCCGAAGGGCCGATGGCGGCCATGGCCGGGCGGTCAATGCCGGGCAGAGCCTTGATCACAATCTTCGCCAAAGCCAGCAACGCCCCGGTGTTGCCGGCCGAGACCACACCCGACGCTTCGCCGCCCGCCACCGCGTCGATCGCCATCCGCATGGAGGACGCACGCACCCGAAGTGCCGCGGTGGGTTTCATCTCACTGGAAATAGCTTCGGGCGCATGGCGGATCGTGCAAGACGCCTGCACGCGCTTGCGCGTCGCCACCAAGGGACCGAGCCTCGCCTCGTCGCCCACCAGCAGGAAGCGGGCCGCCGGGTGACGCTCGGCGGCAATCGCGATGCCGTCCAGCACCGTGTCGGGCGCGTGATCGCCGCCCATGGCGTCAATCGCGAGGTTGAATGGCACGATCATCGCTAGGCGCCCCAGCCTGTTGGCACGCCCGGCACCCTCAGGCGCGAACGGCCCCTTTAAGCGCCTTGCCGGCGGCCACGACCTCGCGGCCGTCATAATGGCCGCAATGGCTGCACAGATGGTGCGGGCGCTTCAGCTCGCCGCAGTTGGAACATTCGGCATGGGACTCAACCCGCAGCGCATCATGGCTGCGGCGCATTCCACGGCGGGATGGGGAAGTCTTCTTCTTGGGAACAGCCATGGGACAGCGCCCCTCCGGGCTAAATGGCACGCGGCAAGAAAGCGACGCGCCGGGATAACAAAATCAATAACAAGAATGACGAGCCGCGCGGTCTAGCAGAGCCTCACCCGGGCTGCAAGCGACGGCCTTACTCCTGGGACCGGCGTGCAAGCAACGCGGCAAACGGGTTGGGCGTTTCTTCCGATGCCTCCGCCGGCAGCGCGGCGCCGGGCTTGCGCGGAAACGGGTCGAGCGCCAGGGCAAGCTGCTCCACCGCTGCTTCCCCAAGGTCGGCGGCGGCGCCTGCATAGGGAATTTGGTCAACCGCCTCCGGGTCCGGATTGTCGTCCTCGGCGCCGGGCGGCACGAAGTGGACGGTGAACGTTTCCGCCACGTCGTGGGAAAACGGATCGAGCGAGACGACACAAGTTTCGGTGACTTGGGCGCGCAACGCGCCCTCTGCCTCCACCGTGGACGCCCCGACCCGGCGCAGCTTGAACGCGCAATGCAGGCTTTCGAGCGCAAGGACGTGCAACCGGGCCGCGATTGCCGGCAACTCATCCGGCTTTGCTTCGATGTCCACGGTCATGCCGCGCGGCCCGATGCGGTCCAGCGCGACCGGACGGTGCAGTTCCGGGCGATGCAGTTCCGGAGTCACTCCGTGGCCTGCGCCGGCCGGAAGCTGACACGGCCCGCCAGCAGCGCCTCGACCGGCTGGTTCGCCAGGTGCTTGGACTGCTCCAACACCAGGGCTGCCAAAGCGTGCGCGGCCTCCGGCGGGGGCGCCTGGCCGCGCCAAACGTTGCGGGCAATCGCGCCCGCCAGCCCCATCACGTCGCCGCTGTCGAGCGCCGCGGCGTAGGCGGCGGAGCGGCCGTTGAACGCTTCCCACATCGCGCGCACCCGCTTGCCGACCGTCATGTCGCCCACGCCGATTTCCCGCAGGTTGATGTCCATATCGGAGAACATCGCGTCGAACACGGCCTGCGCCAGTTCCTGCCCCTCCTTCGAGGCGGCATGCAGCCGGTGCACCACGAGGAACACGTAAAGCCCGATGATGTCGAACCGCCCATCCAGCGTGTCCGGGACGCTAAGCGTTTCGAAAACGTAGGGATCGCGGGCGGCCCCGACAGCGGCGGTGTAAAGCTCGAACCCGGCCCGCTCATGCCGCTTACGCCCAAGCAGACCCAAGAGTGCCATCCGATCCTCATTCGCCGTGTGTCCGGTCCGGCGCCGCCCGGTTGACACAACCAGGCGGGCATGACACCCACCGTCCAGATAGGTTTTCTGCTGGGCCGATCAATGCGGGCCGGGCGACGCAGGCCCTGGAACCGTCTTCGGCTCCGTCCCTGGATCAAACTGGACCCGCGATTGCGCCTGCTTCCCGCCATGTTCCTGTTGGGCTTGTCCGCTTGCAGCGCCATCGACGCGCCGCATCAATTGCGCGGCAACCGCGTCGATGCCGATGTCATCAAGGAGTTGGTGCCGGGCACGTCGAGCCGGGCCGACGCCACCTCCCTGCTCGGCTCGCCCACCGCGAAGGGCACTTTCGACGACAACACCTGGATCTACATCAGCGAGACCACGCGCACCCGGGTCGGCCGTCTGCCGGGCATCACCGCGCAGGACGTGACCGTGCTGACGTTCGACCAGGCCGGCGTGCTCCGCGACGTGAAGCGTCTGAACCAGGACGACAGCATGAACGTGGCGGTCGTGAGCCGCGCCACGCCCTCGCCGGGCAGCGAGGCGTCATTTCTGCAGCAGTTGCTGGGCAACGTGGGCAAGTTCAGCACGGGCGGCGTGCCGGGCAGCGCCAGGACCGCGCCGGGCGGCAGCGGCGCCGTCACCGGGCCGGGGCTGTAGCGTTTAGAAGTGGCTCCAGCCCTGGCGATTTAGGTTGACCACAGCACCGGCTCCGTCCAGGACCCGCACCTCCTCACCGGCCTCGAACCGCCCGATCCGGGTTGCCCCGCATCCTTGGGCCGCCGCCATGGCCAGGAGGGCATCGGCGTGCTGCGGCGGCACCGCCATCAGCAGCTCGTAATCGTCGCCGCCGGTCAGGCAGGTTTTCAGCCAAGCCTCTCCCGCCGCCCGCGCCGCCGGTGAGCGCGGCACACGCGCGGCCTCGATCACCGCGCCAAGCCCGGCCGCGCGGCACAGGTGGCCCAGGTCCTGTACCAGGCCGTCCGACACGTCCATGCAGGCCGACACGATTCCATGCAGCGCCAGGCCGAGCCGCGGCTGCGGCAGGCGGTAGCGGCCCGCCAGCCAGCCATCCGGGTCCGAAACCTGGCCACGCAGCGCCAGCAGGCCGAGCGCCCCGTCGCCGACCGTGCCCGTCACCCAGACCTCATCGCCCGCGGCGGCGCCGCGGCGGCGCAGCGCGGCGCCGGGAGCCACATGGCCGATGGCGGTCAAGGACAGCGTCATCGGCCCGGGCGTCGCCGTGGTGTCCCCGCCCAGCAGCGTGACGCCGAACCACGCCTGGTCGCGCGCCAGCCCGGCCGCGAAGGCCGCGAACCAGGCATCGCCCGTGTCCCGCGGTGCCGAGACGGTCATCAGGTAGGCCAGGGGCGCCGCCCCCATGGCGGCCAGGTCGGACAGGTTCACCCGCAGCAGCTTGGCGCCCACGGTGTCCGCCGGGTCGTTGGGGAGGAAGTGCACCCCGGCCACCATGACGTCGGCGGTGAACACCAGCTCGCGCCCCGGCGGCGGCTGCAGCAGGGCCGCATCGTCCAGCAGGTCAAGTGCCCCCGGGCCGGCCAGCGGCCGGAAGTGCCGGGCGATCAGCCCGAACTCGGCCGGCAGGCCGGGCGAGGGGCGCGTCATCAATGGGTCGAGGCCGGCTCCGCCGGGAAATCGCCGGGCCGCAGCTCGCGCGCCAGCCGGTCGAGCATCCCATTGACCATGCGCGGCTCCTCCCCGGTGAAGAAGCCGTGCGCCACGTCCAAGTACTCGTTGATCACGACCCGGGCAGGCGGTCCGTTGGCCATCGACAACTCCGCGCCCCCGGCGCGCAACAGGGCACGGAGCACCGGGTCGAGCCGCACCATGGGCCACTCCGGCGGCAGGGCATCGGCGATTAGGGCGTCCAGCCGGTCCTGCTGCAGCACCGCGGAGCGGACAATCTGCTGGAACAACGGCACGTGCGCGTCGGGCACCCGGCCCTCCTCGAAGCCGCCGCCGCCCAAATGCTCCGGACCCGGCATCTCGCCCAAACGGTGGCGCACGAACTGCTCGATCACCGTTTCGGCCGTTTCCCCGCCCTGCTCGCTTTGGAATAGCGCCTGCACCGCGGCGACGCGGGACGCGGTGCGGGGACGGCTGGGCGGGCGGGCGGGGCGGGGCATCAGGCGGCTCCCAACTGGCGCGAAACGGCGATCTGCCGCAGCGCCGCCGACGCGGCTTCCGCGCCCTTGTTGTGGCCGTCCACGCCGGACCGGGCGACAGCCTGGCCGATGTCGTGCACGGTGAGCAGCCCGGTACCCATCGCCAGGCCGTATTGCAGCGCGACCTGCATCAGGCCGGACATGCTTTCGCGGCAGATATGGTCGTAATGGTCGGTTTCCCCTCGGACGATGCAGCCCAGCGCGATGAAGCCGTCGAAGCGCCGTGCGCCCCGCAGCGCCAGGCGGATCGCCTGGGCCAACTCAAACGCGCCGGCCACGTCCAGGATGTCATGCGTGGCCCCGGCTTCCGCCAGGATGCGCTCGGCACCGCGGGTCATGCCATCGACGACCTCCCGGTAATAAGGCGCGCGCACCATCAGCAGGCGGGGCGGCGCGCCGGGCACGGCCGGGGCCGCGGGCAGGGGCGCGTCGATGGTGCTCATGGAAACAGTCCTTTATTCCGCTGCAGCGCCGGCAATCGGCCGTTGCTCGACGATGTTCAATCCGTAGCCTTCAAGCCCCACCAGAGTGCGCCGGGTGTTGGACAGCAGGATCATGTCCCGCACGCCCAGGTCGATCAGGATCTGCGCCCCGATGCCGTAATCCCGCAGCACGGGCGCGGGCCGGGCGGCCGTCATCGCGCCCACCCGCTCGGAAAGCGCGGTCGGCCGCGTGTCGCGGATCAGCACCACGGCGCCTCGGCCCGCCGCCGCGATCATGTGCATCGACGCATGCAGCGCCGACAAGTGCGGCCCGCATAGCATGTCGCTCACCAGGTCCACCGCGTGCACCCGCACCATCGCCGGCTGCGGCCCATCAAGGTCGCCCTTGGTCAGCACCAGATGTTCCGCATAATCAAGCGTGTTGGCGTATACGCTCAGCTTCCACTCCCCGCCCTCGGCGTGCTCGATCGTGCCCTGCTGAACCCGGCGCACCAGGCGCTCCGTGCGGCGGCGGTGTCCAATCAGGTCGGCAATGGTGCCAAGCTTCAGGTTATGGTGCTGGGCAAAGGCGATGAGGTCCGGCAGGCGGGCCATCGTGCCGTCGTCATTCATGATCTCGCAAATCACGCCGGCGGGTGTGAGGCCGGCCAGGCGCGAAATGTCCACCGCCGCCTCCGTGTGCCCGGCGCGCACCAGTGTGCCGCCCTCCCGCGCCATCAGCGGAAACACGTGGCCCGGCGTCACGATGCGGTCAGGCCCCGCTTCCGGGTTGATGGCCACGCCGATGGTCAGCGCCCGGTCGGCCGCCGAGATCCCGGTCGTCACCCCGTCCCGCGCCTCGATGGATACTGTGAACGCCGTGTGGTGCCGGGTGCTGTTCGACTGGCTCATCAGCGGCAGGCCGAGCTGCTCCACCCGGGAGCGGGTGAGCGCCAGGCAGATCAGCCCGCGGGCATGCCGGGCCATGAAGTTGATGGCGTCGGGCGTCGCGAACTGGGCGGGGATCACCAGGTCGCCCTCGTTTTCCCGGTCCTCGTCGTCCACCAGGACGAACATGCGCCCGGCCCGCGCTTCCTCGATCAGCTCGGCGGCGCTGCACAGGTAGTCGGACAGGGTGGACGACTTCATGGAACCTCCGCCAAGCGGGCGACGTAGCGCGCCAGCATGTCAATCTCGATGTGCACAACGTCGCCGGGCTTGAGCTGCCCCAGCGTGGTCACGTCCCAGGTGTGCGGGATGATGTTGACGCCGAACAGGCTGTCCGCAACCTCGTTCACCGTCAGCGACACGCCATCGAGCGACACGCTGCCCTTGGTGGCGATGAAGCGGGACAGCTCGCGCGGGGCCTCAACCTGCACGCGCCAGGAGCCGTTTTCCGGCAGCACCGACCGCACTTGGCCCAACCCGTCCACGTGGCCAGACACGATGTGGCCGCCCAGCTCGTCGCCCACACGCAGCGAGCGTTCCAGGTTTATGCGGCTGCCGACGGTCCAACCGCCCAGCTTGGTTTTGGACAGCGTTTCGCCCGAAACCTCCACCGCGAACCAGTCCGGCCCGACCTCCACGGCCGTCAGGCAGCAGCCGCCGCAGGCGATGGACGCCCCCACGGCGACCGAGCCGGTGTCGGGCCACGGCGCGCCGATCACCAGGCGCATGTCCTGGCCGCCGCCGAGGGGGCGTAGGGTGCGGACCTCGCCCATGCCGGTCACGATCCCGGTGAACATCAGGCGGCCCTGCTGAATTCTGTGAGCATGTCGTCCCCCACCAGCCGCGAGTCCACGCGCCGGAATCGCGGCATCTCGCGCAGCGCCGCCGTGCCAAACGCCTGCGCCGCCGGCCAGCCGTCGCCGCCCATCACGCCGGGCGCGTGAAACCAGGCGATGCGGTCCACCAGCCCGGCGCGCAACAGCCCGCCCGCGATCTGCGCCCCGCCCTCCACCAGCACCCGGGTCAGCCCGGCGGCGCCCAAGGCCTGCATCCCAGCCGCAAGGTCCACGCCATTCTCGGCGCCCGAAACCTCGATCAGCCGCGCGCCAGCCTTCCGCAGCGCCTGCGCCCGGCCCGCATCGGCGTCGGCGCGGTGCAGGAACCAGGTCGGCACGGTGGCCGCGGTCGCCACCAAGCGGGCGGTGGCCGGGGTGCGCAGCCGGCTGTCCACCACGACCCGCAGGTCTGGAGTTTTCCGATACCCGGGGATGCGGCAGGTCAGCTCCGGGTCATCCGCCAGCACGGTGCCGATACCGGCCAGCACCGCATCGTGCTGCCCGCGCAGCGCATGCGCCGCGCGCCGGGCTTCGGGGCCGGTGATCCACTGGCTTTCCCCGGTGCGCGTCGCAATGCGGCCGTCAAGCGTGCTGGCCAGCTTAAGAGTCACGGTGGGCCGGCCCAGGCGGACCCGCGCCAGGAACCCGGCCTGCAACGCTTCCGCCTTCTCCGCCATCAATCCGACAACCACCTCGATCCCCGCTGCCCGCAGCGCCGCCACTCCGCGGCCATCCACCCGCGGGTCTGGGTCGCCGCACGCCACGACGACCCGCGCCACCCCGGCCGCAACCAGGGCATCGGCGCAGGGCGGGGTGCGCCCATGATGGCTGCATGGTTCCAATGTCACATAGGCGGTGGCCCCACGCGCCAAGTCGCCGGCCTGCGCCAGCGCCACGGTTTCCGCATGCGGCCGCCCGTCCGGCGCGGTCCAGCCGCGCCCGACCACCCGGCCGCTCCGCACCAAGACGCACCCGACCGCCGGGTTGGGCCAGGTGTTGCCGAGGCCGCGCCGGGCAAGCGCCAGGGCGGCACGCATGTGCTCCCGATCTGCGGCATTTCCGGCCGCCGCGTTTCCGTCAGTTATGCCCACGTCGCCCATCCATCCGCGCTATGTAGGCTCCTCAAGCGACCCCAGGAAGGCCTCGAAGTCCTTTGCTTCGCGGAAGTCGCGATACACGCTGGCGAAGCGGACATAGGCGACCGCGTCCACCTCCTTCAGCGTTTCCATCACCAGCTCGCCCAACTGCTTGCTCGGAATGTCGTTCTCGCCCGTCGCTTCCAACTGACGCACGATGCCGTTGACGATGCGCTCCAGCCGCTCCTCCTGAACCGGGCGCTTGCGCAGCGCGATGCGGATGGAGCGGGCGAGCTTTTCCCGGTCGAACGGCACCCGGCGGCCATCCGCTTTCAGCACCGTCAGCTCACGCAACTGCACGCGCTCAATGGTGGTGAACCGCTGCCCGCAGCCGCCGCAGAACCGCCGGCGGCGGATCGCCGACCCGTCATCCGTGGGCCGGCTGTCCTTCACCTGCGTGTCGTCGTTGCCACAGAACGGGCAGCGCATGGCGGTTAGGGTCCGGCGTGGCCCGCCAGCAGGCGCGGGTAGATCGGGAAGCGCGCGCACATAGCCTGCACCCGCGCCGCCACGGCCTGCTCCGCCAGATCGTTGCTGCCGTCGTTTGAGCGCGACAAGCCGTCCAAAACCTCATTGATCATCAGGCCGACTTCCCGGAACTCCGCCGGACCGAAGCCGCGGGTGGTGGCGGCGGGGGTGCCGAGGCGGATGCCAGAGGTGACGGCGGGCTTGGTCGGGTCGAACGGGATGGCGTTCTTGTTGGCGGTGATGCGGGCGCGTTCCAGGCTCGCTTCCGCCGCCTTGCCGGTCACGCCCTTGGGGCGCAGGTCCACCAGCATCAGGTGGCTGTCCGTGCCGCCGGTCACGATGTCGCAGCCCTGCTCCATCAGCGTTTCCGCCAGCATGCGGGCGTTGTCCACCACGGCGCGTTGGTAGGCGCGGAACTCCGGGCGCAGCGCCTCGCCGAACGCCACCGCCTTGCCCGCGATCACGTGCATCAGCGGGCCGCCCTGCAAGCCTGGGAACACCGCCGAGTTGAACTTCTTGCCGAGGTCCAGGTCGTTCGACAGGATCATGCCGCCGCGCGGGCCGCGCAGCGTCTTGTGCGTGGTCGTCGTCACCACGTGGGCATGCGGCAGCGGCGTGGGATACGCGCCCGCCGCCACCAGCCCGGCATAATGCGCCATGTCCACCAGGAACCACGCGCCGACCTCGTCCGCCACCTTGCGGATACGGGCGAAGTCGATGGCGCGCGGGTAGGCCGAACCGCCGGCGATGATCATGCGCGGCTTCTCCGCCCGGGCCAGGCGTTCCAATTCCTCGTAATCGAGCAGGCCGTCCTCTTGCCGCACGCCGTACTGGACGGCGCGGAACCACTTGCCCGACAGGTTGGGCGCGGCGCCATGGGTGAGGTGCCCACCGGCGGCGAGGCTCATGCCCAGGATGGTGTCACCGGGCTGCAGCAAGGCGAGGAACACCGCCTGGTTGGCCTGCGCCCCGGAATGCGGCTGTACGTTGGCATAAGAGCAGCCGAACAGCGCGCGGGCGCGGTCGATGGCCAGGGTTTCCGCACGGTCCACCTCGAAGCAGCCGCCGTAGTAGCGGCGGCCGGGGTAGCCCTCGGCGTATTTGTTGGTCAGCACCGACCCCTGCGCTTCCAGCACGGCGGCGGAGGCGATGTTCTCGCTGGCGATCAGCTCGATGCCGTCCTGCTGGCGCACCAGCTCGGCGCCGATCGCCGCGGCAAGCTCCGGGTCGGTCTCAGCGAGGCTGGCCGAGAAGAAGCGGGTAAGGCTGGAGGGCGGGGTTTGCTCGTTCATGGAGATCCTGTGGGGTCCGGGGTCCGCAGCGGCTTTCCCTTCATCTAGGGGCTGCCGCCGGTTATATCACGCCTTTTGCACGCAACTCCGCCAACCGCTCCGGCGCCAGCTTCAGGCGGGCGCTCAGCACCTCCTCGGTATGCTGGCCCAATGTCGGCGCGGCCATGCGGTAGTCGACCGGAGTTTCCGACAAGCGCACGGGGTTGGCGATTACCCTCACGCCATCCGGGTTGGACGAATGCGGCATGGTCAACACGGCGCCGCGCGCCTGCACCTGCGGGTCGGCGAACACTTCTTTCAGCGTGTTGATCGGGCCGCAGCCGATCTTCAGCGCTTCAAGCTCCTCGACCCAGCGGGCCGTTGAGTATTGGCGCAGCACAGGGCTCAGCGTTTCCGTGACCAGTGCGCGGTCGCCGACCCGGGCGGCGTTGGTGGCGAAGCGCGGGTCGTCCAGCAGGTGCGACAAGCCGTAGTTGTCGCAGAAGCGCTTGAACGTCGGGTCGTTGCCAATTGATAAAACAAGATAACCGTCAGCAGTCGGGAACACCTGGTAGGGCACGATGTTTGGGTGCTGGTTGCCGAGCCGCGCCGGGTTCTCTCCGGTGGCCAGGTAGTTCATGCCCTGGTTCGCCAGCCATGCCACGTGCGTGTCCAGCATGCCGATGTCCACCTGCTGCCCCTGCCCCGTCGCTTCCCGGTGGCGCAGCGCCGCCAGCACGCCGATGCAGCCGTATAGCCCGGCGAACAGGTCCGCGACCGGCACGCCCACCTTTTGCGGCAAGCCGTCCGGCTCGCCCGTCAGGCTCATGATGCCGCCCATCGCCTGGATTAAACTGTCGTAGCCCGGCCGCGGCGCATACGGCCCGGTCTGCCCGAAGCCGGTGATGGAGCAATACACCAGGCCCGGGAACCGTTCGTGCAACTGCTCGTAGCCCAAGCCGTACTTGGCCAGCGCGCCGACCTTGAAGTTCTCCACCAGGATGTCGCTTTGCGCGATCAGCTCCAGCGCGATGGCCTGGCCCTCGGGCTTGGCGATGTCGAGGGTGACCGAGCGCTTGTTGCGGTTCACGCCCACGAAGTAGGCGCTTTCCCCGGTACCCGGCATGAACGGCGGCGCGAAGCCGCGCGTGTCGTCACCGGACCCGGGCTTCTCGATTTTGATCACGTCCGCGCCGAGATCCGCCAGCATCTGCACGCAGGTCGGCCCGGCCAGGACGCGGGACAGGTCGAACACGGTGAGGCCCGCGAGCGGGCCGGAGGGTTGAGGGGTCATGCTGGATCGGTCTCCGCGCCCTTGTTCAGGCCCATGGGTGGGTCCATTCTCGGCAAAGCGTTATATGCACCCCGCATCCCGAGGCAAACCCGATGCTCGACCGACCCCATCCCACCCCGGACGCTCCCACGCTGGATCAGCAGGCGCTGGCGACCGCGCTGTCGGGCAAGCACTTCATCGGCGGGCGCTTCGTGCCGGCGCGTTCGGGCAAGAGCTTCGCCGTCGTGAACCCGGCCACCGGGCTTGAGGTCGCGCACGCCGCGGAGGGCGACGCCTCCGACGTGGAAGCCGCGGTGCAGGACGCGGAGGTCGCGCAAAAGGCGTGGGCCAAGGTCCCGGCCCGCAAGCGCGGCGCAACCGTGGCGCGCTGCGCGGCCCTGCTGCGGGACCACGCGGAGGAACTCGCCCGGCTGATCGCGCTGGAAACCGGCAAGGCGCTGCGCACGGAAAGCCGGGTGGAAGCGCAGACCGTCGCCGACATCTTCGAGTTCTACGGCGGCCTCGGCGGCGAGCTGAAGGGGGAAACGGTGCCTTTCGCCCCTGACGTGCTGTCCGTCACAGTGCGCGAGCCGCTGGGCGTGGTCAGCGCGATCATCCCGTGGAACGTGCCGATGCTGCTGATGGCGCTGAAGGTGGCGCCGGCCCTGGTCGCGGGCAACACGGTGGTGGTGAAGTCGGCGGAGGAGGCGCCGCTCGCGGTGCTGCGCATCTGCGAGTTGATGAACCGCGTGCTGCCGCCGGGCTGCTTCAACATGCTGTCCGGCTTTGGGCCGGAGTGCGGCGGGCCGCTGGTGGCGCATCCGCTGGTGCGCAAGGTGACGTTCACCGGCAGCGTCGAGGTCGGGCGCATCGTGTCCAAGGCTGCGGCCGAGAAGCTCGTGCCGGTCACGCTGGAGCTGGGCGGCAAGAGTCCCATGATCGTGTTCGCCGATTGCGACTTCGAGAAAACGGTGACGGGCGCCATCACCTCCATGCGCTTCACCCGGCAGGGCCAAAGCTGCACCGCGGCGAGCCGCATCTACGTGGAACGCCCGATCTTTCAGCGGTTCGTGGACGCGCTGGCGGCCAAGGTGGACGCCATGCGGATGGGCGACCCGCTGGACGAGGCGACCGACATCGGCACCATCATCAGCCCGGACCAGTTCAAGAAGGTGGAGGGCTTCATCAAGGAGGGCCTGGCCACGCCCGGCGCCACCGGCCGCGCGTGCAGCGCCATGCCGTCCGACCCTGCCATGGAGAAGGGCCTGTTCATCCGGCCCCACATCTTCTCCGACCTGCCAAGCGACAGCCGGCTGGTGCAGGAGGAAATCTTCGGACCCGTCACCTGCGTGTTCCCGTTCGACGACGCGGAAAAGGCCCTGGCGGCGGCCAACGGCACGGAGTACGGCCTCGCCGCGTCCTTGTGGACCAACAACCTGCGCCTGGGCCTCGATCTGGCGCATCGGCTGGAGGCCGGGCTGGTGCAGATCAACCAGAACCTGGTGGTGCAGGCCAACCTGTCCTATGGCGGCGTGAAAAGCAGCGGCTTGGGCAAGGAAGCCAGCCTTGAGTCGATGCTCGAACATTTCACTCACAAAAAGACGATCATGGTAAATTACGGCTAATCCAACGGACGGGGACCGATGCCCAAGACCGACCAAACCATCCCGGCGAGCCTGCAGCCCAAGGCGAGCGAGTATTCCTTCGACCTTGACCACGCGCTGCGCTCCATCGTGTCGCTGCGCGCGACCGTGCCGGAAGACGCGTTCACCGCGTCCACGCTGGGCACCGAGCGGGCGGGAAGCGCCGTGCACATCCGGCCCGGGCTGTTCCTCACCATCGGCTACCTGATCACGGAGGCGGAAACCGTTTGGCTGTCCGCGAACGACGGGCGGACGGTCGCCGGCTACCCTATGGCCTATGACCAGGACACCGGGTTCGGCGTGGTGCAGGCGCTCGGCAAGCTCGATCTGCCGGTGATGGAGCTGGGCGACAGCGAAAAGGCGCGGGTGGGCGCGCCGGTGATCTTCGCCGCCGCCGGTGGGCGCAGGCAGTGCGTGGCGGCGAAGGTGGCCGGGCGGCAGGAGTTCGCGGGTTATTGGGAGTATGTGCTGGACGACGCCATCTTTACCGCGCCGTCGCACCCGTTCTGGGGCGGCGCCGGGCTGGTGGGGCAGGACGGGCGGCTGCTGGGCATCGGCTCCTTGGTGCTGCAGCAGGGCCAGGGCGGCAAGCGGCAGGACATGAACATGGTCGTGCCCGTGCAGTTGCTGCGCCCCATCCTCGACGACCTGCTGTCCTTTGGCCGGGTCAACCGGCCGCCCCGGCCGTGGCTGGGCCTGTATGCCATGGAGGACGATCAGGCCCTGGTGGTCGGCGGTCTTGCGGACAACGGCCCGGCGGACCAGGCCGGGGTGCGGACCGGGGACCGCATCCTATCGGTGAACGGGGAGGACGTGCCGGACCTTGCAGGGCTGTGGCGTGCCGTTTGGGCGTCCGGCCCGGCCGGCACGCCGGTGCAGATCAGACTCGGCCGCGGCAGCAAGACCGCCGCCGTCACCGTGACCTCGACCGACCGGGCCAGCCATCTGAAGTCGCCCCGGCTGCACTGAGGGCACAATTTAAGAATGCGCGGCGTGCGGGCGTCGCGGCACGGCGTCGGATGGGTCCTGTTTCGCGTGGCGGCCCGCATCCTCGGATCTGTGTTCGCGGCGCTGCTTGGGCTGCTTGCCTTCACATGCGTCGCAACGGCGGGCTTGTTCTGGCTGTCCTTGCCGCCCCCTGGCACGGAAGCCCGGGTTCCGGGCCTTGCAGCGCCGGTTGCGATCAGCTTGGACGGCGACGGCATCCCGCGGATCGCGGCGGGATCGGACCTCGATGCCGCGGCGGCGCTCGGTTTCGTGCATGCCCGGGATCGCATGTTCCAAATGGAGCTGATGCGCCGGGCTGCGTCCGGGCGTCTGTCGGAAATCGTCGGCGGCGCGACGCTGCGGCTGGATCGGACCATGCGGGTGCTTGGGCTGCGCCGGCGCGCGGAGGCCGACCTGCCGATGCTCGATGCCGACACACGGGCGATGCTGGACGCTTATGTTGCGGGCGTGAACGCCTGGATCGCAGCGCGCGGCCGGCTCGCGGCGCCAGAGTTCATCCCGCTCGGGCCTCCGGAACCCTGGACGGCGGTGGACAGCCTGCTGTGGGGCAAGACCATGGGCTTGTACCTGTCGGGCAACTGGCGGTCCGAGCTGGCGCGTGCGGCGGCGCGGGACCACCTGCCCGCCGCGCGCATGAAGGAGTTGTGGCCGCCGCAGGACGACACGCCGCGCCCGGATGCCCGCACCCTGCCCAGAAACTTGAGCGACTGGGCCACGCGCCTGGCCGCGGCGGTACCAGAGTTCCCGGAGCCGTTCACCTGGCCCAACTCCGCCAGCAACGAGTGGGCGGTGGACGGCAGGGAGACGGCGACCGGCCGCCCGTTGCTGGCTGGCGACCCGCATCTCGGCTTCAGCCTGCCGGCCATCTGGTACTTGGCGCGGATCGACACGCCCGGCGGGGCGCTGGTCGGCGCCACGGCGCCGGGCGTGCCGTTCCTCGTCATCGGGCACAACGGGCGCATTGCCTGGACCTTCACCACCACCGGCGCCGACACGCAGGACGTGTTCGTGGAAACCGTGCTCCCGGACGGCCGCTACCAGACGCCGGATGGTCCCCAAGCCTTTGTCGAGCACCAAGAGCGCATTCGGGTGCGCGCCGCGCCGGACGAGCGCCTCCTTGTGCGGGAAACCCGGCACGGCCCGGTGCTCAGCGACCTGGATGCGCCCGGCGGGCCGGTGCTGGCCGTCGCCATGGCCAACCTCCTGCCCGGGGACAGCACGGCAACCGGGCTGCTGGCGCTGAACCACGCGACGGACGTGGCCGGCGCCGGGCGGGCGTCCGAACTGGTCACGTCGCCCGTGCAGAACCTGCTGGCGGCGGACAGGACAACCATTGCGCAGTTCACCACCGGCCGCGTGCCGATTCGGCGCGCCGGCGACGGCACCGTGCCGGTGGACGGCGCGGACGGCGCCCATGACTGGACGGGCTACGCGGGCGGCAGCGCCCTGCCCCGCACCGTGGCGCCCGCGACCGGACGGCTGGTGAACGCCAACGAGCGCGTGGCCGGGCCGAACTTCCCGGTGTTCATGGGCGCCGAATGGTTCGGCGATTGGCGGGCGCGGCGCATCCGGCAGATGCTGGCGGCGACGCCCAAGCATGACGCGGAAGGCTTCGCCGCCATGCAGGTGGATGCGGTCAGCAGCTTCGCCGTGCAGATCCTGCCGGCGCTGCTGGCCACCCAGCCCGCCGACGGGGCGTCCGGGCGCGCCCTGGCCTTGCTGTCCCATTGGGACGGGGACATGCGGCCCGACCTGCCGCAGCCGCTCATCTTCAACGCATGGGTCCGGCAGTTCGCATGGGCCATGCTGGCGCGCGCCGCCGTGCCGGCGGCCGCCGCGGGCGGGAGCGCGGACCTGGTTGCCCGGGCGTTGTCGCCCGGCGGCGCGGGCTGGTGCGAAGGGGATTGTGGGCCGATGTTGGCCGAGACGCTGCAGGCCGCGATGGCCGGCCTTGCCGCCGCCTATGGGCCGACGGCGGACGATTGGCTTTGGGGCCGCGCGCACCAGGCGATTTTTTCGCACCCTCTGCTGGGAATGTTGCCGATGCTCGGCCGGCTCACCACATCGGCGATCATGCAGCCCGGCGATGACACGACGGTGTACCGGGGCAGCATGCGCGGCGATGCCTGGGCATCGGTGCATGGCGCCGGGTTTCGCGGAGTCTACGACTTGGACGACCTGAACCGCAGCCTGTTCGCCTTGACGCCCGGGCAGTCCGGCAACCCGTTCCGCCGCACGGCTTCCTCCTTGATGGAGCGGTGGCGGGATGGCACATCCATCACCATCGGCCCCCAACCCGCCGCCGTCGCGGATCGCATAGGATTGGTCCCATGAGCGCCTATTCCACTGGACAAGCCTCTACTGGACACGCTCCGAATGGACGAACCTTGGACGATGCGCCGCTGCTGGAAGGGGTGCTGTTCCGCCGCGTATGCGCCTGGCTGATCGACCTGCTGCTGGTGGGCGGCATCGTGGCCGTGCTGTGGGTGGTGCTGGTCGGCTTCGGGCTGCTGACGCTGGGGCTGGGGATGCCGCTGCTTGGGCTGTTGCCGGTCGTGCCGCTCGCCTACCACATCCTGTTCGTCGCGAGCGCGCGCAGCGCCACGCCGGGTCAGGCGATGATGGACCTATCAGTGCGGCGGGACCAGGATCTGGGCCAACCGTCGCTGCTGCAGGCGATCCTGTTCACTGCCGGGCTGTGGCTGACGCTCGGCGCCGGGGTGGTGTGGCTGGGCGCGGCCTTGCTGACTCAACGGAACCGGACCCTGCATGATTTGGCGTCAGGCCTCGTCGTCGTGCGCGCGCGGGCGTTGGACGGGGCGTTGACCGCACCCGCCGATTTCGGGAACATGGGCCGGGGATCCGGATACGCATGACCTACAAGCCGCCGCGCCGCCCGCAGTTCTTCTACACCACGGCTCCGCTTCCTTGTCCCTACGTTTCGGGCCGGACCGAGCGCAAGGTGGTAACGGAGATCACCGGGCCGGACGCCGACAATCTGCATGACCGGCTGTCCCGGGCCGGCTTCCGCCGCAGCCACAACATCGCCTATGCCCCGGTTTGCCCGTCCTGCCAGGCTTGCGTGCCGATCCGGATTCCCGTTGCGGCCTTTGAACCCGACCGCGGCCTGCGCCGCATCATCCGGGCCAATGCGGCAGTGGAAGGCTACAGCATGCCCGCCCGCGCCACGGCGGAGCAGTTTCAACTGTTCCAACGCTACCAGCAGGCGCGGCACAGCGACGGCGACATGGCGACCATGAGCTTCTACGACTACCGCGCCATGATCGAGGACACGCCGATCGAGACCACCATCACCGAGTTCCGCGGCCCCGGCGAACGGTTGGTCGGCGGCTGCCTCACCGACCGGCTCGGCGACGGGCTTTCGGCGGTTTACAGCTTCTTCGCCCCGGAATGCGAGAAGCAGTCGCTCGGCACCTACGCGATCCTATGGTTGATCAAGCGCGCCCGGGCGCAGAAGCTGCCCTATGTGTACCTGGGCTACTGGGTCCCGGAAAGCCGTAAGATGGCCTATAAGGCCCGGTTCCGTCCGTGCGAAATCCTGGTCCAGGGCACCTGGCGCACGCTGACGGATGGCGAGGCGGGCCAGGCGCCGGGGATGGCAGCCGACCTGGTGCCGGAGACCGCCGGCTAGAACCGCGCCGACAGCGCCAGCGAGCCGAAGTTGAACAGCCCACTTTTCTGCCCTTTGAACGACTCGGTCTGCCAAGTCTGCGTGTAGGTCACGCGCACGCCATGGAACATGGCGGCCAGGCCAACCTGGAACTCTCCCAAGAACGCCCGCTTATCGACAGAGGGGCTGCGGGCGCGGAACGTGCTGCCGTCCAGGAACACGTCGCGGGCGACGCCCTGGCCATCGGCGCCGGCGAACACGTACCAGGCAAGCGGGCGCGTGGGCGTGTAGGCGTCCGACCCGCTCAGCCCGGGCTGGATGCGCGGCGCGCCGAAGTCGCTGCCAAGTCCTTGGCCGAGCCGGACGTTGAAGCCCGCCTGCACATAATCCCGGACGGTTCCGACCCCGACCGTGAGCGCCGGCAATGCGTCGGTTTCGACGCCGTAAAATTGCGCGATGGGCAGGCGGTAAGTCCGTTCCGCCAGAAGTTCGATGGCCGGCTCGTCCTTGAGCTGCGACGACCAGCCGCGGTTTTCCCGGTCGCCGATGAGATCGTGGAACCCGTTCTGCACCTGGCGCCCCAGCGCCGACGGCCCAATCACGCCGAGCGTCAGCGCCAGCAGGCTTCGGGCATTGTCGCTGTCGTGCAGCAGCCCGAAGGTTGCGTTCAGGTATCCGGCATAGGGCCGGTCCCGCGGGTTCGGCGGGTTGAGCTGCGTGGCCCGGGGCGTAAAAATGGATTGGCTGATATCCAGGCTGATCCGCTGCACCCCGTCGCCCCACACCGCGCGGCCCAAGCCTGCCAGCGCATCCGGAACCGCATTGGTGCCCGACGTGGAGCCGAGCCGCAGCCCGCTCGTGTAGTAGCTGTCGGTCGTGCCTTTCTGGGTTGATGCTGAGTCGTTTTCGACTTGGAACGTGAAGGTGCCCGTTGGGTCTTGCGGCGGGGCGGCGAAGCCGGGCGCGGCCATAAGTGATGCCGCTGCTAAGCCAATCGCGGTGTTCCGAAGCATGCTGCGTCCTGGCGTGGTGTACGTGGACAAACTATCGGCAACCTGCTGGAGGTTGAACCCCTATGGCCCGCGCAGCTTATCGTTACGGCTTTTGTGGACTGGCTGAGCCGTTTTTGCCATCATCTCTCGGGCGCGAAGGCCGGAGTTGGGGGACGTGGCGAACACAGGGCGGAGCCCAAGATTGGCGTCCCGTAGGGGATTCGAACCCCTGTTACCGCCGTGAGAGGGCGGTGTCCTAGGCCTCTAGACGAACAGGACGTGGCCGAAGGGCTAACTAGGGCAGGCGCCGCGGGGAATCAAGCGTCTTTCGTCGCGGCCTTGCGCCGGGCCGCGTCGCGCCGCCCGGTGCGGCACGCGTCGGAGCAGAAGCGCACCTCCTCCCACGACGCCGCCCATTTTTTGCGCCAAGCGAACGGGCGGCCGCAGGCCGCGCACAGCTTGGTCGGCAGGTTCGGCTTCTTGTGCGCCATCAGCGGGCCAGCGCTACATGGCCCAGCACGCGGCCGGACTTCAGATCCACCAGCACCACGCGGTCGGGGCCGCCGCCCGCAAGCTGAACCGCGATTCGGTCGGCGACGGCCGAGGCGCCGGCGATCCGCGTGCCGGGCGGCTCGTCCAGCGTGACCCTGGCAATCGGTGCGGACGTGGCCGACATACGCTGGGCGAGCACGACGACCAAGCCCACCGTGCCGACCACGATCAGGACTCCCATGACGACAACCGCGGCTTTCAATGCGCCCAACGCTGCACTCCCTCCGATCCGATCCCTGCCGGAAGCGATCGAGGTCGTCGCCGGCCCAAGCGCAGTTGGACAGCGGACGGACCGGTTCCTGGCGGACGCCATCGGCACGTTGTCCCGCTCCCGCGTCAAGTCTTTGATGCAGAACGGCGCCGTGTTGCGGGACAACGTGGCCCTGCGCGACCCCGCGGAACCCGTGCGGCCCGGCGCGGTCTTCATCGTCCAGCCCCCGGCCGCCATCGCCGCCCGGCCGGAGCCGCAGCTTATTCCGTTTGAAATCCTGCATGAAGACGCAGACCTGATCGTGCTCGACAAGCCGGCCGGTCTGGTGGTGCACCCGGCGCCGGGCAATGAGGACGGCACGCTGGTCAATGCCCTTTTGGCGCATTGCGGCGACAGCCTGCCCGGCATCGGCGGGGAGCGCCGGCCCGGCATCGTGCACCGGCTCGACAAGGACACCACGGGCATCATGGTGATCGCCAAAACGGAGCAGGCGCTGGCCAAGCTTTCCGCGGCCTTTGCCGCCCGCGACATCGACCGCGCCTATCACGCCCTGGTTTGGGGCGTTCCCAATCCACCAAGCGGCGAGATCGAGGGCGCGATCGGGCGGGACCCGCGGGAACGCAAGCGCATGGCCGTGGTGGCCCGGGGCGGCAAGCCGGCCTTGACCCGGTATCGCACCCGGCGCACCTGGCCATCACCCGTCACCCTCATCGAGTGCCTGCTAGCGACGGGGCGCACCCACCAGATCCGCGTGCACCTGGCCAGCGCCGGACATCCCGTGGTGGGCGATCCCGTGTATCTCCGGCGGGTCCCGGCCGCCGCAAAAGCGTTGACGAGTCCCGTGCGCGCCGCCCTGCTCGACTTCCCGCGGCAGGCCCTGCACGCGGCCCGACTCGGCTTCGCCCATCCGCGCACAGGACGAGCGTTGCTGTTCGAGCGGCCGGTGCCCGCCGATATGGCGGCTCTGGTGCAGGCGTTGGATTGTCAGGCCGGGAACCCCAGCTTTTCTTGACAGGACCTACCAGGTCCTGTATAACCGCATAACCTGACGTGGCGGGCGTGCTGCGTCGGGGCCTGTCCAGATGGTCATTGCTTCGGGGTGGTCTCTGGGACGTGATGGTGATCCCCGCGTCTATCTTCAATTCCGCCGCAACCGATTATGTCGCAACGCCGTATAGGGTTGAGACAGATCACCGAGGCGAGAGAGGCCCTACATGGCTGCTGCCATCATTAATGTTGCCCCTGAAGGCAATCTATCGCGGTATCTGCAAGAGATCCGCAAGTTTCCTATGCTCGCTCCGGAGGAGGAGTTGGAGCTGTCGCGCCGGTGGCGTGACCACGAAGACATGGGCGCCGCCCATCAACTCGTCACCTCACATCTGCGTTTGGTTGCCAAGATCGCCATGGGCTACCGCGGCTACGGCCTGCCCGTGGGCGAGCTGATCAGCGAAGGCAACGTCGGCATGATGCAGGCGGTCAAGCGGTTCGACCCGGACCGTGGCTTCCGCCTCGCGACCTACGCGATGTGGTGGATTCGGGCGGCGATCCAGGAATACATCCTACATAGCTGGTCGCTGGTGAAGATGGGCACCACCGCCGCGCAGAAGAAGCTGTTCTTCAACCTGCGCCGGCTCAAAGGCCAGATGCAAGCCATCGAGGATGGCGACCTGCAGCCGGAGCAGGTGGCGAAGATCGCCCGCATGCTCGCGGTGCCGGAGCAGGACGTGGTCAGCATGAACCGCCGCTTGGCCGCGCCGGACAACAGCCTGAACGCCCCGGTCCGTGCCGACAGTGAGGGCGAGTGGCAGGATTGGCTGGTAGACGAGAGCGATAGCCAGGAAGCTGCGCTCGCCGACCGCGAGGAGCTGAGCGGCCGTAAGGCGCTGCTGAGCGGCGCGTTGAAGACGCTGAACGAGCGCGAGCGGCACATCCTGATCGAGCGTCGGCTGAAGGACAACCCGACAACGCTGGAGGATCTGTCGCAGCAGTACGGCATCTCGCGCGAGCGGGTGCGGCAGATCGAGGTCCGGGCCTTCGAGAAGCTGCAAAAGGCGATGAAGACCCAGGTGGCCGAGCGCCGCATGGCGACGCAGCAGGCAGCCTAAGCGACTGCGCCCCGTACGGCCTGCGGGGCGTCCTAGCTTTCGAACGGGTCGCGCATCAGGATGGTGTCGTCCCGTTCTGGGCTGGTGGATAACAGCGTGACCGGCGTTTCCACCAGTTCCTCAACTCGGCGTACGTATTTGATCGCCTGGGCGGGCAGCGCCGCCCAGGACCGTGCGCCACGGGTCGATCCGGCCCACCCTTCAATCGTCTCGTAGATCGGCTTGGCAGCGGCTTGGGCCGCCTGACCGGCCGGAAGGTGGTTCAGCCGCTTTCCGTTGATCTCGTAGCCGACGCCGATCTTCAGCTCCGCCATGCCGTCCAGCACGTCGAGTTTGGTCAGCGCCAAGCCTTGGATGCCGCCGACCTTGACGGCCTGCCGGACCAGCGCCGCGTCGAACCACCCGCAACGGCGCGGGCGGCCCGTCACCGTGCCGAACTCGTGCCCCCGGGTGCCGAGCTGGCGCCCGGTTTCGTCGTGCAGCTCCGTCGGGAACGGCCCGGCGCCCACGCGCGTCGAGTAGGCCTTGGCAATGCCCAGCACGAAGCCGATCACCGCCGGGCCGATCCCGGACCCGGCCGCCGCGGTCGCGGCAATCGTGTTGCTGCTGGTCACGAACGGGTAAGTCCCGTGGTCCACGTCCAGCATCACGGCCTGCGCGCCCTCGAATAGGATGCGGCGCCCTGCGCGACGCGCCTCATCCAAGCGTTCCCATACGGCCTCGACATGCGGCAGGAGGCGTGGCGCGAGGCCGAGTAGCAGGTCCAGCAGTTCCTGCTTCTGCGCCGGCTGCGCGCCCAGACCGGTCAGCAACGTGTTATGGTGCAGCAGCAACTCATCGAGCTTGTCGGACAGCACATCAGGCTCGGCGAGGTCGCAAACGCGGATGGCGCGGCGCGCGACCTTGTCCTCGTAGGCCGGGCCGATGCCGCGGCCGGTGGTGCCGATTTTGCGGTCGCCGCGGGCAGCCTCGCGGGCGCGGTCTAGGGCGCCGTGCACCGGCAGGATCAGGATGGCGTTCTCGGCGATGCGCAGGTTGTCCGGCGTCACGTCCAAGCCCTGGGCACGCACCCGGTCCATTTCAGCCAGCAACGCCACGGGGTCGATCACGACGCCGTTGCCGATTACCCCGAGTTTGCCGCGCACCAGCCCGCTGGGCAGCAGGGACAACTTGTAGGTCTGGTTGCCGACCACCAGCGTGTGCCCGGCGTTGTGCCCACCCTGGAACCGCACCACCACGTCGGCGCGGCTGGCGAGCCAGTCCACAACCTTGCCTTTCCCTTCGTCGCCCCATTGGGCGCCAATCACGGCAACGTTGGGCATTCAGCTCTCCGTGGTCAGCGGAACGGCCACACCGTCCCGCAGGATGTGGGTGCAGCCGAGGCGCCGCGCCTCCTCGGCCGGGTCAGGCCCGTCCGATAAGGCAGGAAGCGTGGCAAAGCCGCTTTCGCGCAGCGCCGCGCCCTGGCCGCGCGGCGTGTTCCAAGGCAGGTATGCCCGCCGCCGAACGGCCCGGGGTGGCAAGGCGCGCAGCATCGCGTCGGGGTAAAGCGTGAGGCCGGCCGCCGGCTCACCGTCCCCGGATACGTAGCGGCCGCCGCGGCCCAACTCCTCATGCCGGCCCGGCGCGAACACGGTGACGCAGACGCCAGTATGGTAGCGGAAGCCGCGGAACTCGATGGGATCGAGCGTCAGGCGGGTATCGGGCGCTTGATGCAGGATGGCCTGCACGGTCTGGCGCATCCGGGCGCACAGCGCCGCGGCCAAGGGCGGGAGCTGGGCCGCTTCCAGCATTTCCAAGGCAGGCGCAACGGGACCTGCGACCAGCAGCAGGTCGGTCAGCAACTGGGCGAGTGCGCCGCCATGCTCCGCGACGGCGGCGGCGTCCTTGCGGTCCAGCGCGCGCGTCAGCGCCAAGCGACCCGCGCCGGCGATTCCCGCCTCGTCCAGCAAGGTCGGCGCCAACTGTGGCAACGTCAGGTCGAAGCTGACCCGGCCCATGCCGACCCCGGCCAACGCCTCTGCGCCCACCAGCACGATCTCCGCATCGGCCACCGCGCTGTCCACACCGAGCAGCTCGATCCCGGCCTGCGCCACCTGCCGGTCCGGCGCGATCTGGCTGCCGCGCACCCGCAGGCATTGCCCGGCGTAGGACAAGCGCAGCGGGCGCGGATGGCCGGCCAGCCGGGTGGCGGCGATGCGGGCGACTTGCGGCGTCATGTCAGCGCGCACCCCCATCATGCGATGGGTGTCCGGGTCCATGACGCGGAAGATCTGGTCCGTCACCGCGGCGCCCGATCCTTCCAGCAGCCCGTCCTCAAACTCGATCAATGGCGGCTTCACGCGCTGGTAACCGTGGGCGGAAAAGGTGTCCATCAGCGCGGACACCGTCGCGGCCTCGACCTCCGCTTCCGGCGGCAGCAGGTCGCGCAGGCCGGAAGGCAGCAGGGCCGGGTTGGGGGGCATGTCCTCGGTCATGGGCAGGCGGTTCTAGCCTAGAATTCCAGCTGCGTCGCCTGCATGACCAAAGGCAGGGCGCGCACCGCCGCCAGGACGGCATCCGGGATCGGCTGGTCCACGCTGACCAGGCAGATCGCGTCGCCCCCGGTCTCGGCGCGCCCGAGATGGAACGTCGCGATGTTGATGCCGGCATCCGCGAGGGTCGCGCCGAACCGCCCGATGAAGCCGGGGCGGTCCTGGTTGGTGATGTAAAGCATGGACCGGCCGAAGTCGGCCTCCACCTTGATGCCCTTGATCTCCACTAGCCGCGGGCGGGCGCCGGCGAACAGCGTGCCGGCGACGGAACGGGTTTGCCGGTCGGTCGTGACGGTCACGCGCACAAGCGTCTGATACTCGCTCGGCCGGTCATGCACGGTTTCCGCCACGTCCAGCCCGCGCTCCCGGGCGATCACCGGGGCGTTCACCATGTTCACCCCGGCCATCAACGGCGTCAGCAGCCCCGACAGCAAGGCCGCCGTCATCGGGCGGTGGTTCAGCGGCGCGGCCAAGCCCTCATACTCGACCGACACGCTGCGCAGCACGCCCTCTCCCGCCTGGGTCATCTGCCCGGCGAACAGGCCCAGCAGACGGCACAGCTCGATATAAGGCCGGAGCCGCGGCGCTTCCTCCGCCGAAACGGAGGCCATGTTGATCGCGTTCGACACGGCGCCGGTCAGCAGGAAATCGCTCATCTGCTCGGCAACCTGCAACGCGACGTTCTCTTGGGCTTCCGAAGTCGCGGCGCCCAGATGCGGCGTGCACACCACGTTGTCCAGGGCGAACAGCGGGCTGCTGGTCGCAGGCTCCGTCTCGAACACATCCAGCGCCGCGCCGGCTACCTGTCCCGATTGGAGCGCCTCGGCCAAGGCCGCCTCGTCCAGCAGGCCGCCGCGGGCACAGTTCACGATCCGCACGCCCCGCTTGCAGGCGGCAATGGCGTCGCGCGACAGGATATTGCGCGTCGCGTCGGTGAGCGGCGTGTGCAGGGTGATCACGTCGGCCCGGGCCAGCAGTTCCGACAGCTCCACCTTCTCCACACCGAGGTCGAGCGCCCGCTTCTCCGTGAGGAACGGGTCGTAGGCAATCACCCGCATGCGAAGGCCCACCGCCCGCTCCGCCACGATGGAGCCGATGTTGCCGCAGCCGATCAGGCCCAGCGTCTTGGCCGTCAGCTCCACGCCTAGGAAGCGATTCTTCTCCCACTTGCCCGCCCGGGTGCTGGCCGTCGCTTCCGGAATTTGCCGGGCGAGGGCGAACATCATGGCGATGGCGTGCTCGGCCGTGGTGATTGCGTTGCCGTTCGGCGTGTTCATCACCACGACGCCGCGGGCAGTCGCGGCCTTTACGTCCACGTTGTCCACCCCGATGCCGGCCCGGCCGACGATGCGCAGCCGGGGCGCCGCGTCCAGCAGTTCGCGCGTCACCTTGGTGGCGGAGCGGATGGCGAGGCCGTCATACTCGCCGATGACCGCGCGCAATTCCGCGGGCGCGAGGCCGGGCTGCAGATCGACGGACAGGCCGCGCGCCCGGAAGATTTCGACCGCCGCGGGCGAAAGCTTGTCGCTGATCAGGACGCTGGCGGTCATGCCGGGCACACCTGGGCATAGGCCCAATCGAGCCAGGGCAGCAGCGCCTCAATATCCCCGGTTTCCACGGTAGCGCCGCCCCAAATCCGCAAGCCCGGCGGCGCGTCGCGATACGATGCGAGGTCGAAGGCGACGCCCTCCTTGTCCAGCAAGGAGGCGATGCGCTTGGCCGCCTTCGCCTGCTCGTCGGGCGAGAGCGCGGCAAACCAGGGCGCGGCGATGCGGAGGCAGATGGAGGTGCAGGATCGGGTCGCCGGGTCGGCCGCGAGGAAATCGACCCAGGGGGTGCGCTCCACCCAGGCAGCGACGGCGGAAAGGTTCGCCTCGCTGCGCGCGATCAGCGCCGGCAGGCCGCCGACCCCCTCGGCCCAGCGCAGGCCGTCGAGCGCGTCCTCGACGCACAACATGCTGGGCGTGTTGATCGTCTCGCCCCGGAAAATGCCGGCGCTGAGCTTGCCGCCGCTGGTGAGGCGGAACACTTTGGGCAGCGGCCAAGCCGGCTTGTAGCTTTCCAGCCGGGCAACAGCGCGCGGGGACAGGGCCAGCATGCCGTGCGCGGCTTCCCCGCCCAGCACCTTCTGCCAGGACCAGGTGACGACATCGAGCTTCTCATACGGCAGCGCCATGGCGAAAGCAGCCGAGGTGGCGTCGCAGATCACCAACCCTTGGCGATCCCGCGCAATCCAATCGGCATGGGGCAGCCGCACGCCGGAGGTCGTGCCGTTCCAGGCCAGCACGAGGTCGCGGGCGGGATCGACCTGGGCGAGATCCGGCAAATCGCCATAAGGCGCCGTCAGCACCCGGGCGTCAGACAGCTTGAGTTGCTTCACGACATCGGTGGCCCAAGCCTCGGAAAAGCTCTCGAACGCCAGGATGTCCACGCCGCGGGCGCCGAGCAGGGACCACATCGCCATCTCGACCGCGCCCGTGTCGGAGCCGGGCACGATGCCGAGCACCCAGTCTTGCGGCAAACCCAGCACGGCGCGGGAGCGGTCGATCACCTCCGCCAACCGCGCTTTCGGTCCGGCCGCGCGGTGGCTGCGGCCCAGCAGCGCGCCGGATAGTGCTTCCAGGCTCCAGCCGGGGCGCTTGGCGCAGGGACCGGATGAGAAATCGGAGTTGGCCGGGCGCAAAGCCGGCTTGGCCGCGACCGGCGCGGCATCGAGTGCGAGCGTCATGTTCGCTCTCCCTTTCAGAAGAGAAGCGTCCCGGTGGGGGGACGTGGCCCGCCGGGAGACTTAACCGCGGGCGGGCACCGAGGCAAGCCGGGCGGGCTCAACCGTCACGCCATGCCCAAGCGGCCCGTGCCCGGCACCGAAGCCAGGTGCCGCCAGGATCGCCGCATGGACATAAGCGGCCCCGCGCCGCACCGCGTCTGAGAGCGTCATGCCTTGCGCCAACCCGGCGGCGACCGCGCTGGCCAGCGTGCAGCCGGTGCCGTGGGTGTGGCGCGTGTCCACGCGCGGACTTTCGATCACCTCAAGCCCGGCGGAGGTCGCCAGGATGTCCTGCACCACCGCTCCGTCCAGGTGCCCACCCTTCAGCAGCACCGCCGCGGCGCCCAGGTCCAGCAACGCCTGCGCCGCCCGTCGGGCGGCGGCGTGGTCGGCGATGGTGAGGCCGGTCAACGCCTCCGCCTCCGGCACGTTGGGCGTCAGCAGGGCCGCGAGCGGCAGCAGGTCGCAGCGCAGGGCGGCAACGGCCGGGTCATCGAGGAGCCGCGCCCCGCCTTTGGCGACCATCACCGGGTCCACCACCAGGGGGATGGGGCTGCCACGCCGACGCAGCGCCGCCGCCACCGCCTGCACGACCTCCGCGCTGCCCAGCATCCCGGTTTTCACCGCATCGGCGCCGATGTCGTCCAGCACGGCGTTGATCTGCTGGCGGACGAAATGGGGAGGCACAGGCAGCACGCCGTGCACGCCCACGGTGTTCTGCGCCGTCAGCGCCGTGATCGCGGTCGCGGCGTAGCCGCCCAGGGCCATGACCGCCTTGATGTCCGCCTGGATCCCCGCGCCGCCGCCGGAGTCCGACCCCGCGATGACCAGGACTCGGCCGCGGGGCACGCCGGTCACGCGGCCTCGTGGGTCGCCGCGAGCACGGTGTCGCAAAGCTGGGCAACGATCCGGCTGACCATCGCCTCGTCCTCGCCCTCTGCCATGACGCGCAGGACCGGCTCGGTGCCACTCAAGCGCAGCAGCAGCCGGCCGGTCTGGCCCAACTCGGCCTCGGCACCGGCAACCGCCGCGATCACATGAGGGTCCTTCAAGGGCGAGCGCCCGGTGAAGCGCACGTTGCGCAGCATCTGCGGCAGAGGGTCGAACAGCTTGCACGCTTCGCTCGCCGGGCGGCCCTGCTGGACCAGCACGGCCAGCACCTGCAGAGCCGCAACGAGGCCGTCGCCCGTGGTCGCATAGTCCGACAGGATCATGTGGCCGGACTGCTCGCCGCCGACGTTGATGCCGCTGGCACGCATGCGCTCCGCCACGTAGCGGTCGCCGACCTGGGTGCGGTGCAGCGGCACGCCCTCCGAAGCCAGGAAGCGCTCCAGCCCCAGGTTGGACATCACCGTCGCGACCACGCCATCCCCGGTTAGCCGCCCAGCCCGCCCCCAGTACTGCGCGATCAAGCCCAGGATCTGGTCGCCGTCGATGATCTTGCCGCGCTCGTCGGACAGCAGAAGCCGGTCCGCGTCCCCGTCGAGCGCCAGTCCGAGGTCGGCGCCATGCTCCAGCACCTTGGAGCACAGGAATGACGGCACGGTAGAGCCGCAGCCGCTGTTGATGTTGAACCCGTCAGGCTCCACCCCCACCGGGATGATGGTGGCGCCGAGTTCCCACAACACCGTCGGCGCCACGCTGTAGGCGGCGCCGTTCGCGCAATCCACCACGATCTTCAGCCCGGATAGCGTGACGCCGCGGGGGAACGTGCCCTTGGCAGCCTCGATGTAGCGCCCGCCGGCATCGTTCAGCCGGACGGCGCGACCGAGCTTGGAGGGGGCAGCAAGCTGCGCGGAGCGGTCCGCCGCCATCAGCATCTCGATGTCCAGCTCCGTCTGATCCGACAGCTTGAACCCGTCGGGGCCGAACAGCTTGATGCCGTTGTCCTCGAACTGGTTGTGCGACGCGGAGATCATCACGCCGAGGTCGGCGCGCAGGCTGCGGGTCAGCATGGCGATGGCCGGCGTCGGCAACGGGCCGACCAGGATCACGTCCATGCCCGCGCCGATGAAGCCCGCGACCAAGGCCGGCTCGATCATGTAGCCCGACAGCCGGGTGTCCTTGCCGATCACGACCTGATGCCGGTGGTTGCCGCGCACAAAGATCAGCCCGGCTGCCTGACCCAACTGCAGCGCCGTTTCCGCCGTCATCGGATCCGCGTTGGCCTTGCCGCGAATGCCGTCCGTGCCGAACAGGCGCCTGCTGGTCGTCATGATGTTCCCCAGGTTTTAAGAGGGTCAATAGGTCAGCCGGCCAGCGCCTGCCAGGTCCGAACGGCCTGGACCGTTGCCGCGACATCGTGAACCCGGAGGATGGTTGCGCCCTGTGACAAGGCATACAGGCCCGCAGCGATTGAACCGGCCATGCGCTGTTTCATGTCCTCCGCGCCGCTCAACTGGCCAATGAAACGCTTGCGCGACACCCCGACCACGATCCGGCACCCCAACCCTAGCAAGATCGGCAGACGTTGCAATAGCACAATGTTATGCTCGCCCGTCTTGGCGAAGCCGATGCCGGGGTCGATGGCGATGCTGGAACGGACAACGCCTGCGGTTTCCGCCGCGCCGATCCGGGCGTTCAGTTCGGCCATCACCTCGGCAGCTACATCGGCATAGGTCGCGTGCGCCATCATCGTGGCCGGCGTGCCCCGCATGTGCATCAGCACCACGGGGCAGCCGCGGCGGGCCACGAGCGATGCCGCCGCCGGGTCATGGGTCAAGGCCGTAACGTCATTGACAATGGCCGCCCCGGCGTCGAGCGCCGCCGCCATGGTGCCGGCATTCCGGGTATCGACCGAGAGCGCCACGCCGCGGCCAGCAAGCGCCGCGACCACCGGCAGCACGCGGCGCCGCTCCTCCTCGGGCGGAACGGGCACGGCGCCGGGCCGGGTCGATTCGCCGCCGATGTCAAGGAGGCCCGCGCCCTCCGCGATCATCCGCTGCCCGGCCTCGATGGCCCGGGCAGCGTCCATGGCGTCGCCGCCATCGCTGAAGCTGTCCGGCGTGACGTTGAGGATGCCCATGACGACCGGACCCGGCGGCAGCCCGGCCCACGCACGGCCCGGAACGTCATGGGTAGTGGCCGTGAACTTCAACATGGTGGTCGTGGAAACGGCCGGCATCGGGTGATGCCGGCCGTTCCAATCAAGCCCGCTCAGCCTGGCTGCGGCGCCGGGCCAAGCCCGCCGGTGGGCGGTGGCGCCGCCGGACGCCCGGCGGAGGGCACCGATGCGCGCCGGCTTTCCGCAGCAGGCTCATCCACCACCTTGCGAATCACGGGGTCGCCGCGCAGCACGGTGCGGATATCTTCGCCCGACAGTGTCTCGTACTCCAGGAGGCCGCGCGCCAAACGGTGCAACTCCTCCAGACGCTCGGTCAGCAGGCTCTTGGCGCCGCCATAAGCGTTGTCGATGATCTGCTTGATCTCTGCGTCGATTTCCCGGGCGGTGACTTCGGACACGTTTTTGTTCTGCGTGACCGAGTGGCCCAGGAACACCTCCTGGCTGTTGTCGCCGTAGGCAATCATGCCGAGCTTGTCGCTCATGCCCCATTCCGTGACCATCACGCGGGCGATGTTGGTCGCCTGCTTGATGTCCCCAGCGGCGCCGTTCGACACCTTGTCCGGCCCGAACACCAGTTCCTCCGCGACGCGTCCGCCCATCGCCATCTTCATGCGAGCCAGCAGCCGCGCCTTGCTTTCGGACAGGCGGTCGCCCTCCGGCAGACTCATCACTAGGCCCAGCGCCCGGCCGCGCGGGATGATGGTAGCCTTGTGCACCGGATCGCATTCCGGGTCGTTGATGGCGCACAGGGCATGGCCGGCCTCGTGGTAAGCGGTCATACGCTTCTCGTCCTCACTCATGACGAGCGACTTCCGCTCCGCGCCCATCATGACCTTGTCTTTGGCGTTCTCGAACTCGGACATCGCCACCACCCGCTTGCCGAGCCGGGCCGCGAGCAGCGCCGCCTCGTTCACCAGGTTGGCAAGGTCCGCGCCGGAAAAGCCGGGCGTGCCGCGGGCGATCACCTTCGGGTCCACGTCGCTGGCCAGCGGCACCTTGCGCATGTGCACGCGGAGGATCTTCTCGCGCCCGTTCACGTCCGGGTTCGGCACCACCACCTGGCGGTCGAACCGGCCGGGACGCAGCAGCGCCGGGTCCAGCACGTCCGGACGGTTGGTCGCGGCGATAAGGATGACACCCTCATTGCTTTCAAACCCGTCCATCTCCACCAGCATCTGGTTCAGCGTCTGCTCACGCTCGTCGTTGCCGCCGCCCAGGCCGGCGCCGCGATGCCGCCCAACCGCGTCGATCTCGTCGATGAAGATGATGCAGGGCGCGTTCTTCTTGCCCTGCTCGAACATGTCGCGCACGCGGCTGGCGCCGACGCCCACAAACATCTCAACGAAGTCGGAGCCCGAAATGGTGAAGAACGGCACATTGGCCTCGCCGGCAATGGCGCGGGCCAGCAGCGTCTTGCCGGTGCCCGGCGGGCCGACCAGCAACACGCCCTTAGGGATCTTGCCGCCCAGGCGTTGGAACTTCTGCGGGTCCTTCAGGAATTCGACGATCTCCTGCAGCTCGCTCTTAGCCTCGTCGATGCCGGCCACATCGTCAAACGTCACGCGGCCCTGCTTCTCCGTCAGCAGCCGGGCGCGGGACTTGCCGAAGCCCATAGCCCGACCGCCGCCCGACTGCATCTGGCGCATGAAGAACACCCACACGCCGATCAGCAGCAGCATGGGGAACCAGCTCAGCAAGTAATGTAGCAGTGGGTTGTCGCTTTCCTCGGGCTTGGCGATCACCCGCACGCCCTTCTCGGTCAGGCGGCTGACCAGCGCCGGATCTTCCGGCGTGTAGGTTTGGAAGGTGCGCCCGTCCGCCAACTGGCCGGAAACCGTGCGGCCCTGGATCAGTACGTCACGGACACGTCCCCCATTGACGTCGCCAATGAAGTCGGAATAGGCAACCTGGGTCGCCGTGCGTTGCGTGCTTCCGGGCTGGAACAGGTTGAACAGCACCACGAGCAGCAGGGCGATTATGACCCAGAGCGCTAGATTGCGGCCGAAATTGCTCATCATATGATCCTGGCGATCCAGTCATCTCACCCGGGCCTGGGCGCAATCGGAGCGGTCCCGGTATCCTCGTTCCCGGCCCATCATGGGCCGGCGCCGCTTAACAGAACCTCAACATAGTGCGCCGGTGCCGCCTGCACATCCCCACCCAATCAGCCCGGTGCAAAAGGCGCGGGCGCGGCCGGGCGGGGCGGGCAGAACGCGATCGGCACGGCACGGCAGGCGTCCCGGTCAGGATAGGCCAAACTCGGCACGGCGAACAATCCGCAACTGCATCGGATGGCCGGGGCCGTCCGCAAAAGCGCCGCCGGCAGGCCGGACCACCGCCGCAGCCGGGCGGCGTCATCGCCGAGCGGCCCCAAGGTGCCATCCTGCGGCGGTGCTGCGAGCAGCCGGAATCGGCTGTCCCACACGGCGCCCGATCGCGCCGGGACCGCGCCGGCCTGGGCCGCCGCTTCCCGCCCGACCAGCCATCCGCCTGATGTCGGCAGGACCACCGCGCCGTGCAGGGTGGCCGGGCGCAGCCGCCCGGCCAAGCGCGCCACGGGGGCGGTTCCCGGGGGATGGCGTGCTCCCGACACGGTCCAGATCACGGCGGACAGCGCCGCGGCGCTGATGGCCGGCCCGGCAATGGCGGCGACGCCGCCGGGCAAGAAGCTGACCTGCCGCGCCAACTCGTCCGCGACCGTGATCTCCTGCTCGCGCCGCGCCGCGCCGTGCCGCCGCGCCGCTTGGCAAAGATCAAGCACCGGGGCCGCATCCCCCCGGGCGAACGCGGCGCGGAACCTGGCGCGGGGCGTTGCTGGGTCCGTGTTGGTGGGGTCCTCGACCCAGCTTGCCCCGGCCCGGCGCAAGCTCGCGCGCAGCCGGGCCGGCATTACCGTCAGCAAGGGGCGCAGCAGCCGGACCGCGTCCCCGTGCACCACTGACGCCATGCCGGCCAGGCCAGCCGGCCCGCTGCCGGCGCCTTGGCGGAGCAGCAGGGTTTCGGCCTGGTCCTGCGCGTGGTGCGCCAGCAGCAGGTCGGCCAACCCGGAGTCCCGGCATGCCGCCGCCAGGGCGGCGTAGCGCGCGGTCCGCGCCCGCTCCGCCAGCGCAGGCCCGCGCGCCAGCCCCGAAAGCGGCAGCACGCGGGCGGGTATTCCCAGGTCGGCAACCCGCGCCGCCGTGAGGGCCGCCTCGTCCCCCGACTCGGGACGCAGGCCGTGATCGACGATCAGCGCCGTGGGCTTCCCCCACCCGGCAAGCAGCAGCGCCAAGGCCATGCTGTCGCCGCCGCCGGACACGGCCACGGCAACCCGCCGCTCTCGGCCGAACGGCCCGACGGCGGCCATCATCGCCGTGAACTCATCCGGCGAGATCGGCGCCTGGCTCAAGAACAACCGGAACGGCCACGCGCCGCGGCGGCGGCGTCCCGCACGTTCGGGCGGGGCGCGGGGAACTCGGTTCGCAGCTTGTCAAGCGCGGCGCAGGCATTGGCCCGGTCGTTCAGCGCGGCCAGGGCGTTCGCCAAGCCGAGAAGGGCGTCCGGCGCCCGCGACCCCGTGCGCGAGCGGTTGTAGGCGTCGTCATAGGCCACCGCAGCGCCGGGGTAGTCGCGCTTGCCCATCAGTGCCTGCGCAAGCAGGAATTGTGCGTCCCCGGCGCGCGGCCCGCCCCTGCCGCCGGACAGCACCTCGCGCGCTGCCGCCTCGGCAACGCCGTAGTCACGCCGGGCCAGGGCGGCGTTGCCTTCCTGCATAGCAAGCTCGGCCGGACGCCGCCCGGACGGCACCGGCCCGCCTGCTGGCGGAGCCGCCAAGGCGTCCGGGTTCGATGCCCGCGGACCCGGGCCGCCGGAAAGTCCCGAATTCTGCAGTCGGAAATTCAGGTCGGCTACCTGCTTGGACAGGTCGTCCATCTGCCGGCGGGACGCGTTGGCCTGCTCGTCGAGTTGCCCGCGCAGGCGGCGCACGTCGTCCTCAAGCTGCGCCACGCGGTCAAGCAATTGCGCCGCGATCTCGCTGCCGCCGCCATCCCCGCCCCGGCGCACCGGCAGGGGCAGCGCCGGCGCGCCGCGCTGCGCTTGCAGCCCTTGCAGGTCGCGTCGCAGTTCCAGGATCTGGTTCTGCAAAGCGATCGCCTCGCGGCTATCCAACTGCGACCACGCCGGCGCCGCGGCCAAGCCGACCGCCAGCGTGATCGCAGCGGGCGCGAGCCGCATCCGCTTAGCGAACCGAGGTTGTTGCATTCCGGTTCTGCGCATACGCCTGCTCGTCCGAGCCGAGCGCCGTCGGACGCTCCTTGCCGTAGCTCACCGACGTGATGCGCGCCGACGACGTGCCGCGGGCTAGCAGGTAGTCACGCGCGGCGTTGGCCCGGCGCTGGCCGAGCGCCAGGTTGTACTCCGTCGTGCCGCGCTCGTCGCAGTTGCCCGCCACCTGGATGCTGGATTGCGGGTAACGGGCAAGCCAGCTCGCCTGCCGATTGAGCGTGGACCGGGCGTCTCCGTCCAGCGAGGAGCTGTCGAGCGAATAGAACACCCGGTCGCCGACATTGGCCACCAGGTCCTGCTGGCTGCCCGGCGTGACGCCGGCCGTGCCGGACGTGGCGCCGGACCCGGTGGCAGCGCCGGAGGTCGCCGCCTTGTCCGCGCAGGCGCCCAACAGGGCCACGGCCGTGAAAATGCCGATCAGCTTGAACTTCATGGTGCTGCTCTCCTTAGCATGAACTGGCCAGACTTAGCGCCGCCAAGCCATGATCGTTTCATTTTCAAGCGCGTTACGCCGCCGGCGGGTGCGGGTCAAGCACGCTGGCGGCCCGGAACCGGAGTGCCTGCCCGGCTTTCATGCCCCGACTCAGGCCAGAAGCGGCGACCAGGCCGGGTCGGAGGCGTCCGTCGCGGTGTTGACCGCGCGCTCGTTGAAGCCGGTGATGTCGATGGATACCAGGCGGGAAGAGTAGCCGCCGCCGCTGCGGTCGCGCGCCGGGTTTTCCCGGTAGAACATCAGCACGCGGCCGTTGGGCGCGAAGGTCGGCCCTTCCACGGAGAAGCTTTCCGACAGGATGCGCTCCCCCGACCCGTCCGGGCGCATAACGCCGATGGCGAAGGTGCCGCCGGTCAGCCGGGTGAAGGCAATCAGGTCGCCGCGCGGCGACCACACCGGCGTGGCGTAGCGCCCGCGCCCGAAGCTGATGCGGCGCACGCCGCCGCCGCTGGCGTCCATGACATAAAGCTGCTGGTCGCCGCCGCGGTCCGAGTTGAATACGATCTGCGTGCCGTCCGAGCTGTAGCAAGGGCTGGTGTCGATGGCGCCGCCGGTGGTCAGCCGCCGTTCCGGCCCGCCGCCCAGGCCGACCGCGATGATCTCCGACCCGTTGCCGCGGGCAACCGACATGATGATGGTGTTGCCGTCCGGGCTGAAGCGCGGCGCGAACGTCATCCCATCGTACTCGCCGAGCACCCGCTGCGTGTTGGTGCCGAGGTCAAAGGTGTACACGCGCGGCCGGTTGTTCTGGAACGACATAAACACGATCTGGTCGCGCGTCGGGTGGAAGCGGGGCGTAAGCGCGAGCCAGGTGCCGTCCGTCAGGAAGTGGTTGCTTTCCCCGTCCTGGTCCATGATCGCCAGCCGCTTTACCCGGCGGTCGCGCGGCCCGCTGCCGGCGACATACGCGATCCGGGTATCGAAGTAGCCCTTTTCGCCCAGCAGGCGCTCGTAGATCACGTCGCTGATGATGTGCGCGATGCGGCGCCAGTTGGCCGAGGTGGTGGTGTAGGCGGTGCCCTGGATCTGCTGGCCCGGCAGCACGTCCCACAGCCGGAACTCGACCCGCACGTTGGAGCCGCCGCCCTCCGCGCGGCCGGTCACCAGGGCCTGCGCGCCGAGCGCCTTCCAGCTTCCGAAGTTGGGGGTATCGCCGTCGCCACCGGCCGGCGCCGCCGGGCTGATCGGCCGGAACAGGCCGGAGCGGCCCAGGTTGTTGGTGATCACGCCGGTCATCTCCGCGCCGAGCGGGATACCGGCGAAGCTCGGGATGGCGATCGGGATCGGCGCGGTGCGGGCGCGGTCCACGGTGATCTCCGGCTGCTGGTTGCCGCCGCCGATGCCTTGGGCTTTGGGACTGCCCGCCAGCAACGGCACGGCGGAAACGGCGGCGCCGGCCAGCAGGCTGCGGCGGGCCAGAAGGAGGCGGGTTAGGTTCATGCGGGAAACTTCCATGGAGGCGGTCGGTCAGGGCCGGAACGTGATTTCAAAGGTACGGTTTTGTCCTTTCAGCGCACCCGGCAATGGAAGCTGCGCGCACTGCGGATCGAGCGCCGCCCGCCGTGCGCGCTCGGCAAAAGCGCGGGCCACGCCGCTGCCGGTGCGGGACGCATCGTTGGCCGCGATGTCCGCCACGCGGATCGTGCCGGTCGGGTCCGTCGTGACCACCAGGCGCACCGATTGCTTGTCATAATTCAACGCGCTCTTGTCGCCGGTCCAGCATTCCCTGAGCCGCTCGCCGATGGCCCGGCGCACCTCGCCGGAAAGCAGCGCGTTGTCGATGCCGGTCGGGCTGGCGCGGGGCGGTGCTGCTGAGGGTGATGACGCCGGAGCGCGCGGCAGCTCTTTGCTGGCCTGCTGGGAGCGCAGCCGGTCCAGCGTGCTTTCCAGCGCTTTGCTGTCGGGCGCGGGGCGGCGGTCCGGGTCGGGCGGGTTGGCGGGGCTGGGCGGCGGCGGGATCGAAGGTGCCGGGCGGGCAGCCGGCGGCGCCAGGGAAGGCGGCGGTACAGGCGG